>NZ_CP031167.1:3438000-3792000 GCF_004346925.1 Stenotrophomonas sp. ASS1 | reverse complement strand
TGCAGGCCGGCGATCGGTTCGTACTGGATGCCGTAGGTGAACGCATTGAACGCGCCGGCGACGGAGTTGTCGACGCGGCGGAACTTGGCGGTCAGATCCAGGCGATGCAGGCCCGGGATATCCCAGTCGGGATTGAACAGCGGTGCCAGCACTTCGGCGAACACTTCGTTGGTGTGGTACTTGCCCTCGGCCGCCTGGGTCGGCACCGAACGGCCCTGGCCTAGGCGCTGGTACTCGCTGGGGGTGAAGGAGCCTTCTTCGCGGCGGTGTTCGAAGCCGGCCGCTGCGGACAGCTCGCCGCCGGGAAGATCGAACAGGCCGCCGGATACCGACGCATTGATGACGGTCTGGCGGGTCTGCGCCTTGGCCACGGTCCGGGTGGAGACATAGTCCAGGGCTTCGCGCGACGCCTGGTTCTCGCCGAACAGATTCAGCGGGCGGCAGTTCGCATCGGCCGTGGTGCCCGGGCGGGTGGCATCACAGATGATGCGCCCGCTGGCGTCGGTGGTGACGTTGATCGCATTGATGAAGTTCTGCTGGATCAGGCCGGTGCCGAGGTAGTCGAAGTCACCGCGGCCGTGGGTGACGCTGGCTTCCCAGTTGAAGCTGCGTTTTCCGACCTCGAAGAAGCCGTTCAGGCCGAGCACCGCACGGGTCAGGCGGGTCTCGGTGCTGGCGTTGTTCATCGACAGGTCGCGCGAAGATCGCGACAGGCGGAACGAGGTGATGCCGTTGTCGGCGAGGATCTTGCGGGTTTCCGCACTGAGGAACGGATTGCTGGCGCTGAAGGTCAGTGCACCGCTGGCGGTACCGCCGCCATCCAGGCGCGCATTGCCGAAGGACACCGCGTTGTAGACGTTCTGGTCGAGGGTTTCGCGGGCGGTCGCTTCGTATCGCGAAAGTTCGAAGAAGCCGCGCACGTTGTCGGTGAAGTCGAAGCTGCCGGTGGAGAATACCGAGCGTCGTTCGAGGTCGGCGATCAGCGGCACCGTCTCGAACAGGTTCAGGCCGTCACCGCCGGAGGCGTTGCCGCCCGCGTAGCTGGTGCCGGGATTGAACTCGACCAGCTTGCCCTCGTTGTTGAACTGCCACAGTTTGTCTTTGTTCGGGCCGAAGCCAAGGATGTCGCCCAGGCCGTTGCGCGTGTAGCTGCCGGTGGCCGGCATCACCAGGCCACCGAAGGTCATGCTGGCAATGCGCCGGTTGCGGATCCAGACCTGGTCGGGGATACCATCGCGGGGCCCGGTGTTGAACGGAATGCTGCCGTCGATGCGGCCATCATTGGTCGGCCGGCGCAGGGGCTGGGCAGTGGCATTGGCCGCCGTGGGATTGGCCTGCAGGCTGTAGCCCTGGCGGTAGAAATCGCGTTGCAGCGCGTTCACCCCATCGGCATTGTCCAGTTCCGCCGCCACCACGATGTGGCCACGGCCATCAGCGAAGTCGGTACCGAAGATGGCCGACCAGGAGTAGCGCTCGTTGTCGTTCTTGCTGGTCCTGCCGTAGCCCAGTTCGACTTCGGCACCCTCGAACCGGTCGCGCAGGATGATGTTGTTGACGCCGGAGATCGCATCCGAGCCATAGGTGGGGGCACCGCCAACGCTCAGGCTTTCAATGCGTTGCACCATGACGCTGGGAATTGCGTTCATGTCGACCTGGATGCCCGAGCCGCCGCCGGCTCCGAAGATGGTGGGCGGCGTAGAGGTGACGAAGCGGCGTCCATTGACCAGGGTCAGCAGGCGATTGCTGCCCAGCCCGAACTTGCTGGCGAAGTTTACGCCTGCACCGAAGCCGGCCTGGTCGCCGCGCGAACTGACGCCGGCACTGACCCCGGGAATCCGGGTCAGGGCATCGATGAGGTTGGTGTCGCCATAGTTCTCGATCGATTCACGGCTGACCACCGCGGCGGGCTCGAGCGTGTCGAAACCGGCGCGGTAGATGCGCGAGCCGGTGACGGTCATCCGGTCCAGCTGCACGGGGGTCTTGCTGCTGGCGGGCTCGGCCTTCTGTTCCTGCGTGGCGGCCTGCTGCGCCATGGCCGGTGCGGCGGCCACCAGCACCAATGCCGAACCCAGCGCGACAGACAAGCGACTGCGGGCGAACAACGGTCGGTACATGATTTCTCCCTGGTCACGCCAATGTGACTCGGGGGTAAACGCGGGCGGAAGGCAGGCACCCTACGTCATGAAAAAGTAACAAATGAATCCATTTATTGTTCATTCATATTCTGGGCTGATCTGTCCCTGGGGCATGCCTCGGCAGCACCAGATGGCTTCATTCGCCCCTGTGTGTATACTATCCCCCAGTATAGTTCCGAGGTGGCCCCGCCATGCCGCACTCCCCCGAAGAGAAGAAGAAGGTCCTGGCCCGTGTGCGCCGCATCCGCGGCCAGTGCGATGCGCTGGACCGCGCCCTGGAAGCCGGTGCCGACTGCGGGCCGGTGCTGCAGCAGATCGCCGCCATCCGTGGCGCGGTCAATGGCCTGATGTCCGAGGTGATGGAGGCCCATCTGCGCGAGGAGTTCGGCCAACCCGCGGCCTCCGACGAACAACGCGCCGAACGCGTGCGCGACATGAGCGCGTTGATCCGCTCGTACCTGAAATAAACGACGGCGCAACATTGCGCCGCCCATCCTGTTACCGCCTGTCTTTGGAGAAGCCACCATGAAGTCCCGTGCCGCCGTCGCCTTTGGGCCCGGCCAGCCGCTGCAGATCGTCGAGATCGACGTCGCCCCGCCGAAGGCCGGCGAAGTGCTGGTCAAGATCACCCATACCGGTGTCTGCCACACCGATGCGTTCACCCTGTCCGGCGACGATCCGGAAGGCCTGTTCCCGGTGGTGCTGGGCCATGAAGGCGCCGGCATCGTGGTGGAGGTGGGCGAGGGCGTGACCAGCGTCAAGCCGGGCGACCACGTGATTCCGCTGTACACCGCCGAGTGCGGCGAGTGCCTGTTCTGCAAGAGCGGCAAGACCAACCTGTGCGTGTCGGTGCGTGCCACCCAGGGCAAGGGCGTGATGCCCGACGGCACCAGCCGCTTCAGCTACAACGGTGAGCCGCTGTACCACTACATGGGCTGCTCGACCTTCAGCGAGTACACCGTGGTGGCCGAAGTCTCGCTGGCGAAGATCAATCCGGAAGCCAACCCGGAGCACGTCTGCCTGCTCGGTTGCGGCGTCACCACCGGCATCGGCGCGGTGCACAACACCGCCAAGGTGCAGGAAGGCGACAGCGTGGCGGTGTTCGGCTTGGGTGGCATCGGCCTGGCGGTGATCCAGGGTGCGCGCCAGGCCAAGGCCGGCCGCATCATCGCGGTGGACACCAACCCGTCCAAGTTCGAACTGGCGCGCGAATTCGGCGCCACCGACTGCATCAACCCGAAGGACTACGACAAGCCGATCCAGCAGGTCATCGTCGAGATGACCACCTGGGGCGTGGACCACAGCTTCGAGTGCATCGGCAACGTCAACGTGATGCGCGCGGCGCTGGAATGCGCGCACCGTGGCTGGGGCCAGAGCGTGGTGATCGGCGTGGCCGGTTCGGGCCAGGAGATCTCCACCCGTCCGTTCCAGCTGGTGACCGGGCGCAAGTGGATGGGCACTGCCTTCGGCGGCGTGAAGGGCCGCAGCCAGTTGCCGGGCATGGTGGAGGACGCGATGAAGGGCGATATCGAACTGGCACCGTTCGTCACCCACACCATGGACCTGGACAAGATCAACGAAGCCTTCGACCTGATGCACGAAGGCAAGTCGATCCGTTCGGTGGTCCACTACTGAGCCGCGTCATGGGCTGGCTTGATGCCCTGCGCCGGCCGCGTGCGGAAGACCCGCGCGCGGCTCTGGTGGTTCCGATCGAGCAGGCGTTGCGTGCGCTTGGCTGGGTAGTGGGGGAGGTGGGGCCACCGCGTGCGGTGACCTCGGCCTTCGGCAGCGACGATGGCATGCCGTTCGAGCAGTGGCTTGCGCAGGTATTCCTGCCGCGCCTTCATGAGGCGCGCGCGGCCGGTCAGTGGCCGCCGCGCAGCGATGTGGCCGTGGCGGCCTGGCGCAATCTTGATGGCCAGCCTGGCGTCGAATCGTTGCTGCGCCTGCTGGCGCAGCTGGATGAACGGATCAACAAAGGCATCCACGCCGCGCGTGGATAAGCCGACCAAGGTCGGCATCTACCAGAAGCACGCGTGCGCTGACGCGCCGCGCAGGAGAGCACCATGGAACGTATTGAACACCGCGCCTGTTTCGGCGGCTGGCAGGACGTCTACCGGCATCATTCCACCACGCTGGGCTGCGACATGCAGTTCGCCGTGTACCTGCCGCCGCAGGCGGAAACGCAGAAACTGCCGGTGCTGTACTGGCTGAGCGGGCTGACCTGCACCGAGCAGAACGTCATCACCAAGGCGGGCGCGCAGCGCTACGCGGCCGAGCATGGCGTGATCATCGTCGCGCCCGATACCAGCCCACGCGGCGATGACGTGGCCGATGCCGAGAGCTATGACCTGGGCAAGGGGGCGGGGTTCTACCTCAATGCCACCCGTGCACCGTGGGCGAAGCACTACCGCATGCACGACTACGTGGCGCAGGAACTGCCGGCACTGATCGAGGCGAATTTCCCGGTCACCGATGCGCGCGGCATCAGCGGCCACTCGATGGGCGGTCACGGTGCGCTGGTGATCGCGCTGCGCAACCCGGGGCGCTACCGCAGCGTGTCGGCGTTCTCGCCGATCGTTGCGCCCAGCCACGTGCCGTGGGGGCAGAAGGCCTTCCACGCCTACCTGGGCGACAACCCGGCGGACTGGGCGCAGTGGGATGCCAGCGAACTGGTCGCCGTGGCCACTGAGCGCCTGCCGTTGCTGGTCGACCAGGGCGAGGCGGACGAATTCCTGCAGACCCAGCTGCAACCGCAGCGCCTGCAGCAGGCCTGTGATGCCGCCGGCCATCCGCTGACCCTGCGCCTGCAGCCGGGCTACGACCACAGCTACTACTTCATCGCCAGTTTCATCGGCGAGCACATCGCCCACCACGCCCGCGCCCTGCACGGCTGACGGCTTTCCGGTAGTGCCGGCCGCTGGCCGGCAACCTGCAGCCCTGTGATTCCCCGGGATTGCCGGCCAGCGGCCGGCACTCCCATGGCGGGGCACGCGAAGTGTCGTATTGCCGTATTGGATCACGTGGCCGTGGCGCGGGCGGGGCTATCGTGCGCCCATACGGCCTTGCGGATCGGGGGATGCATGCCGGTAGTGCTGGCGCTGCTGTATGTGCTGTGCCACGGCCTGGTCGTGGCCCTGTGGCCGGGTCCCGCCGGTGCGGGTTCCTTCGGGTTCCTCACGGGTGCCCCGTTGCTGGCGGCAGCCGCCTGCCTGTGGCGGGCGCGCCGCGACCGTGCCGCGCTCGGCTGGCGCGCCACCGCCCTGGCGCTGCTGCTCTGGGCGGGTGGCATGGCCGTCAACATGATCGATGCGCTCGGTGCCGGCCGTGCCGATGTCACGCCGCAGGCCAGCCTGTTCCTGTATGTGCTGTACGGCGTGCCGCTGGTGTTCATCCTGGCCCGTGCACGCCGCGAGCGGCTGAGCATCAGCCTGATCGACGCGGCGATGGCCGCGTTGCTGGGCGTGCTGTTCTTCGTGCATGCGCAGTCGTTCGCCGCGCGCGTCGACATCGACGACCACGCGTTGTCCAACATGCAGCGCATGTTCGATATCCAGAATCTGTGCATTGCCGGGTTCGCGGTGGTGCGCTGGCTGGTGGGCGACGTTCCGGAGCGGCGCAACTTCTTCCGCGCGCTGGCGATCTACGCGGTGGGCTACCTGATGGTGGCGTACTACATCAACCACTACACCTCGGAACAGTCCTTCGGTGCCTACAACGATCTGCTGATCGACCTGCCGTTCCTGCTGCTGGCGTTGCTGGCGATGAGCCAGGCGCCCGCGCCGACGTTCGTGATGCACCCGAGGCTGGGCAGAACGGTGCAGGCGGCGGGGCCGATGATCCTGCCATTGCTGCTGCTGGTGGTCGGTACCCTGGTGGTTGATCATGCGCGGCCGCTGGCGGTCACTGGCTTCGTGGTGGCAACGCTGGGCTTCGGCGTGCGCAGCATCCTGTTGCAGGTGGACCTGATGGAACGGCAGGCATCGCTGGACCAGCTCGCTCGGCAGGATGGCCTGACCGGTGTGGCCAACCGGCGCGAGTTCGATGCACTGCTGCTGGCGGAATGGAACCGTGCGCGGCGCAGCGGCAGCGAGCTGGGGCTGCTGTTGCTGGACATCGACCATTTCAAGGTCTTCAACGACCGCCACGGACATCCGGCCGGGGACCGCTGCCTGCAGGCCGTGGCCACGGTCCTGAAGATCAGTGCAGGCCGTGCCGGTGACAGTGTTGCCCGTTACGGCGGCGAGGAATTTGCGGTGATCGTGCCCGGAAGCCCGCTGTCGGGCGTGCTGGCGCTGGCCGAGCGCCTGCGTGAGGCGGTGGCGGCGCTGCCACTGCCGGAAGGGTCGGTCAGTATCAGCATCGGCGTGGGCTACCTGCACCCGCCGGCTCTGGCCAGCGCCGATCAGTTGCTGGCGGATGCCGATGCCGGCCTGTACGCCGCCAAGCGTGCCGGTCGCAACCAGGTGATCCTGCATGCGCACGTGCTCGACGACGAAGGCAGTGCGCATGGCAGGATGGATTGCTGAGCGCGCCGGGTGCCCGGTCCCCGTGCGTGATTGCGCACGGGCGGTGCGGCCGGGTCAGCGCTGCCGCAACCAGCCGGTGGGATCGAGCAGCCTCAGCCCGACCGGTGACAACGAGCGCTGGCGCAACGGCAGGTTTGCCGCCTGCACGGCCATCGCACAGCGCGCCAGCTGCTGGCGCAACGGTGCCAGCGTGTCATCTTCGCGCGGGCGTGCATGCCGCCACTGGGCGATGCGCAGCAGGCAGACCAGCAGGTCCAGTTCGCTGGCCGCGATGAACGGTGAGCCGGCGGGCAGCAGGTCGATCGGGGCGGTGGGCGTGGCCAGCAGCGGCAGCAGGCCGACGAACGCGTCGCAGCCTTCGGGATCAATACCGAGGCTGCTCAGCTGGGCGAGTCCATCGGCCTGTTGATCAGGATCGTGCAGCTGGCGTATCGCCGCCAGCAGTGCCTGTTCGCCGCGGCCGAACTGGCGGCCGAAGGCGCGGTAGTTGACGCGGGTGGGAAACAACGGGGAACGGGAGGCCATGGTTGCTAGGGTCGTGGGTCGCGGGTTTCCACCAGCACGGGACAGGGCGCGTGGTCGATGGTCCATTGCCCGATCGAGGGTTCGAACAGGCGTTCCAGGCGGGACAGGTGGCGGTGGCCGATGACGATCAGGTCGCACTTCAGGCGCCGGGCCTGCTCGCTGATCACTTCGCCCGGGTCACCCGAGGGAATCTGCGCGATGGCGTCGACGCCGCGCTCGCGCAGCTCGGCCAGGGCTTCGGCCAGCACCGCTTCGGCCCGCGAGCGCTGGCGGGCGGCTTCCGGGTACTCGATGCGGTCGGCTTCGCTGGCATCGGCCGCCAGCGCGAATTCGGGGTCGAGCACGCACAGCAGGTGCAGGCGGCTGTGGGGGCCGGCGATGGCTGCGGCCAGGTCCAGCACGCGTGCGTGCTGGGGGCCACCGTCCAGGGCGACCAGCAGGGTATTGAACATGGATGTCTCCTTGGCAGGCCGGGGATGGTCGCCGATGTCACTGCGCGCACCCATGCCGTGCGCGGCAGTCAATGAATGCGTAAAACGCAATCCGCTGTGGTTACAAGTGTCGTAGAGTCATCTGATTTACTGGAGACTGTCATGCCCCTGCCGGACCTGAACCTGTTGCTGGCACTGGACGTGCTGATTGACGAATGCAGCGTGGCCGCCGCCGCGCGGCGGATGAACCTGAGCGCGCCGGCGATGAGCCGTACCCTGGGCCGGATCCGCACCGCGCTGGGCGACCCGGTGCTGGTGCGTGCCGGCCGCGGTCTGGCCCCCACGCCCCGCGCGCTGCAGCTGCGTGAGCAGGTCCGCGATGTGATCGAGCAGGCCCACCGTGTGTTCAACGCCGGTCGCGAGATCGACCTGCGCACCCTGGAACGCACCTTCAATGTCCGCGCCAACGATGTCTTCATCGGTGGATTCGGCGGACGCCTGCGTGAACTGTTCCGCCAGCAGGCGCCGCGCGCGGTACTGCGCTTCGTGCCCGAGGGCGATACCGACGACGACGCGATGGCGCAGGGCCGGATCGACCTGTACATCAGCACCGCGGGCAAGCATGCACCCGATACCAAGGTGCAGAACCTGTTCAGTACCTCGTTCATGGGCGCCGCGCGCGAAGATCATCCGTTGTTCGATGAGGAGATCAGCGCCGAGCGTTTTGCTGCCTGCGACCACATCGCGGTGTCGCGGCGGGGGCTGCCGCGTGGCCCGATCGATGACGACCTGGCCACGCTGGGCCTGCAGCGGCGGGTGGCGCTGATCAGCCCGACCTTCCACGGCGCGATCTTCGCTGCCGCCGAGTCGGACCTGATCCTGCCGCAGATGCCGAGCGTGATGCTGGAGCGGATCGTCAGCATGCGCCTGCCGCTGCGCCTGTTCCCGCTGCCGATCCCGGTGCGCACCGCCGCCATCGTGCAGGCCTGGCATCCACGCCTGGACAACGACGCCGCCCACCAGTGGCTGCGGCGCTCGATCAAGACCATGTGCGAAAGCGCAGGGGAGGCCCCGCGCTGACATCTGCATGCGTGCGCCTGGCGCACGCCTGGGATGCGGGCTGCGCCATTTTTCGCAGGGTACCAGCTCCCTAGACTGCGCTCCCCGGAGTTTCACTGAGCGCATTCCAATGACCCCCAACATGCCGTGCACTGCACGGATCGGTGCCCGGCGATGAGTACGCCGGCCGCCGCTGTCCCGGCCGCTGCTGCGCCCCGTCCTGCCGCCGCCCCCGGGCTCGACCGCCGCGTTCTGGTCGGCCTGTGTGGCGTGCTGCTGGCGGTGCTGGTGTCGGGCTTCAACGAGAACATCACCAAGGTCGCCCTGGCCGACATCCGTGGTGCGATGGGTTTCAGCGTCGATGACGGCAGCTGGATCGTCGCCCTCTACAGCGCGATGTCGGTCAGCGCGATGGCCTTCGCCCCGTGGTGTGCCGCCACCTTCTCGCTGCGCCGCTTCGCGCTGGCGATGATCGGTGGCTTCATGGTGCTGGGCGTGCTCTGCCCGCTTGCGCCGAACCTGCAGGTGTTCCTGCTGCTGCGCGCGCTGCAGGGGCTGTGTGGTGGTGCGCTGCCGCCGCTGCTGATGAGCGTGGCACTGCGCTTCCTGCCGCCCGGCATCAAGCTGTATGGCCTGGCGGGCTACGCGTTGACCGCTACCTTCGGCCCGAGCATGGGCACGCCGCTGGCCGCGTTCTGGGTCGAGCAGGTGGGCTGGCACTGGGCGTTCTGGCAGATCGTGCCGTACTGCCTGGCTGCCATGGCGATGGTCAGCTGGGGCCTGCCGCAGGACCCGCTGCGGCTGGAGCGTTTTGCCCAGTTCGATGGCGTGGGTCTGGCGCTGGGCCTGCCGGCGCTGGTGCTGCTGGTGCTGGGCCTGGTGCAGGGCCCGCGCCTGAACTGGTTCGACTCGCCGATGATCACCCTGATGATCGGTGGCGGCGCCGGCCTGATGGTGCTGTTCATGATCAATGAATGGTTCCACCCGCTGCCGTTCTTCAAGCTGCAGCTGCTGGCCAACCGCAACCTCAGCTACTCGCTGGTGACGCTGGGCGGCGTGCTGTTCGTGCTGCTGGCAGTGATCTCGATTCCCTCCGGTTTCCTGGCCAGCGTGCAGGGCTACCGGCCATTGCAGACCGCACCGATGCTGCTGTGGGTGGCGCTGCCACAGGTGATCGCACTGCCGTTGGTGGCGGCGTTGTTGAACATCCGCGCAGTGGATTGCCGCTGGGTGCAGGCCACCGGCCTGGCGATGCTGGCGCTGGCCTGCTGGCTGGGCTCGCACCTGGATGTGGCCTGGATCCGCGACAACTTCCTGTGGGTACAGCTGCTGCAGGTATTCGCCCAGCCGATGGCGGTGTTGCCGCTGCTGATGCTGGCCACTGGCGGGCTGGCACCGCAGGACGGTCCGTTCGCCTCGGCGTGGTTCAACACGGTCAAGGGCTTTGCTGCCGTGCTCGCCAGCGGCGTGCTGGATGCCGTCGCCCAGGGCCGCCGTCATTTCCATTCCACCGTGCTGGTCGACCGCCTCGGCGAGCAGCCGTGGCTGGCCGAGGGCCCGCAGCTGGGTGCGCGCCTGCATGCACAGGTGCAGGCGCTGACCTCGGCCGACCTGTACTGGGTGGTCGCGCTGGTGGCGCTGGCCTTCATTCCCCTCATTGCCTGGATGCCCACCCGCATCCATCCGCCACGTGCCGTGGCCTGAACCTTTCGCAGGAACCCCCTCATGACGATCAATCGAACCACTCTCAATACCGGCCTGGGCCTGGGCGTGCTGGCCCTGGCCATCGGTGCCTGGCTGCTGCTGCGCGACGGCGGTCACCAGACCACCAACAATGCCTATGTCGTTGCCGACTACACGCTGGTTGCGCCGAAGATTCCCGGCTTCGTCAGTGCCGTGGAAGTAGAGGACAACCAGTCGGTGAAGGCGGGCGACGTGCTTGCCCGCATCGACGACCGCGACTACCAGGTGGCCCTGCAGGCGGCCCGTGCCGACCTCGCCAACGCCCGTGCACAGCTGGCCAACGCGCAGGCCGCACTGGCCCAGCAGGACTCGTTGATCGCGCAGGCCAGGGCCAGTGTCGATGTCAGCCGTTCCGAACTGACCCTGGCCAGTGCCGACCAGCAGCGTTACCGCGAACTGGCCCGTGACGGCGCCGGTACCGTGCAGAACGCGCAGCAGGCGCAGTCGAAGCAGGCCGTGGCCAGTGCGCATCTGCAGCAGGGCCAGGCCGCGCTGTCGACCGCACGCCAGCGCACCGACATCCTCAGCGCGGGCGTGCAGGCTGCACAGGCGGCGGTGCAGCGTGCGGAAGCGGCGCAGGCGCGCGCCGAACTGGATCTGTCGCACACCGTGCTGCGCGCACCGATCGATGGCATGGTCGGTCGCCGCGCGGTGCGCGTGGGTGCCTACCTGACGCCGGGTACGCCGGTGGCCGCGGTGGTGCCGCTGAAGCGCGCCTTCGTGGTCGCCAACTTCCAGGAAACGCAGATGACCCGCATGCAGGCCGGCCAGCAGGTCGAACTGAAGGTGGACGTATTCCCGGGCAAGCCGCTGCGCGGGCACATCGACAGCATTGCACCAGCCACCGGCGTCACCTTTGCTGCAGTCGCACCAGAGAACGCCACCGGCAACTTCACCAAGGTGGTGCAGCGCATTCCGGTGAAGATCGTGCTGGAGCCGGGCCAGCCGCTGCTGGACCAGCTGCGTGCCGGCATGTCGGTGGAAGCCAGCGTTGACCTGGGCAGCCGCGCGCGCGCGCAGAGCGTGCAGCACAGTCCGGGCCACAAGAGCGGGGAGGGCGCATGAGCGCAGTCACCGTGTTCCGCACCTTCGTTGCGGCCAGCCTGTGCACGGCCTTGGCTGCCTGCACGATGGGGCCGGACTTCGTACGCCCGCAGGCGGAACTACCCAGCCACTGGCAGGGTGAGGCCGTCGCCGGCAACGCCATCGACCAGGACGCGGCCTGGTGGGCCGGTTTCGACGATCCGCTGCTGGGGCAGCTGGCCAACCAGGTGCTGGCGGCCAACCTGGACCTGCAGCTGGCGGCCAACCGCGTGCAGCAGAGCCGTGCTGCACGCGGCATCACCGCCGCCGATCGCCTGCCCAGCGTCAGCGCGAGCGCCAGTGGCGTGCGTGCACGCAACAGCGAGGTGGGCCTGAATGATCCGTCCGGCAACGGCGGCCGTGATGACTACGGGCTGTTCCAGGCCGGTATCGGCCTGAGCTGGGAACTGGACCTGTGGGGCCGCGTGCGGCGGCAGGTGGAAGCGGCCGACGCGCGCGTGCAGATGGCCGAGGAGGATGCACATGCCGTGCGCATCGCGCTGCTGGCGGAAACCGCGCGTGATTACCTGCAGCTGCGCGCGACGCGGCAGCTGCTGGCGATCACCGAGGATAACCTCAGCATCGCCCACGACATCAAACGCCTGACCGAAGCACGCCAACGCCAGGGTGTGGCCAGCACGCTGCAGGTGTCCAGCGCGGCCGCGCAGGTGGCATCGCTGCAGGCACGCATCGCGCCGTTGCAGCATCGCGAATCGCAGCTGCGCAATGCGCTGGCGTTCCTGCTGGCGCAGCCGCCGCAGGCGCTGGACGCGCAGCTGCAGGATGCACGCCGTGACTGGCCGGCGTTGCCAGCCGTAGCGGTGGGGCTGCCCAGTGAACTGGCCGAGCGTCGCCCGGACATCCGTCGTGCCGAAGCGGCACTGCATGCGGCAACGGCAGGCATCGGCGTGGCCAAGGCCAGTTTCCTGCCGCGCATCACCTTGAATGGCGACGCCGGCTTCCAGGCCAAGCAGCTGGATGATCTGGATGGCTGGAACGCGCACCGTTTCAGCATCGGTCCGTCGATCAGCCTACCGATCTTCCAGGGCGGACGGCTGAAGGCCAATCTCGCGCTGAGCAGGCTGCAGCAGCAACAGTCGGCCCTGCAGTTCCGCCGTACCGTGCTGCAGGCATGGCACGAAGTGGATGACGCCATGGATGGCTACAGTGCCGAGCAGCAGCGCACGGTGCAGCTGCACGTGGCGGTGGATGAGAGCGAGACGGCACTGGGGGCGGCGCGCCGGCAGTACCAGGCCGGCGTGGTCGACATGCTGGACGTGCTGACCACCCAGCGCATCGCACTGGACAACCAGGCCGCGCTGGCCAACAGCCAGGCCACCGCCGCGATCGCGCGTGTAGAGCTGTACCGCGCGCTGGGCGGCGGCTGGTAGCGATAGGGAAACGCCGGGCCATGCCCGGCGGTTCGTCGGTAGTTGCCAACCTTGGTTGGCAGTTTTTTTGGAGCGCCAACCAAGGGTGGCGTCTACCAGAGCCCGTCGTGCGCCGGGCCACGTGCTGTGGACCCGGTGGACGCATCAACGCCGGTCCGCTACCTCGCCGTAAAACCAGTATTCCTGTTCCAGACCGTCATCGTGGTCGGTGGGAGGAATGCTGACCTGCACACCTCGCTCCTCAACGCCTTGGGGTAGGACGAGCTGCCATTCGGCGGAAAGACTGCGCGAGGTGATGGCGGTGACCTGGCCATCCGCTGTCGAGGTGACGTGGCCCTGGAAGTACGCTTCGTCCAGGTAAAGGCAAATCTCGCTGGAGAACATCCCTGGCTGGGCGATGCAGCAGGTTACCCGCACAGTAGCTTGTGAAGCGGGCCGCGACTGGATCAGATTTGCGCAGGCGCTGATGAGCGATTGGGCGCAGGCACGCTGGATTCTCAGGGTGGTGGCCGGGCCTTCGATCAGACCGGCTCGGGTCGGAACCTTGTAGTTCCAGTAGCGAGCTTGACTGCCCAACTCCTCTGGCGAGGGAAACGCACCACTGAAGCAGTCAGCCCAATGCTGCAGGTCGCGTAGTCGGCGTGGGGCATCGCGCAGCTTCTTCTCGCCGCGCGTACCCGGCCGGGTGATGGCATCTCTGTTTCTCATTCCCACAGTGTGCCAGCCACATGCGCGGCGGGTTGGAAAGCGCCAACCGAGGTTGGCATCTACCGGAGCAGCCCTCGGAAGCGCAGGGCCATGTCCGGCGGCGCGTCAGTAGTGGCCAACCTTGGTTGGCAGCCGTTTGTGCAAGCGCCAACCAAGGTTGGCGTCTACCAGAGCATGGTCATCGGCACCGGGTCGATCACGACACGGGCACGGTAGCGCCGGGCCATGCCCGGCGGGCGGGTGCCTCAACGCACGTCGCGCAGTTCCCAGTGGCTGCCGGCCAGCAGGCGCAGGCGCTGCTTGAACACGTCACTGTCGATGCGGGTGGTGGCCACCAGATTGATGCGCAGGTCCTTCTGCTCGCCGGTCACGGTGGCGTCCGGATCGGTCACGCCCCACTGCGGTTCCACCGCGTCCGGGTCAGGCTGCTTGGCCTTCCAGCGCTCGAACAGCGTGCCGCTGCGCAGGGCGTCCTGCAGCTCTTCGGCGAAACCGGCGGCGCCCTGCGAATGGAAGGACAGGTCAGGATCGTTGCCGCGGGCCTTGGACGGGTCGGGCAGGCTGATGTGGTACTGCGCAGGCATGGAGTTCTCCTTGAAGTGCGGGAAGACTGGCACAACCGCGGTGGAATCGATGTGCAGATCCGCGCCGCGTCGGGGCCTCACTCGAACCGATGCGGCCCATCGGCGAAGCCCACGGTGACCGCGCCCTTGCCGACGTTGACCATGCCGGTCAGGCTCATCACCGATTCGTACACGGTCACGCCATGGGTGGCGCAGACCTCTTTCAGCTGTGCATAGCCGGGCAGGGTGCGCAGCTCTTCCAGCTCACCGCCGTAGCTGACGCACACCGTCGGTGTCATCAGCCCGGCGCGTACGCGCTGGCCAACTACCGCGAACAACTTCTGCACGGCGTTGTCGAAGCCCTTGATCTTGGCCACCGGTCCGGTCTCGCCGCGGTAACCGTGCAGCACCGGCTTGATGTCCAGCGCACTGCCCAGTGCGGCGCTGAGCAGGCCGACACTGCGGTCGCCCTTGTGCCGCGCACGCGCGCGCATGTAGTACAGGTCACGGGTGACCATGTAGCCGTGCACGTTGCTGGCCAGCTCCTCCAGCCGCTCGCGGATCTGCTGCACGCTGGCGTTGCTGTCGCGCAGGCGCACCGCTTCCACTGCGGTCACCGCCTGCGCGGCGAACAGGTTCTGGGTGTCGAGCACGCGCAGCGCGAACGGCGAGTTGTAACCCGCCGCCTGCCGCACCGGCTTGTAGTCGTTGAGGATGGCGAAGCTGGCCTGCAGCGCGTTGTCATGGATGGGGCTGCGGGTCTTGGTGATGGTCATGCAGAACACGTGGTCGTAATCGATCACCAGCTGCTGCAGGAACAGGTCGCGGATCTGGTTGACGCTGAAGGGGATGGTTTCCGCTTCAGCACCGTGTTCGGCCACGTGCGCGTGCAGGAAGCTCAGTGTGGCCTGTTCATCGCGATGATCGGCCAGCACCGCTTCGCCGATGCGTACGGTGATCGGCAGCAGCACGATGTTGTGGGTGGCGATGAAGTCCGGCGGCAGGTCGCAGGCCGAGTCGACGACGATTCCGATGCGCATCCGCGGCTCCCCCTCCAGGGCGGTTGTAGGTTCGGAAACGTGAAATCTATCTCAAATTCCAGGCAGGCGCGCGAGGGAAACGCGCCACGCCCTGTTCAGCGACTGCGCTGCACCGCCACCGGCAGGGTGGCCAGGCGCAGCCATTCGGGCTGCCGCAGCAGGCCCGGATCGGCCAGCACCGCCGCCATCAGCGGGTGCGCGTCGTTGCCCCAGAACAGCTCCTCATCGATAGCCAGGGTCGGCACACCGAACACCCCGGCGCCAATTGCGGCCTCGGTGTTACGGCGCAGCTGCTCCTTCACCGCCGGGTCGGCGATGGCGCTGGCGACATCGTCAATACCCAGCTGTGCGGCCGGTTCGCGCAGGGCGTCAGGGCTGTCGGCCGCGTTGCCGTCGCGCCAGATCCAGTCGAACAGGACGTCCACCGCCTGCACGCTGGCACCCGCGGCCAGGCACAGGCGCAGGGCGGGCAGCGGGTTGAACGGATGGCCGGGCGGGAATCGCAGCGGTGTGCCCTCGGCCTGCGCGGTCCACAACAGCTGGCGGTAGATGAAGCGGCGCTTGGCCGGAATCTCGGCCGGCCCGAGGTTGCCCAGGTGATGCAGCACCGCACCGAAGGCGATCGGCACGGTCTGGATCTGCGCGAACTGCGGCAGCTGCTTCAGCTTCTGCCAGTGCAGGTAGGAGTAGGGCGAGATGAGGTCGAAGTACCAGCGCAGTGTCGCCATCGGTGTGTCCTCGTGTGCGGTCAGGGCTGCGCGTTGCGCTGCAGGTAGCGGTCACGCAGTTCGGTCTGGCGCGAGCGCATCGGCATCGCACGGCCGCCCAGCCAGACCTGCTCGGCATAGTGCGCCACGTCCAGCGGATCGCCCTCCCACAGCACCAGGTCGGCGCGCTTGCCGGGCTCGATGCTGCCGATCTGATCGGCCACCCCGAACGCCTGTGCAGGCACCCGGGTCAGGCCGGCCAGGCCATCGGCCCACGGCAGGCCGTTGGCCACTGCGTTGCCGGCCAGCTGGCGCATCTTGCGCGCGTTGTGGGTGGCGTCGCCGCGCTGCACGAAGGAAACCGCCACGCCGGCACGCTGCAGGCGCGCGGTGCTTTCCAGGGTGGCGCCGATCTGGTCGAAGCTGGCCGGCAGGTTGGCCAGCACGTCAACGAACACCGGCACCTGTGCGGCGGCCAGCTCCGGCGCGACCTGCCAGGCTTCGCTGGCGCCGGCGATGGCGATCTTCACTTTCTCGCGGGCGGCCCAGCGCAGCAGCTGGCGGATATCGGCGGCACGGTCCACTTCCACCACGATGCGGCCCTGGCCGGCCAGGTAGCGGCTGAGCGTGCGGCGCCCGGCCGGGGTCAGCAATGCATGCGGCGAGTCCGCAGCCACCTGGCCACGCGCCTCGTCGATCATCTGCTGCAGCAGCATCCACTGTGCGGCACGCGAATGGCCGGTCAGTTCTGAGGCCGCTGCGCCGATGCGCAGGAACAGGGCACGCGGGCCGATCGGATCGGTGCTGCCATCGAGCCGCATCACGCCGCCCTGGCCGGCCACGAAACCACCGCCGGTGGCAGCGCCCAGCGCGGTGAAGCCGATGCCTTCCAGGCGCGTGACCGGAATCAGCACTGAGGCCGGGTTGTAGGCGAGGGTGACGTCGAATTCCGGGCGCAGTGGCTGCTCACCGAGCTTCAACGAACTGTCCACCGTGCTCGATTCACCGGAAACTTCTTCGATGCCAGTCTCGGTGATGCCACCGAACAGTGCCGGTGTCAGGGGACGGCCATTGGCCTCGACCACGCTGGCGTCGGCCGGCGCCGACAGGCCGTTGCCCACCGCGCGGATGATGCCGCCCTGCACCAGCACATCGGCGTTCTGCAGGCTGCCACGTGCGCTGGCGGTGTGCACCGTTGCGTTGCGCACCAGCAGGTCCTGCGCCGAGGCTGCGGTTGTCATCAACAACAGCGCAACCAAGGTAGCGCCGGGCCATGCCCGGCGACGCTTGCTCAACACGCCCATCAGCGCACCTCCTGGCCAAGCTGGAAATCGGAACGCGGCGTCGCTGCCGGTGCACTGCGGTCGTACAACCTGCGGCCATCAATGAAGACCTGCTCGGCCAGCGCATACGAACTGAAGGGGTTGCCGTTCCAGACCACCACGTCGGCCATCTTGCCGGCCTCCAGGGTGCCGGTCTGGCCTTCAATGCCCAGCGCCTTGGCGGCGTTGGCGGTCATCCAGGTGATGGCGTGTTCGGGCGTGATCTCCGGCATGCGCGCGCGGCGCGCGGACGCCATCACCTTGGCTGCTTCCTGGTTCAGGCGCTGGATGCCCTCGGGTGAATCGGAGTGGACGATGGCGCAGCTGTTCTTCGGCCGGTCGACCAGCGCGATGTTCTCCGGAATGCCGTCGAAGGCTTCCATCTTGAAGCCCCACCAGTCGGCCCACAGCGCACCGCAGACGCCGTCGGCGGCCAGCCGGTCGGCCAGCTTGTAGGCCTCCACGCCGTGGTGGAAGGCGGCTACCTTGAAGCCGAATTCCTTGGCCAGATCGAGCATGGTGGCCATCTCGTCGGCGCGGTAGCAGTGGATGTGCACGCGGATGTCGCCTTCGATCGCACCGGCCAGCGTGTCCAGCTTGAGATCGCGCTTGCCGCCGGCATCACCGGCGCTGTCGCCCTTGTCGCTGCCGAACCAGCCCTTGCGCTTGGCCGGCTTCGGCTTGTTCTTGGCGATGTAGTCGGCGGCATCGATGAAGGCGGCGCGGTAGCCGGCCACGTTGCCCATGCGCGTGGCGGGGGCAACGCCCTTGCCTTCGCCATAGACGCGCTTGGGGTTCTCGCCGCAGGCCATCTTCAGGCCCCAGGGCGCACCGGGGAACTTCATCGCCTGGTAGGTCACCGCGGGTACGTTCTTGAGGGTCACGCCGCGGCCACCCACCAGATTGGCCGAGCCCGGCAGCACCTGCATGCTGGTCACGCCGCCGGCCAGCGCGGTGGCGAAGCCCGGGTCCTGCGGCCACACCGAGTGCTCGGCCCAGACGTTGGCGGTGACCGGTGCGGTCATCTCGTTGCCGTCGCTGTGCGCGCCGACGCCGGGGCTGGGGTACACGCCCAGGTGCGAGTGCACGTCGATCAGGCCAGGGGTGACCCACTTGCCCTGCGCATCGATGCGGGTGACACCGGCATCGGCCTGCAGCTGGCGGCCGACGGCGACGATGCGGCCCTCGCGCAGCAGCACGTCGGCATTGTCCAGGCGCTGGCCGGTGCCGGTCAGCACGGTGGCGTTCTGGATCAGCACCGGCGCATCGGGATGCGCCTGGTAGGTGCTGGGGTAGGGATCGGCGACGAAGCGCGAGGCGCCCACCGCCGGAGCCGTGCTCAATGAAAGCAGTGCCAGGGCTACCCCAGCGCGCAACAACGTCGATGCCATGCAGTTCCCCTTGCAGCCTGGTCCAACCGTCGACGCTAGCCCGGAGGCGGCGGGATTGCCAAGTGACCTTCTTCACAGGCCTGCCGACGGTGGCTCGACGGCACCGGCCGGGTGGCTGAAAATACCCGGTCCCCCGCCGTACCGGACTGCCCATGAAGAGCAAGCAGGAAATCGTCGACAACTGGCTGCCGCGCTATACCGGCGTACCGCTGGACCAGTTCGGCCAGCACATTCTGCTGACCAACTTCGGCGGCTACCTGCATACGTTTTCCGAGCTGACCGGCGCGCCGGTCATCGGCCTGGACCGGCCGATGGCCAGTGCCACCATCGATGGCATCACCATGATCAACTTCGGCATGGGCAGTCCCAATGCCGCGATCATCATGGACCTGCTGTCGGCGGTGATGCCCAAGGCGGTGCTGTTCCTGGGCAAGTGCGGTGGTCTCAAGCGCAAGAACCAGCTGGGCGACCTGGTGCTGCCGATCGCGGCGATCCGTGGCGAGGGTACCTCGGGCGACTACCTGCCGCCGGAAGTACCGGCGCTGCCGGCCTTCGCGCTTCAGCGTGCGGTTTCGACCATGATCCGCGACCTCGGCCACGATTACTGGACCGGCACCGTCTATACCACCAACCGCCGGGTCTGGGAGCACGACGAGGCCTTCAAGGAGCGGCTGCGGGCAATGCGCTGCATGGCCATCGACATGGAAACGGCCACGGTGTTCGCCGCCGGCTTCGCCAACCACATCCCCAGCGGCGCGCTGCTGCTGGTTTCGGACCAGCCGATGATCCCGGACGGGGTCAAGACCGAGGCCTCCGATGCCAAGGTCAGCTCCCAGTTCGTGGAAAACCATATCCAGATCGGCATCGAGGCGCTTAAGCTTATCCGGCGCAACGGCAAGTCGGTCCGCCACCTGCGCTTCGACGAATGATGATGAAGGCCGGGCGCGGGGCGTCCGGGCTTGGGAGTAGGTAATGGACGTTGCCGCGCAAGTGGTGGAATTCTGGAAGGAGGCGGGCCCTGCGAAGTGGTTCGCCCGCGACGACGCGTTCGACGCGCAGTTCCGCCAGTTGTTTCTGGATGAGCATTTCGCCGCCGCTTCGCGCGGGCGCGAGCATTGGCTGGGCAGTGCCGAAGGGGCGCTGGCCCTGATGCTGCTGCTGGACCAGTTCCCGCGCAACTGCTTCAGGGGCACTGCCCATTCCTACGCCACCGATGGCCTGGCCCGGCATTACGCCATGCGTGCCATCGAGGAGGGCCTGGACCTGCAGCTGGTGCCGAAGCTGCGCGCCTTCATCTACCTGCCGTTCGAGCACTCCGAGGATCCGCTGGACCAGGACCGCTCGGTGGCGATGTTCGACGTGCTGGGTGACAAGGAATACCTGCAGTACGCCGAACTGCACCGCGACATCATCCGCCGTTTCGGGCGCTTCCCGCATCGCAACGCCGTGCTGGGCCGCATCCCCACGCCGGAAGAACTGGATTACCTGGCCGAAGGCGGGTTCGCCGGCTAAGAAAAAGGGGACGGAGGGGATTAAGTCGTTTATGGCAAAAACGACTTAATCCCCTCCGTCCCCTTTTTCAGTGCCGATCAGTACTTCGGCACGCCGTTGTCCACGTCTTCCGACCAGGCGTTGATGCCGCCGGTGACGTTGAACACCTTGGTGAAGCCGAGGGCGCGGAACTGCTCGGCGGCCTGCGCGCTGCGGCCACCGTGGTGGCACATGAAGGCCAGCGCGGTGTCCTTCGGCAGGGCTTCCAGCGCGGCGCGGCCGTTGCCGTCGAAGCTCTTGAACGGCACGCCCACGGCGGCAATTTCACGCTCGTCGGCCGGGCGCACGTCCACCAGGGTGATGTTGCCGGCACGCACCAGGTCGTCGGCATCGCGCACGCTGATTTCCTGCACCGGCTTGGGCGCGTTCGGGTTGTCGATCGCCAGGCCCTTGCCGCGGATGTCGTCCACCCAGTCGATGGTGATGCCGTTGGCGCGACGCGCGCTGGCCAGGTCGAACTGCACGCGCAGGCCGTTGGACTCGGCGGCAATCGCGCCTTCGTCGTGCGGGGCCAGCTGGAAGTTCGGCTGGAAACCGGCGTCGATGGACAGCTGCAGGGCAGCGCCCGGAGCATCGGCCAGCGCGCCCTTGAGCATTTCCACGGCGGCAGGAGTGACGGTGATGCTCGGCGGGGTACGGTCCGGCGCAGCCAGGCCCAGCACGCTGCTCAGCTCGCCGCTGGCGGCCATCTGCAGCACGATGTCGCTGCCGCCGACCAGCTCGCCGTCGATGTACAGCTGCGGGATGGTCGGCCAGTCGCCGTAGGCCTTGATGCCTTCACGGATTTCCTGGTCGGCCAGCACGTTGACGTGGGCGAACTCGACGCCGAGGTCCTGCAGGGCGCCCACGGCCTTGGCCGAGAAACCGCACTGCGGCATCGACGGCTGACCCTTCATGAACAGCACGACGCGGTTGGCGTTGAGGATGGATTCGATGCGCGAACGCAGGGCGGGATCGAGGGACATGGACGTCGGGTTTCCGGGAATTCGAATCATCAATTCTAACCCCCATGGCATCATGGGGGATGAGCAACGCAGGAACATTGCATCGCATCCCGGCCCGCCCCTGGCGCTGGCTGCCCTGGCTGGTGGCGTCGCAGCTGGTCGTGATCCTGGTCTGGGCCCTGGACGGCTGGCAGTGGGGGCTGCCGCTGATGGTGGCCAGCCACGCATTGTTCATGGTGCCGGTGTTCCTGCCCAACAGCCGCTTCTATGCGCCGGTGCTGAGCCGACTGCCGGAGGCCGGCAACACGGTATGGCTGACGATCGATGACGGTCCTGGCCCGGAAACCCGCGCCGTGCTCGACCTGCTGGACCGCCACCAGGCGCGCGCCACCTTCTTCCTGGTGGGCGAACGTGCGCTGGCGCAGCCGGAACTGGTCGCCGAGATTCTGCGCCGTGGCCACGACCTGGGCAATCACAGCCACAGCCATCCGCAGGCACGCTTCTGGCGGCTGGGCCCGGCGGCGATGCGCGCCGAGATCGAGGGCTGCCAGCATGCCCTGCAGGCGGTAAGCGGCCAGCCGGTGCGCTGGTACCGCTCGGTGGTGGGCATGACCAATCCGTTCGTGGCGCCGGTGCTGCAGCGGTTGGGGCTGGTCCGGGTAGGGTGGAGCGCGCGCGGCTACGACGGCGTCGGCTGCACGCCGGACGGCGTGCTGGCACGGCTGCTGCCAGACCTGCGCCCGGGCGCGATCGTGCTGCTGCACGAAGGTGCCGCCCATGGGCACAACCTGGTGATCATCGAGCGCGTGCTGCAGGCGCTGCACGAGCGCGGGCTGAAGGCGCAGCTGCCGGCCGGATAACCGGTAGCGCCGGGCCACGCCCGGCGAGCGCAGCGGCATGGATGGAATCCGCCGGGCATGGCCCGACGCTACCGGATGCGGTGCGCCACCAGCAGCCAGCTGTTGAAGGGGGTACGCCCGTGCAGCGGCCGGGGCGACGTCACCTGCAATCCGGCCTCGATCAATGTCGCCTGCAGCACCTGCGGATCGGGATAGTGGCGCGGTCGTGTGCCCATCCAGCCGATCAGCCAGGCCAGCCGGTCGGCCACCCGTGTGGTGCGGTCGCGGCCATCGCCGGTGGCCAGCGGTGTACGCAGCAACAGGCAGCCGCCGTGGGCCACCTGCGCGCTGGCCGCGCGCAGCAGGGCCTGCTGTGGGCCCGCGTCCAGATACTGAAGCACGTCCAGCAGCAGGACGTGCCCGGCCTGCGCCGGCAGCGGCGCCTGCACATCCACGCAGTCGAAGCGCACGTCCTGCAGGTCGGCGGCAGCACGTTGCGCGCGGGTGATCTTGCCGGCATCCACGTCCACGCCCAGGTAATGCTGGGTACCGCCGCGCTGGCGCAGCACATGGGCGAACAGGCCCAGCCCGCAGCCCAGGTCCAGCACCGGCTGCCCATCGTCAGGCAGATGCTGCAGCACGCCGTCGTACAGCGGATCGCTGCCGAGCTTGCCGCGGGTGTAGTAGTAGTCGCGGCGGCTGCCCCAGGCCTGCGCTGGCCGGAATGCTTCTGCGATCGCGCGGGCCTGCGGGGCGGTCAGGGGCGTGCAGGGCAGGGGCGTGCCGTTCCGTGGCGTGCCGTCCATCGCCTCAGTCCGTGCCGCCAAGCAGATGCGCGGCCACCGGCAGAGCGCGCGCGCTCCACAGCGCGTACATCCGCGCCGAAGGGTGCAGGCCGTCCTCGGCAATCATCGTCGGGTCTTCGCCCTGCGCGCGGCTGATATCGGTGATGTCGACGAAGGCCACGCCCTGCTGGGTGCTGATCACCTCGGCAGCCGCATTGAATTCGTCGGTCTCGATCTCGATCGTGGCCAGGTCGCGGCCACTGCCGGCGCCGAACGGGGTCGCACCCCAATCGGGGAAGGACAGCACCAGCACGCGGCCGGCATCACCGCCAGCGAAACCGATGGCCCGCTGCAGCAGCGCCTGGAACTGGCTGCGGTATTCGTCCAGCGGACGCCCACGGTACTGGTTGTTGACGCCGATCAGCAGGCTGACGAAATCGAACGGCCCCTGCGGCGCGGCCGCATCGATGCCCGCATCGAGTTCGTCGGTGGTCCAGCCGGTAGTCGCAATGGTCTGCGGATCGGACAGCTCAGTGCCCTGTGCACGCAGCGCGGCAGCCAGCTGGTGCGGCCAGCGGCCTTCGACTGCAACCGCTTCACCGATGGTGTACGAATCGCCCAGCGCCAGGTAGGACAGGGTCACAGGTCAGGCCACCGAACGGCGCGGCTTCAGCGGCACGACCTTGGTCGCGTCCTCGGCACGGCGGGCCAGGGCACGGTCAATGCGCGCGAATACATCGCGCATCACCGAGGCTTCCGGCATCAGGGTCACGCGGAAATGGTGGCGGTAGGGCACGTTGAAGCTCGAGCCCGGCACCACCAGCACGCCCTCGTTGTTCATCAGGTCCAGCGCGAAGTTGTGGTCGTCGAAGCCCTTTGCCGCGGCGCCGACCACGGCCGGGAACGCGTACAGCGCGCCGGCCGGCGCGACCAGCGACAGGTGTTCGCTGGCTTCGCAGGCTTCGATCACCGCACGGCGGGTTTCGTACAGGCGGCCGCCCGGCGTGCACAGCTCGGAAATGGTGTCCGGGCCGTTCACCGCTGCCTCGATGGCGTACTGGCCCGGCACGTTGGCGCACAGGCGCAGCGCACCGAGCAGGTCCAGCGCCGCGCGGAAGTCACCCAGGCGGGCATCATCGCCGCTGAGGTGGGCCCAGCCCACGCGCCAGCCGCAGGCGCGGTGCACCTTGCTCAGGCCGCTGAAGGTCAGGCACGGATGATCACCGGCCAGCGGCGCGACCGGCTGGAACACCGCGTCGTCGTACAGGATCTGGTCGTAGATCTCATCAACCAGCAACAGCAGGTTGTGGCGGCGCGCGATCTCCACCACGCGCTCCAGCAGTTCGCGTGGGTAGCTGGCGCCGCTGGGGTTGTTCGGGTTGATCAGCACGATGGCGCGGGTGCGCGAGGACACCAGCGTCTCGATCTCGCTCGGGTCCGGCTGGAAGCCGTTCTCCGGTGCGCAGCGGTAGTACACCGGGCGGCCATCGTTGAGGATGGTCGAGGCCGACCACAGCGGGTAGTCGGGCGAGGGCACCAGCACTTCGTCGCCGGGATTGAGCAGCGCACGCAGCGACAGGTCGATCAGTTCGCTGACGCCATTGCCGAGGAAGACGCGGTCCGGGTGCGCATCGGGCGCGCCACGGCGGGCGTAGTAGCTGGCGATGGCTTCACGCGCGACCGGCAGGCCCTGCTGGTGCGTGTAGGGGTCGGTGCGGCCCATGTCGTCGGCGATTGCACGCTGAAGGTGCTCCGGCGCGCGGAAACCGAAGGCGCCGGGATTGCCGATGTTGAGCTTGATCAGCTTGCGGCCCTGCGCCTCCAGCTCCCGGGCTCGCCGCGCCAGTTCTCCGCGGATTTCGTAGCGCACTTCGGAAAGGCGCTCGCGGATGGCCAGGGGCTTGGGCGAGTTGGTGGACATGGGAGCTGGGCCGTCAAAAGGCATGGGGCTTCCATCCTACCGGAATTGCTGCAATGCATGGCAAGGGCTCCAGGCCCGTCATTGCTGGGCTGGCAGGGCGCCGGCACAGGTAGAATGGCGGCGATGACCCAGACCCCCGATTTCATCGCCCTGCAGACCATTGGCTGGCCCTGGCCGGGCCCGGCGCAGCAGGCCGACTGGCAGGCCGCGATGGCCGCACATCCGCAGGCCCGCCCGGCACGGGTGATCGAACAGCACCGCACCCATTACGTGGTGGCCGATGGCCCGGATGCGTCGATCAAGGCCGAGTCGCTGCCGGAATGGCAGCGACCGCGCTTCCCCAGCCATGAACGGCCAGCGGTGGGTGACTGGGTGCTGCTCGATGGCATCCGCATCGTCGCCCTGCTGCCGCGGCGTACCGCGATCAAGCGCGGTGCGGCCGGCGAGCATTACCACCAGCAGGTGATCGCCGCCAACATCGATACGGTGTTCATCGTCTGTGGCCTGGATGCCGACTTCAATCCGCGCCGCATCGAGCGCTACCTGCTGCTGGTCGGTGGTGGTGGTGCAGAACCGGTAGTGGTGCTGACCAAGGCCGACCAGACCGAGTACAGCGAGGATGCGCTGGCGGTGCTGGAAGAGCTGGAGATGCAGGGCATCGCGCTGCATGCGATCAACGGCCTGGATGCCGACAGCGTGGCGGTGCTGCAGCCGTGGCTGGGCCCGGGCCGCACGGTGGTGCTGGTCGGTTCCTCCGGTGCCGGCAAGTCCACGCTGACCAACACCCTGCTCGGCGAGCAGCGGATGAAGACCAACGCAGTGCGCGCCAACGATTCGCGTGGACGCCACACCACCACGCACCGCGCGCTGATGCCGCTGCCGACCGGCGCCTGCCTGATCGACACCCCCGGCATGCGCGAGCTGAAGCCGACCGGCGAAGAGACCCTGTCCGAGGGTGGGTTCGCGGACATCGAAGCGCTGGCCGCACAGTGCCGTTTCAACGACTGCAAGCACCAGCAGGAGCCGGGCTGTGCCGTGCGTGCAGCGATCGAGGCTGGCGAGATTGAAGAGAGCCGGCTGCTGAACTACTTCAAGCTGAAGGAAGAAGTGGCCGCCGCTGCCGCCAAGCTGGCAGTACGCCAGGCCGAGACCGCGCAGGAACGCGGTGGCAAGAAGGGCAAGGGCCAGCAGTTCCGCCCGGCAGGCAAGCCGCGCAGGCGTTGATCGGTATCGCGGGGTCGGATCCCATTGCACCGCAATGGGCTCTGACCCCTGCAATGAACTCGCGCCTGCCTGCTTCGGGTGGGTGCCAACTGCCCGCTCCTGGTAGGTGCCAACCTTGGTTGGCACGGATGTATCCGAAGTCCGCCTTCAGCGGATGCCAACCAAGGTTGGCAGCTACCCGATCCATTGCACCTACCAACGCGCGGGCAGGGCGCTATAGTCCGCGCATGGAACCGACTGCGACGCTGGACCGTGACGTGGCCCACCATGCAGCGCTCGATGCGCGCCTGGTCGAGGCCGTGGGAGGCATCCGCCTGCTGGGCCTGACCAGCTGGCCAGCCACGGTGCAGGCGCCGTTCCTGGCCAGCGTGGCGCGTGGCCAGCCGGTACTGCCGAAGGTGGATTACCCGAAGCTGGACTTCAGCGAAGAACGCCGCGCACTGGCCGCGATCGCCGCCGACTGCGACGACAGCCATCCGCTGGGTCACTACGTGCGGCAGTCGGCGCAGAGCTGGGACCTGGCTGCACAGCTGCTGGAAGGGTTGGGCACTGCTGCCGTCGACTCCTGTTCGGTGCAGCTGTTCGGCGCACCCGAGCAGCCGCTGCCGGGCAATGGCCCGAGCACGCGCGAAGCGGCGCGCCACTTCATCCAGATTGCCGCCGAGCTGGACCACGAACTGCTGGCACCGGAAGAGCAGGTGCCGGTTTCGGCCATCGCGCTGCAACTGCAGCTGCAGAACGATCTGGACGCCTTCTTCGAATCACGCATCATCCAGGTGCAGCTGGATCCGGAACTGGTGTCCAAGGCGGCTGCAGGCCCGACCCGCATCCGCCTGCGCACCAGTGCGCGCTTCAGTGCCTACGACCGCGCGCAGCTGTTCCACCATGAAGCGCTGGTGCATTCGCTGACCGCCCTGAACGGCCGCGAGCAGCCGGTGCTGCCGAGCCTGGCACTGTCCTCGCCGCGGGTGACGGCAACCCAGGAAGGGCTGGCCACCTTTGCCGAGCAGATCACCGGCAGCATCGACATCGAGCGCCTCAAGCGCATCAGCCTGCGTACCGAAGCGATTGCGATGGCCCGCGAAGGTGCTGATTTCATCGAAGTGTTCCGCTATTTCTGCGATGCCGGGCAGAACGCGGAGGAGAGCTTCGCCTCGGCACAGCGCGTGTTCCGTGGGGTACCGCCGAGTGGCGGCCTGGCCTTCACCAAGGACACGGTGTACCTGCGCGGCCTGGTGTCGGTGCACACCTTCTTCCGCCACATGCTGGCCGAGGACCGCCTGCAGGTCTGCCGCTGGTTGTTTGCCGGCAAGATGAGCCTGACCGATGCGATCGCGTTCGCGCCGTTGTTCGAGGCGGGGGTGTTGAAGCCGCCGCGCTGGCTGCCGCACTGGGTGAGCCGGGCGAATGGCCTGGCCGGGATGCTGGCGTTCTCGCTGTTCGCCAACCGGATACGGATGGACCAGCTGGCGCCGGAATGAAATGCGTTGGCGGGATGATGCGCTGGCGCCTCGATTGATGTCGCTGGGCGGCGGTGGGGCACCCTGGCCAGGACACGCCGTAAACCCATCCATGGGGGCTCGATCGGCGCATCCATGCGCCTCACGGTCCTGGCCAGGGTGCCCCACCGCCGCCAGACATTTTCCCGCGCGGGCGGCAGCACATCACCGCGCCGAAGGGATTGCGCTTGAAAAGCAAAGAGCCGGGCAATGCCCGGCTCTTTGCTTTTTGCTCTTCTTTGCCTTCCGCACCGTGGCGCGGGAAACCGTCGAGCAGGGTCGGATGGGCCGGCGCAGGACCGTTGGCGCCATGGATGGCGCCATCGAGCCCCCATGGATGGGTTTACGGCGTGTCCTGCGCCGGCCCATCCGGCCCTGCCCCGCGACGATAATCAAGACGCCGCGGGGCAACGCTTTCGACTTAGAACTCTGCCGCCACCGTCATGAACAACTGCCGCGGTGCGCTCGCATGGATCGCATAACGCGTCCCCTTCGGATCAGTCGGCGCGAACGAGCTCAGCTGGCCGGCGTAGCGCTTGTTGGTCAGGTTGGTCGCGTTCAACGACACCCGAACGTTGCGCAGGCCCAGGCCGGGGCCGAAATCGTAGCCCGCACCGGCGTCGAAGGTGGTCACGCCCGGCACCGACTGGTCGTTGGTGTAGGTGTAGTAGCGCTTGCCGGTGTACTTGGCACGCAGGCTGGCGAAGAAGCCATCGCGGTTCCAGCTGATTTCACTGGAGGCCATGCGCTGCGGCGTATCCACGGTGATCTTGCCGGCCACCGGCACCACCGCGCCGCCGGACAGGTAGTCGTCCTCGTAGGTGGTCTTGTTCCAGGACAGCGCGTTGTACCACTGCAGGCCGTCGATCGGCTTGAGGATGAAGGTCAGTTCCGCACCGTAGCTCTTCACCGAACCGACGTTGATGAAGCGCGTCACGCACTCCGGACGCGTGCCGACTTCGATGCTCGAGCACGGGTTCAGCGACAGCAGGCGGTTGTCGAACTTCACGTTGTAGCCCGCGATCGACGCCTGGTACTTCTCGCCGAAGGTACGGAAGCCGGCTTCCAGGCTCTTGGACTTCTCCGGCTCCAGCCCAGCACTGGCCGCGAACGATTCCGGCGACACCTGCAGCGGGCCGCCGCTGCCACCGCCGACGAAGGCGGCGATGTTCTCGGCGTAGGAGGCGAACAGCTCGTTGTTGGCGTTGAGCTTGAAGCCCAGGCCCACCTGCGGCAGCACCGATTCCTTGGCGGTCAGCGTGCCCGAGGCGATGCTGGTTTCCACGCCGGGGTTGGCGGTGGCGCGCATGCGGGTGTTCGGGCTCTTGATGCCCACGTCCACGGTCAGGCGCTGGTCCAGGAAGCGCATGCGGTCCTGCACGTAGAACTGGCGCGTGCGGATGTCGAAGTCCTGGTTGAACAGCAGGCGGTCCGGGTTCTTCAGGTACAGGTCGTCCAGGAACGGGCCGCTGATGTAGTAGAAGTTGCGCGAAACGTTATGGTCGTTCTGCTCGTACCACAGGCCGGCTTCCAGTTCGTGGATGCCCACCGTCCACGACAGCGCGGCGGTCAGGCCATCGCGGTTGATCGTGTAGTTGGTGCTGCGGATCGAAATCGGCAGCATCTTGTCGGTACCCGGGTAGGACGGCTGGCCCGGTGCCCACCAGTGGCCCTGGCCACGGTTGTCGTGGTGATAGGCCAGCAGCTTCAGGCGCCCCTGCTCACCCAGGCGCAGGTCGGCATCCACCGAGTACAGGTTGTCGTCACGCAGTGCACGGCTCTGGTAGTACGCATCGTCGATGCTGGTGACGCCACCGCTGAACCTGCACTTGCTGCGGTCCAGAGTGCCCGGCGCGCAGTACGCAGCAGCCACGGCTCGATCCCAGTCCGGTGCGTAGATGTTCCAGTCATAGCCCAGGCCGCGGGCCAGCATGTCCTTGGACAGGTAGGCGTAGTTGGCCTGGCTGGCGCGCGAGGTGGCCACGAACGCACCGAAACGATGGTCGCCCACGTTCCACACCGCCTTGGCGTTGAACTGGCGAGTGGTCTGGTTCTGGTACGGCGCAGCCCACATGTCCTGGTCCTGGTGCACGCCGGACACGTAGGCCGAGAAGCCGTTGATGTCGCCGGTATCCACGCGCAGGTAGCCACGGCGCTGGCTGTTGTCGCCAACGGTGACGCTGGCGCGACCGCCGAATTCGGTGGACGGGTCCATCGAGAAGTACTGGATGGTGCCGCCCAGGTTGCTGGTCGAGGCCACGCCCAGCGAACCGATGCCCTGCGACAGCTCGGCACCGGCCAGGTTCTCGGCGATGATCGCGCGGGCGATGCTCAGGCCGTTGTAGTTGCCGTAGCTGTTGTCGCCCAGCGGGATGCCGTCCAGCGTGTAGCCCAGGCGGCTCTTGTCGAAGCCACGCAGGCTGATGGTCTGCGATTCCTCGTTGGCACCGAAGGCGTCGTTGGACTGCACCGACACGCCCGGCAGGCGATCGAGGATCTTCTGGCCGCTGGTGCCCGGCGGCAGCACCTGCTTGTCGACGGCGGTGATGCGCTGCACCTGGCGGGTCTCGCCCTGGCCGATCACGGAGACGGTATCCAGCGTCTGCGCGCTCAGCGCGGCATCGGTGCTGGCGCCGGTATCGGCGGCGGTGGCAGCATGGGCGCTGGCGGTGGCGGAAAGCGCGATCGCCACGGCGATCGTCAGGTGTCGGGTCTGCATGGTGGTCCGTTGCATTGGGGGTGGTCACCGGCACGGGTGCGCGGTGCATGGCCACTATGCGAACGGAACATGAAACCTTCTTTACGAAAAACCAACGAACGATGCAGGGCAGTGGTGCGTGTCCTGCAACATGTTCGTCATGGTGGTAGGCCGGTGGGAATCAGAAGCGCTCCCCAGGCCAGCTCAATTTGAGCTGGTCCATGCAGTCACGGTCATGTTCGGAGAATGAGAACCCGATCTGGATGCCGTTCAGTACCGTGCCGAACACCGTCGACTCGTCCAGGCTATGCCCTGACGGCACGGAAAGGACATTGAAGTCGGGGTAGCGACGACCCATCTGCTTTCGCGAGATGCAGGCGCCGCTCAGCCGCAGCGTAATGCCTTTGATGATTCGCCCCGACGCGTCGGTGTAGATCTGGCCAGAGGGCCCCTTGATCCTCCCAGCGACCGCGAATGGCGCCAGATCGATGGTGGCGCTGTCGCCCCGGCCCATTCTTGCCTCCGAACGCGAGCCGGCCGGAGCCAGGGGTGATAGCTGCGCGACAAGGTCAGAGCGTGACAGCTGCAAGGACCAGCGCTCCACGAGCCGCCAGGTTGCATCCGCCTCTTCCGCAGTGGCAGCGGACGTGGCTGCTGTTGCAGAACCGGCAACCAACAGGCTCAGGATCAGAAGAAGTTCAGGGACGGGCTGCGATCGCTTCATCGTAGATTCTTCCGTAGAAGTCGTTGTAGTTCTCGCCGGTGGTTGAAGTTACGTTGTTGTCGCAGAACAGCTTACCTACCTGCCGGTCCAGGTCTTCACCGCCGGCATCGGCCTGTGCGATGAGGCCAGGACCGTTGGACGCAGCTACGCCGATGTCGTAGTACCCCAGGCTGGTCACCAGAAGCTCACTGCGCGCGGTGAGGTTGTTGAGTACCGCTTTCCCCTCCATGGTGCAGAAGTGCTGGATGAACGCACCTCGGGTGCTCAAGGCGATACCTTCGAAATACAGTGCGTGTCCCACTTCATGGGCAATGGCTGCGATCCGGAAGTAATAGCCCGCAATGTCGGAGGAATCGCAGTCGAAGGACTGGATGTAGATCCGGATGGGATCGCGATTGGTATAGGACGCGGGAGCCCAGGCGAAGGTCCACTCCGGATGGCCGGTGATCTGCGCGTCGAGCGTGGGCGCGCCTGGGATCAGCCAGTCGGGGCAGCCCAGGCCCGTGATCACCCGCATGGGCGGGGGCTCCGCGCGGGTCGGTGTCGCCAGCAGCGTAGTGGCGACCACGAGAAGCGCAATCAGCAATGCACGCATGCCAACCTCCTTGATCCGCGATTCCAGCCGTTCATCCATCGGGCTCGGCGAGCGCTGGCAGGTATAGCACCGGTTCTGCCGATGTATCGGGAAGTGCGTCTCAGAAATGCAGAAACAAAAGGGGCCGGATCACCTTCACAACTGAAGGTGATCCGGCCCCCGCGCACTCCGTGGGGGAGGGCTTAGCCCATGTACAGACCACCGTTGACCGGATAGTCGGCGCCGGTCACGTACGAGGCTTCATCCGAGGCCAGCCACGCGCACAGGCCGGCTACTTCCTCCGGGCGACCGAGGCGGCGCACGGGCACCGAGGCGGCCAGCCGGTCCAGCACATCCGGCGGGAAGCTGCTGATCGCCTGGCTGGCGATATAACCCGGCGACAACGTGTTGACGGTCACCCCGCGCGAGGCCACTTCCGCGGCCAGCGCACGGCTGAAACCATGCATCGCGGCCTTGGCGGTGGCGTAGTTCACCTGGCCGATCTGGCCCTTGTGGGCGCTGACCGAACCGATGTTGATGATGCGGCCCCAGCCCCGCGTGGCCATGCCGTCCACCACCTGCTTGGTCAGGTTGAACAGCGCATTGAGGTTGGAGGCGATCACCGCGTTCCAGTCTTCCACCGTCATCTGCCGGAACAGCAGGTCGCGGCTGCCGCCGGAATTGTTGACCAGTACATCCACCTCGCCGACTTCGGCGCGGACCTTGGCGAACGCCGCGCTGGTCGAGGCCCAGTCGGTCGCGTTGCCTTCGGAGGCGATGAAGTCGAAGCCCTGTTCGCGCTGCTCGCGCAGCCAGTTGGCCTTGCGCGGTGAGTTCGGCGCGCAACCGGCGACCACGGTGTGGCCGCTGCGGGCCAGGCTCTGGCAGATGGCAGTACCGACACTGCCCATGCCGCTGGTGACGTAAGCGATTCGAAGCGTCATTGCAGAAGGCTCCTTGGTAAGGGGTCAGGCCGCGAGCGGGTACAGGCCGAACAGCAGGCTGCCGACCATCAGCAGCATCGAGATGGCGATAGCCCACTTCAGGGTGAACTTCTGGTGATCGGCGAACTCGACCTTGGCCAGGCCAACCAGCAGGTAGGTGGACGGCACCAGCGGGCTGAGCAGGTGCACCGGCTGACCGGCCAGCGAGGCGCGCGCCATTTCCACCGGGGTGATGCCGTAGTTGCCGGCGGCTTCGGACAGGATCGGCAGCACGCCGAAGTAGAACGCGTCGTTGGACATGAAGAAGGTGAACGGCATCGACGCCACCGCCGTGATCACCGCCAGGTACGGCCCCCACGATTCCGGGATCACCGCCAGGAAGCTGTGCGACATCGCTTCGACCATGCCGGTGTTGTTGAGGATGCCGGTGAAGATGCCAGCGGCGAAGATCAGCGACACCACCGACAGCACGTTGCCGGCGTGGTTGACCACGCGGCGGCGCTGCTCGGCCAGGTTCGGGTAGTTGATCACCAGGGCGATGGCGAAGCCGACCATGAACAGCACCGGCATCGGCAGCACGCCGATGATCAGCGCGGTCATCAGCGCCACGGTCAGGGCCAGGTTGACCCACAGCAGCTTCGGACGCTTGATGTCCTCGGCGTCTTCCACGGTCGGCAGCGGGTTGCTGTCGTCGGACACGCTGTTGTCCATCCAGCTGCCGCCCTTGGGCAGGGTCACCACGCCGAGGCGACGGCGTTCCTTCAGGCCCAGGTACCAGGCCAGCAGCAGCACGCCAGCACAGGCGATCACCATCGACGGGATCAGCGGCACGAACACATCGGCGGGGTCCACGTGCAGCGCGGTGGCCGCGCGGGCGGTCGGGCCGCCCCACGGGGTCAGGTTCATCACGCCGCCGGCGAGGATGGTCACGCAGGTCATGTTCAGCGCGTTCATGCCCAGCCGCTGGTACAACGGCAGCATCGCCGAGACGGTGATCATGTAGGTGGTCGAGCCATCACCGTCGAGCGAGATCAGCATCGCCAGCACCGCGGTGCCGAGCACGATCTTCATCGGATCGCCCTTCACGAAGCGCAGGATCACCCGCACCAGTGGATCGAACAGGCCGGCGTCGATCATCACCCCGAAGTAGAGGATGGCGAACATCAGCATCACGCCGGTCGGCGCGATCTTCTTGATGCCCTCCAGCATCATCTCGTCGATGTTGGCGCCGAAGCCGCCGATCAGCGCGAACAGGATGGGGATGGTGATCAGGGCGACGAGCGGCGACAGGCGTTTGCTCATGATCAAGTACATGAACGTAATGACCATGCCAAAGCCGAGGATGCTCAGCATCATCTGCGGACTCCTTGCGAAAACAGGACGTGGGGGAGTGGAAGGGGCCCGGGCGGCATGCCCGGAATATCAGGTCTAGAAGTCGTACTGCAGGCGGCCGGTGACCGCACGCGTGCGGTCCACCGTGATCCCGGCGAGGCGGTCGCGGTTGCGGCTTTCGATCACGTTGAGCATGAAGCGCAGGTTGTCGCGCAGGTACCAGTTGCCACCCAGCGTCCACGCTTCGGTGCTGCCGCGGCGCAGGTCGGCTGCACCGTCGAGGTGCTGTGCGCCCCACATCTGGTCGTAGCGCAGTGCCACTTCGAAGGCACCGGCCTTGTGGCGGATGTCCTTCACCCGCGCGAAGCGGCCGGTCTTGCGGTCGTAGGCGCGGCTTTCGCCGGTGACGAACCAGCTGAGCATGCCGTAGGCGGCCATCACGTCACCGCGCTGCGCGCCGTCATCGAAGGTGGCACCACTGAACTCGCCCTGCCACGACAGCGGGCCGCGCACCTGCGCGTATTCCAGCGACCACTTGTTGACGTCGGTATCGCGGCCAGCGGAGAAGTCGACCAGGGTCAGGCGGCTCTCGTCGGACAGGTGGCCGGCCGGGCGCGGGCGGATGCGCAGGCCGGGCACGCCGTTGGCGCCCGGGTTGTCATAGGCCTCGCGGGCCAGCGACAGGCCCAGGTGCAGCACGTCGCCATCGCTGGGCGAGGGGGCCCAAGTGACGCGGCCACCGGCGGCGCGGCCCTTCACCTGCCAGGCGTCGATGCTCTCCAGGCTGTAGAGGCTGGCCGCCCAGGTGAAGTCGCCGGGGTTGGCCTGCCACGATGCGCCCAGGCGATACAGCGGCGCCAGCGTGGTGCCGGCGTTGCCGCGCTCCAGGAAGCTGCCGTAGTTGGAGCTGGTGCGGTCATCCAGCGAGAAGTACTGCTTGAACTGGCCCACGGTGAGCTTGCCGGCCTTGCCGAAGCTGCGTGCCAGGTACACGTCCTTGGCCTCGACGCGGTCGCCGGAGAAATCGGCTTCCAGCTTGTAGTCGACCACGAAGAACTTGCCGGACACATCGACCCAGGCACGGCGGATCTCGGTGTCATCCTTGTTCGGCGTACCGCGGTTGTCGTTGTCGAAGGTGGCGAAGTCCAGGTGCAGGCGGCCTCCGAGCGAGGCCGTGACCGGACGATCGTCTTCGGCGGCAAAGGCCGGCGCCGACAGGGCAGCCAGCGCCATCATGGCGGCAGGGCGCCGCCAGGCAAACGTGAATTCCACAAACCCTCCCAGGTGCGCGCCAGGCGCGCGGCAATCGTGGGCACCGGACGGTGCGCGGCCGCAGTCTGGGTCGCCGTAGCTGTCATCGTCCTGTCAACGGATTGTGCGGTGCAGCGTAAAACCGGCCACTGCGCTCACTGGGCCACGCCCGGCAAGCGCGGCGGCGGCATGCGGTAGCATTCGTTTCCCCTCCCACCCCCGTGCCCATGCGCCTGCTGCTGGTCGAAGACAACCCGGATCTGGCCGATGCGATCATCCGCCGCATGCGCCGCAGTGGGCACGCCGTGGACTGGCAGGCCGATGGCCTGGCGGCCGCCAGCGTGCTGCGCTACCAGAGCTTCGACCTGGTGGTTCTGGATATCGGCCTGCCCAAGCTCGATGGCCTGCGCGTGCTGGCCGGCATGCGCGAGCGCGGCGACAGCACACCGGTGCTGATGCTGACCGCGCGCGACGGCATCGAAGACCGTGTGCAGGCGCTGGACGTCGGCGCCGACGATTACCTGGGCAAGCCGTTCGATTTCCGCGAGTTCGAAGCGCGCTGCCGCGTGCTGCTGCGACGCGCGCGCGGCCAGGCCAGCGAAGTGGTGCAGATCGGTGGCTTCCAGTTCGACAATGCCGCGCACCGGGTCAGCCTCGACGGCGAACCGATCGAACTGCCGAACCGCGAGTACCGGCTGCTGGAGATTCTGGTCGGCCGCCTCGGCCAGGTGGTCGGCAAGGATGAGATAGGCAATGGCCTGTTCGGCTTCGACGATGAAGCCGGCCCGAATGCCATCGAGCTGTATGTGGGGCGCCTGAGAAAGAAGCTGGCAGGTGCACCGCTGCGCATCACCACGGTGCGCGGCGTTGGCTATCTGCTGGAAGCCAGTGATGACAGCGCCGACGCCGATGGCTGACGCGCGTACCGCGAACGCCGCACCGGGCTCGCTGCGGCGCACGCTGCTGCTCTACCTCGGCGCGTTGCTGGCGGTGTTCGCGGTGGCTCTGCTGTTTGCCGCGCGCGGCTATGGCCAGCGCGCCGCCAACCGTTCCTACGATCACCTGTTGGTGTCCTCGGCGTTGTCCATTGCCGATTCGGTGGCCCTGGTCGATGGCCAATGGCAGGTCGATCTGCCCTATGCGGCGCTGGACCTGCTGGCGATGGCCCCGGAAGACCGCGTGTTCTATCGGGTCGCCGACAGCCGTGGCAACCTGATCACCGGCTATGGCGACCTGCCGGCGCCGCCGCGCCGGCCCGGCACGCAACCGCAGCTGTTTGATGCGGCGTACAGTGGCGAGACCGTGCGCTTCGTGGTGGTCGGCCGCAGTTTCGCCGCCGCCTCGGCGCAGGGCGAAGTACAGGTGCAGGTCGGCCAGACCCGGCGTGCGCGTGAAGCGGTCGCGCAGGACATGGTCAACCGCGCACTGCTGGCGATCGGTGTGCTGTCCGGCCTGCTGCTGGCGCTGGTGGCCTTTGGCGTGCATCGCGCATTCCGGCCATTGGTGCGGGTGGAACGCGAGCTGTCACGCCGCGAGCCCTCTGACCTGAAGCCGCTGGATGCCCGTGTACCGCGCGAGATGGACCAGATGGTGGCGGCGTTGAACCGCTTCATGGAACGCCTGTCCAGCAGCAACGAGACCTTGCGTGCGTTCATGGCCGAGGCCGCGCACCAGATGCGCACGCCGTTGGCGGCATTGCGTGCGCAGGCACAGCTGGCGCTGGATGACGACGATCCCGAAGACATGCGGCGCAGCCTGCAGGCGATCGAGCGCAACGCCACCCACATGAGCCGGTTGTTGAATCAGTTGCTCAGCGATGCCAGCGTGATCCATCGTTCGCATCTGCAGCGCTTTGCTGCAGTGGATCTGGCCGAGACCGTGCACCAGGCCCTGCATGAAGCGCTGCCGCAGGCCGGCCCGGCGCCGCGCGTGCAGCTGGCGATGACTGCCGAGCCGGTACAGGTGCATGGCGATGCGCTGCTGCTGCGCGAGGCGATCAAGAACCTGGTCGACAACGCGTTGAAGTACGGTGGTGATGGGCCGTTGCAGATCGCATTGACCGTGGAAGGCGGGCAGGCCGTGCTGACCATCGCCGACCACGGTGCCGGCATTGCCGCCGCCGATGCCGAACGCGTGTTCGAGCGCTTCGCCCGTGGCGAAGGCGCGCCGTCCGGCGGCGCCGGGCTTGGCCTGGCCATCGTCAAGCGTGTGGTCGACAGCCACGGTGGCCGCATCGACCTCAGCAATCGTCCTCAGGGCGGGCTGATCGCCACCATCCGCCTGCCCCGGAGCAGTCCATGATCCGCCTGTTCACTGCTGCCGTTGCCTTGCTGCTGGCCCTGCCGGTGCTGGCTGCGCCAGGCGATGTGCGCCGTTTTCCCGCACAGGCAAAGACCACGGCGCAGCTGCGCATCCACGGCACCACCGACATCGAAGTGTTCGCGGTGGTCATCGCCGACTACCAGCGGCTGCACCCGGGCACCGAAGTGGTGTACGAGGACATCATCACCCAGGACCTGTACGCGCGGTACCTGCACGACCGCGGCGGACCGGCATCGCCGGACCTGCTGATCTCCAGTGGCATGGACCTGCAGACCAAGCTGGTCAACGATGGTCATGCACTGCCGCACCGCTCCGCTCAGACCGCCGCGCTGCCGGCCTGGGCGCAGTGGCGCAACGAGGCATTCGGCATCAGCTACGAGCCGGTGGTGATGGTCTACAACACCCGTGCACTGCCGTCGGCGAAGGTGCCGCACACGCGCCGGCAACTGCTGGACCGGTTGCGCGCCGAAGGCGCACCGCTGCGCGGCAGGGTCGGCACCTATGACATCGAACGCAGCAGCGTCGGCTACCTGCTGTCAACGCAGGATGCGCAGCGTGGCAGCATCGCCGGTGCGCTGCTGGGCGCGCTGGGCGACAACGATGTGGTGCGCGAGGAGCGCACCGGCGTGCTGCTGGACAAGGTGGCCAGCGGACAGCTGTCGCTGGTCTACAACGTGCTCGGCTCTTACGCGCAGGCGCGCATCGACGCGGGTGCTCCGCTGGCGATTGTGGAGCCTGAGGACTACACGCTGGTGGTACTGCGTACCGCGGTGATTCCACGCACCGGCCCACACCCGGAAGAAGCCCGGCGCTTCCTCGATTACCTGTTGTCGCCGCGTGGCCAGCAGGTGCTGTCACGCGAGGCACGGCTGATGCCGATCGTCACCGGCAGCGCACGTGGCGACGATGCGCCCGGCCGCAGCCGCCGCCCGATCCAGCTGGGCCCGGGCCTGCTGGTGTACCTGGATGCACTCAAGCGCCGCCAGTTCCTCGATGCCTGGCGCAGCAGCGTGGAGCCGGCAGGGCGCTGAGGCGACGGCCTGCCCGTACAATGGCGGCATGAGCGAATACACCATCCTGATCGCCGATGACCACCCGCTGCTGCGTTCGGCGGTGGTGCAGTCATTGCGGCAGAGCCTGCCGCTGGCGCAGGTGCGCGAGGTCGCCAGCGCCGAGGCATTGGCCGAAGCCCTCGACGCGCACCCGGACGTGGACCTGGTGCTGCTCGACCTGACCATGCCCGGCGCGCACGGTTTCTCCGCGCTGCTGCACGTGCGCGGCTCGCATCCGGACATTCCGGTGGTGATCCTCTCGTCCAACGACCACCCCCGTGTGATCCGCCGCGCCCAGCAGTTCGGTGCCGCCGGTTTCATCCCGAAGTCGGCCCCGGCCGAGACCATTGGCGAGGCCGTGCAGGCGGTCCTTGATGGCGGCTTGTGGTTCCCGGCGATGGCCGCCGAACGCTCCGAGGCCGACGCACTGCTGGCCAGCCGCCTGGCCCAGCTGACCCCGCAGCAGTTCCGCGTGCTGCTGTGCCTGGCCGATGGCCTGCTCAACAAGCAGATCGCCTATACGCTGGGATTGGCCGAGAACACGGTGAAGGTGCATGTCACCGCGATCCTGAAGAAGCTCGAATGCCATAGCCGAACGCAGGCGGCAGTGCTGGTGAAGGCGCTGGAGCCGGAAGGCGACGCGGGCATCGGGTTGTAGTTTCCAGCCAACGGCGCAGCCCCTTGTGGGTGGACACGTAGAGCAGTTCATGGGTGAGGCCGGGCAGGTTCCGTGCGCATCCATCCACGGAAGAGAAAAGAACATCAAAAGCAAAGGCAGCCTGGCAGGCCGCCTTTTGTAGAGCCGAGCCTACGCTCGGCTGCTTTGCGGTCGGTCCGCGAAGCCGAGCATGGGCTCGTCTCTACACGAGCAAGCGCAGCGCGCGACCGGCTTTTGTTCTTCTTTTTCTTCTCCGTGGGTGGCAGGCCACCGAAATCTGTCAGAGGCCGGTCGGGTTGGGTTCGCGGGGGTGTCAGCCGCATGGATGCGGCTGCCAAGCCTCCAGGGACGGATTCACGGCGTCCCCCGCGAACCCATCCCGACCGGCCCACCCACGGCTTCTGCTTTCCACGACAAACCAGGCACCACCCACGAGGGGCTGCGCCGTTGGCTGGAAACTACCCGCGATGCCGGATCAACAACTGACTCATCAGCGCCCGCAGCGCCGGCGGCTTCACCGGCTTGGCCATCATTCCCCAGCCACGCTCGGCAGCCATCTCACGCAATCCCGCATCGCGCTCTGCAGTGACCAGCACCACCGGCGGGCGGGTCTGCCACAGCTCTGCCAATGTCTCGTACAGCACCGGGCCGTGGTGGTCACCCATGCGCACATCCAGCAGCACCAGCTCCGGCACGGTTGCCGTCGTGGCCAACTGCAGCGCTGCCTGCGGGCCATCGGCCAGCAGCACCTCGCAGCCCCAGCGCTCCAGCAGCGCGCGGCTGGCCGCGCACACGTGCGGATCGTCATCGATCACCCACACCCGGCGCCCTCGCAGCGGGTTGTCCGCCGCCGGTTCCTGCGCGAGCACCGGCGCGGGCGCGGTGGCGGGTATCGCGCTGGCGTCGCCGAACGGCACGCCCACGGCGAACACGCTGCCCTGGCCCAGCTGCGAGCGCAGCCGGATCGGATGTCCGAGCAGGCGGCCGATGCGGTCGACGATGGCCAGGCCAAGGCCGGCACCGCGCTGCTGGCCGTCGTGCAGGCGGCGGAATTCCTCGAAGATCTCGCCCTGCAACGCATCGGGGATGCCGGGGCCCTGGTCGTGCACCTCGATCCACAGCAGGCCTTCGCGGCGACGGCAGCCCAGAAGCACGCGACCGCGCTCGCTGTAGCGCAGCGCGTTGGACAGGAAATTCTGCAGGATGCGGCGCAGCAGCGCTTCATCGCTGACCACCACCGCATCGGTATCGACCCAGTCCACCACCAGGCCACGTGACTGCGCGGCGATGCCGAATTCGCGCGCCAGTGTCTGCAGCAGCGGCCCGAGCCGGAACGCCTGCACACGGGTCGGCAGGCTGCCCGATTCCAACCGCGCGATATCCAGCAGGCTGTTGAGGATCGCATCCTGCGCGGCCAATGCAGCGTCGATGTGATCGCTGGTCTGCTGCTGCGCCGGATCGCTCAGCTTGCCGCGCAGCACCGAGACGAACATGCGTGCTGCGTTGAGCGGTTGCAGCAAGTCGTGCACGGCCGAGGCGACGAAGCGGGTCTTGTAGCGGTTGGCCTGTTCGGCCTCGCGGCGTGCTTCGTCCAGGTCGTGGGTACGTTCGGCGATGCGGTGTTCCAGTGCATCGGCCAGCGAGCGCAGTTCGCGTGCAGCATTCTTGTAGCTGGTGATGTCGGCGTAGCTGGTGACGAAGCCGCCGTCGGGCAGCGGGTTGCCGCGGATTTCCAGCACCGTACCGTCGTCCTTCTCACTTTCGCGCATGTGCGGACGGCCGCTGCGCAGGTGGTTGAGGCGACGCTCGATGGCCTCGTCGACCGGGCCGGGACCGAGCAGGCCACGGCGTGCGTTGAAGCGGAACAGTTCCTCGATGGGCCGCCCCACGCGCACCAGGTCCAGCGGGAAACGGAACAGTTCCAGGTAGCGCGAATTCCATGCGACCAGACGCAGGTCCCGGTCGATCACCACCACGCCCTGCGGCAGGTGTTCAAGGCTGCGGCTTAGGCCGCTGTCGGCATCGGTGGCGGCCTGCAGCAGGCCATCCTGTGCGGTGCGCAGTTCCTGTGCATGCTGCTTGAGCAGGGTTTCCAGCTCGCGGCGGCTGCGCAGGCGATGCTTGGCCAGGCGCCGGCGCTGCTGCACGAACAGCACCAGGAAGCCCAGCGCCAGCCACGCAGCACCTCCGGTAAGCGCGGCCGCACGGCCGGCGGCGGTGGCGGCACTGGCGTCGTGCAGCAGGTGCAGGTTCCAGTCTTCGGCCGGCAGCGCAAGGCTCTGCCACAGCATCGGCTGCGGCAATGCCGGATCCAGCAGGCGCACCATGCGGCCGCCATCGGCCAGTACATCCTCGGTACGTGCGCGCAGTGGCTGCAGGGTGCGATCGGCGTACTGGCGGGCGTCCAGCATCTCGCGGCGCTCATCGGCGCCCAGCGGTCGCAGCAGGCGGTAGCGCCAGCTGTCACGGTTGGCCAGGAACACCACGTCGTGGTCGTCACTGGCCAGCACCACGTCAGGGCTGCTCAGCCACTCCTGCTCCAGTGCCGACAGCTCGACCTTGATCACCACCACGCCGAGCCGCTTGCCGTCTTCCTCGATGGCCTGCGACAGGTAGTAGCCGGGCACACCGGTGGTCATGCCGATGCCGTAGAAGCGGCCGCGGCCCTGGGCCAGCGCCTGGCGGTAATAGGGACGATAGCTGTAGTTCTCACCGACGTTGGTGGTCGGCTGGTCCCAGTTGCTCGCCGCCACCGCCACGCCATCGTGACCGACCAGGGTCAGGGTCGAGGCACGGGTGACTTCATTGGCGCGTTGCAGCTTGAGGTTCAGCCGCTGCCGTTCGGTGGGCGAGGGCTGCACACGCAGGGCGTGCAGCAGATCCGGATCCAGTGCCAGTACCTGCGGCAGCGTGCCGAAGCGGTCGATGCGCTGCTGCAGGCCCTGGCCATACAACTGCAGCTGGCGTTGTACCTGGCTGCTTTCCTCACCGAGGGCGCGCCGCCAGGCGTAGTGGCCGGCGGCGACCGCACACAGCACGGTGCCGCCGACCATCACCGCGATGGTCAGCAACAGCATCCGGTGGCGGCTGAGCCAGTACATGGCGGCAGTCTACGCAGGGCCGGCGGGCGTGGCGTACACGCCCGCCGGGATCTGACGTGGAAGGGGTCAGAAGTGCATCTGCGCGCGCAGTTCGAAGATCTCCGGCGTGCTGTGCACGCCGCGACGGCTGGCGTCGACCTTGACGTAGTTGGCCTGGAACTTGAAGTGGCTGGTCAGGTACCAGTTCGCACCCAGAGTGAGGTCGTGCTGGCGGCCGCCGAGGATGCTGCCATCGTCGAGGTCCATGCGGCTGTAACGGGCCACCAGTTCCACCGCGCCGTAGTCGTGCGCCGGCTTGATGTTGGCCACCGCACCGGCGTTGTACGGGCGCGATTCGCCGGTCAGCACCCAGCTCGCCATCGCGTACTGGCCGCTGCCGGTGTAGTCGGGCTTGCCGTCATGGCGGGTGACCGTGGCGCGCAGGGCTTCGGCCTGCACCGAGAACGGGCCGCGGATCCAGATGCCTTCCAGACCGGTGCGGCGGATCTGGTCGGCGGTGACCAGCGCGCCGGAATCGACATAGCGGATGTCGGTCAGGCCGGCTTCCGGACGTGCGCGCAGGCGCGCGCTGGCCTCGTGGTGCACGTCGCGGCCATCGCTGTAACCGCGCGGATTTTCCTGCGAGTAGGCCAGGCCCAGGTGGATCACGTCACCCGGCGCCTTCACCGGGGTCCACACCGCACGCACGGCCTGGGTGGTGCCCGGGTTGTCACCCTGCAGGTCCTTGCCGCCATAGGCGCCGGCCTGCAGCAGGTACTGCGGGCGCTCAAGCACCCATTCCACACCCGTGCGGCGGCCAGCGTAGAAGGCCTGCACCGGCAGCGCGGTTTCCAGGAAGCTGCCGGCGCGCGAGGACGTGTTCGCGTCCAGGCCGACCGGGGTCTTCATGTAGCCGAAGCGGAAGCGGCCGATGTCGCGGCCGAAGAAGGCCTTGCTTTCGAAGCGCACGAACACGTCCAGCCAGGTATCGGACTGGAAGTCGTAATAGACCATCGCGTCGTAGACGCCCTTCTTCTTCAGCGTCGCACCGAACTCCTTGCGGCGCACGGCGTCGTCGTCCTCAAGGCCACTGCCCGAGGAGAAATCGTTGTAGTCGTAGGCGATGTTGGCGGTAGCGGCCAGCTCGGTGCCGTCGCCGAAGGCGTACTTGGTCGGCCAGTTGTCGAAATCGGCAGCCGAAGCGAAGGCGGGAAGCGCGGCCAGCGACAGGGCCAGCAAGGTGGGAATCGGGCGCATGTTGGGTGCGGCTCTCTCAGATTGCGTGTGGACAGGACAACAACGGCCGCAAGGGCCGGAACTTTCGCAATGACGCGCCCGGCCGTTCAGCTCGGGCCACCGGCCTCCCCGTGATCGGGCGGTGCGGCGCCAGTGTAGGCACCGCGGCCACCTGAACCGGGGGGCTAGTACCAATAGGTTATCTGCGCCAGCGTGCCCGGCGCGTACAAAGGCGTCCATTGGTCGCACCCCCTGCGCGTGCTGCACAGGGCCTGCGGTCAGTTTCCACGGTAACGGTTCCCGTGCAGTCCCGGGGCCGTACGTGCCTGAAAACGCCCCTTCCGGAGTCCGCCATGCACATCCCGACCGCAGCACCGGTGCCTGCAAAGCCGTTGCCGATCTATCGCCAGCTGTACTTCCAGGTGATCGTGGCGATCGTCCTGGGCGCCATCCTCGGCCACTACGAACCGTTGATCGGCGAGAAGATGAAGCCGCTCGGCGATGCCTTCATCAACCTGGTAAAGATGATCATCGCACCGGTGATCTTCCTGACCATCGTCACCGGCATCGCCGGCATGACCCACCTGCGCACGGTGGGCCGCGTATTCGCCAAGGCGATGGCGTACTTCCTGTTCTTCTCCACGCTGGCGCTGATCGTCGGCATGATCGTGGCGCACGTGGTGCAGCCTGGCGCCGGCATGAACATCAATCCGGCCGAGCTGGACCAGACCGCGGTGCACAGCTACGTCGAGAAGTCGCATGACCTGACCCTGGTCGGCTTCCTGATGGACATCATTCCGAAGACGCTGCTCAGCGCGTTCGTCGATGGCAACATCCTGCAGGTGCTGTTCGTGGCCGTGCTGTTCGGCATCGCGCTGGCATCGGTGGGCGAGAAGGGCAAGCCGATCGTGAACTTCCTGGAGGCGCTGGTCGCCCCGGTGTTCAAGCTGGTCCACATCCTGATGAAGGCCGCGCCGATCGGTGCCTTCGGCGCAATCGCCTTCACCATCGGCAAGTACGGTGTTGGCTCGCTGATCAACCTGGCCTGGCTGGTGGGTTCGTTCTACCTCACCGCCTTCCTGTTCGTGGCGGTCATCCTGGGCCTGGTCTGCCGCCTGTGCGGCTTCTCGGTGTTCAAGCTGGCGCGCTACCTGAAGGCCGAACTGCTGCTGGTGCTGGGCACCTCCTCGTCCGAGTCGGCGCTGCCGTCGCTGATGGAGAAGATGGAACGCGCCGGCTGCAGCAAGTCGGTGGTGGGCCTGGTGGTCCCGACCGGCTACTCGTTCAACCTGGACGGCACCAACATCTACATGACCCTGGCGGCGCTGTTCATCGCCCAGGCCACCAACACCGAACTGACCCTGGGCCATCAGATTGCCCTGCTGCTGGTCGCCATGCTCAGCTCCAAGGGCGCGGCCGGCGTCACCGGCGCCGGCTTCATCACCCTGGCCGCCACCCTGGCCGTGGTGCCGGAGGTGCCGGTGGCCGGCATGGCGCTGATCCTGGGCGTGGACCGCTTCATGAGCGAATGCCGCTCGCTGACCAACTTCATCGGCAATGCCGTGGCCACCGTGGTGGTCTCGCGCTGGGAGGGGGCGCTGGACCGCAACCGCCTGAAGCTGGCGCTGGATGGCCGCGAAAGCGAACTGCCGCCGCTGGTCGATGCCGTGCCCGAGGCGCTGCCGGCCAGGGGCTGATCCAGGTGTGTGGTACCGCGGGGCCGATCACGACAGTGGTACGGCCCCGCGGCGTTTCAAGGCGACCCATGGCTGTCATGCGGAGCGCCGAAGCTGGTCTCGCGGTACCGTCGCATACGGCACGGAATTGTGCGGTCGCAGCATGCCTGCGACAGGATAGCGACAGGTCCAGACGCTCCAACGGGGGTATCATCCCCTGTCCCTTCTGCCCATTCATGTAACCCACATCGATGTCCAACGAAGATTTCAAACAGGCCGCCCTCGATTACCACCGGATGTCCCCGCCGGGAAAGATCAAGGTTTCCGCTACCAAGCCCATGCTGACCCAGCGCGACCTGTCGCTGGCGTATTCGCCGGGCGTGGCGTACGCCTGTGAAGCGATCAAGGCCGACCCGCAGCAGGCCAGCGAGCTGACCGCCCGTGGCAACCTGGTGGCGGTGATCTCCAACGGCACCGCGGTGCTGGGCCTGGGCAACATCGGCGCGCTGGCCGGCAAGCCGGTGATGGAAGGCAAGGGTGTGCTGTTCCAGAAGTTCGCCGGCATCGATGTGTTCGACATCGAAGTGGATGAAACCGACCCGGACAAGCTGGTCGACATCATCGCCTCGCTGGAGCCGACCTTCGGCGGCATCAACCTGGAAGACATCAAGGCGCCGGAATGCTTCGTGGTCGAGCGCAAGCTGCGCGAGCGCATGAAGATCCCGGTGTTCCATGACGACCAGCACGGCACGGCGATCATCGTCGGCGCAGCCGTGCTCAACGCCATGGCGATCACCGGCAAGAAGATCGAGGAAGTGAAGCTGGCGACCACGGGCATGGGCGCGGCCGGCATTTCCTGCGTGAACATGCTGGTGCAGCTGGGCCTGAAGCCGGAGAACATCCTGGCCTTCGACCGCGAGGGCGTGATCCACACCGGTCGTACCGACCTGGACCCGGAAAAGCAGCGCTATGCGCGCGACACCGACAAGCGCACCCTGGCCGAGATCGTCGACGGCGCGGACATCTTCCTGGGCCTGTCGGCGCCGGGCATCCTGACTGCCGACATGGTCAAGACCATGGCGCCGGATCCGGTGATCTTCGCGCTTGCCAACCCGACTCCGGAAATCATGCCGGAACTGGCGCGCGCCGCCCGTCCGGACGCGATCATCGGCACCGGCCGTTCGGACTACCCGAACCAGGTCAACAACGTGCTGTGCTTCCCGTACCTGTTCCGTGGTGCGCTGGACGTGGGCGCGACCGCGATCAACGAGGAAATGAAGATCGCCTGCGTGCGCGCCATCGCGGCGCTGGCGCGTCGTGCGGCCACCGACATGGGTTCGGCCTATGGCGGCGAGACCCCGAGCTTCGGTCGTGAATACCTGATCCCGCGCCCGTTCGACCGCCGCCTGCTGGTGGAGCTGTCGGCCGCCGTGGCCCAGGCCGCGATGGACTCGGGCGTGGCCTCGCGCCCGATCGACGACATGGGCGCTTACCGCGACAAGCTGGCCCAGTTCGTCTACCGCACCAGCCTGATGATGAAGCCGGTCTACGACCGCGCGCGCAGCGACAAGCAGCGCGTTGTGTATGCCGAGGGCGAAGAGGAAGTGGTGCTGCAGGCGGTGCAGAACGTGGTCGATGACGGCCTGGCGCACCCGATCCTGATCGGCCGCCCGGAAGTGATCGAGTCGCGCATCGAGCGCCTCGGCCTGCGCCTGAAGATCGGCGAGAACGTTGAAGTCACCAACATCAACGACGACCCGCGCTTCAACGAGTACTGGCAGTACTACCACGGCCTGACCGGCCGTCGTGGCGTGACCGTGGCCGCGGCGAAGAACCTGATGCGTTCGCGCCCGACCCTGATCGCTGCAGTGATGGTGGCCCGTGGCGAAGCCGATGCGATGCTGACCGGCATCGTCGGCCGTTTCCACAAGAAGCTGGGCTACGTGCGCAGCGTGCTGCCGCTGGAGCCGAAGGTCACCTCGACCTCGGCGATGACCGGCGTGATCAACCAGCAGGGCGTGTTCTTCTTCGTCGATACCCACGTGCAGGAAGACCCGACCGCCGAGCAGCTGTGCGAAGCGACCCTGCAGGCGGCCTACCGCATGAAGCTGTTCGGCATCGAGCCGAAGGTGGCGCTGCTGTCGCACTCCAACTTCGGCAGCCACGATTCGAAGGACGCGCTGAAGATGCGCCAGGTGCGCGAGCTGCTGCTCAAGCGCAACCCGCGTCTGAACGTGGACGGCGAAATGCAGGGCGACACCGCGTGGGACGAAGCGCTGCGCCAGAAGCTGCTGCCGGGCTCGACCCTGCAGGGTCGAGCCAACCTGTTCGTGCTGCCGAACCTGGAAGCGGCCAACATCGCCTACAACCTGGTGCGTGTGTTCACCGACGGCGTGGCGATCGGCCCGATCCTGATGGGCGTGAACAAGCCGGTGCATATCCTGACCACCAGCGCGACCTCGCGCAGGATCCTGAACATGACCGCCATTGCGGCGGTGGATGCGCAGATCCGCAAGCAGCTGGAAGCGGAAAAGAAGGCGTAAGCCTTCTTTCCAGCGTCAGCTGCAGAAGCGCGCCCCCGGGGCGCGTTTCTGTTTCCGCAAAGCGGAAACGGGTAGTGCCGGCCGCTGGCCGGCAACCGCAATCATGTCCACCACCACCGCAGCCGGCCAGCGGCCGGCTCTACCGCCCGCCGGCCTGTGCCACACGCGCTACGCCGCCCGGTCATGTCCCTGCAACGCCGTTGCGGCCCAATACGCCCACGCGGCCCGGCCGTGGGAAGGGACCGGACCGGCCTTCCCACCCTGGGCCCGACCAACTTTTCATGGGCGAGGGTGTCATGCGCAATCGAGTGACGCGGCGGTACTTTCAGCAGCTGTTCGCGCTCTACGCCGGCTTCGTGCGGTCGCGCTGAGGCAGTGATGTGGTAGCGCCTGGCCATGCCCGGCGAGCGCGCAGCGTGGCGAATCAGGCATTTCGCCGGGTGTGGCCTGGCGCTACTGAGCGAACGTGGCAACCAAGGTGTGCCGCAGTGGTAGCTATTGAGCTACCGAAATATCTCCGATGGTCACCCTTTCTCCGCCACCATATCCCCGGCTACATTGCAGGCCTTGCCGCAGTAGAATTTCCCAACCGACGCTGCGATTGCTGCGCCTCCCAGGCACGCGACCACGATCATCAGCCAGCGATTGCGTTTCGACTTTCCTTTCATTTCATTTCTCCTTTTCTTCGATTCGATATCTCGATATGCCATCGGTTCGATTCCCGTTGCTGGTCCGGTGAGAGTTGGCTCCAGAGCCGCTCGGCATAGCGAAGCCCCTTGCCGCCACTGGCCTGGCTGAATGCGCGCGCATAGGCGTGTGCGCGTGCTGCATCGCGAGGCACATGCAGGCCATCCTCAAAGGTGGCCGCAAGAAGCATCAGGGCATTGCTGTCACCCGAGTCCGCGGCTTCGTTGAGGAATCTCACTGTCGCTTCCTTGAATCGCTTGACGAGCTCTTCATCGAACATGGAGTGCTCATCGTCGAACTGATGAGACGCCAGTCCCGAGAACATCAATTTCGCAGTGGAGTCGCCGTCTGACGCCGCGTAGTAGGCGAGGTCATAGATGGAGTGTTCTGATTCAAGAGCGGAGCAGTCTGAGTCACCCAGAACGTTTTCCCGGAACTCACGCTGCTGGTCGGGAGTCAGTCCCGTCGGAATGTCTGTTCCCGCCAAGCTTGCGGCGTTTATGCAACGCGCTATGTCCTGCGCCAGCAGAAGGGCCTGCTGGGGCGACAACTTTCGGCGAATTGCAATCAACTGAGTCCCGGCGGCGGCAACGCTTGCGGCCTGCGTCGTCTCGATCGCAGCATCTTTTCCGTTGATACGAACCCGTACGGTCTGCTGCTCTTGGGGGGCAACAGCGAGAACGCTCGGCGTGTTGCTTCTCGTCCAGATCGCGGTCGTGATCAGTGCAATGGCTGCTCCTGTCACCAGCACAACGACCGCTTTGCGCCTACCGACCTTGGTTCTGATTTTCATGCAAGCAAGGTTAGCGACCCTCGCTCAGTCACGATGTCGGTTGCTGCCGCGTGCTGTTGTGAACAGGCGCCTATCCGACTCGTCGGATTACTCCGCGTGAGATCGTAATGAGATCCCGTTGGGCAGGTCATGCCGGGCCATGCCAGGCGGGCGCGCAGCGCGGCGAAACAGGCGTTTCGCCGGGCAAGCCACGGTGCTACCTGCGGTCAGCGCTTGCCGCGCCGTGCCGGCGCCGGTGCATCCGAACGCGGCTTGGCGTACTGCGCCCACAGCGCCGGCAGTGCCTTGCCGGTGTGCTTCTGCCACAGCGCCGGTGCATAGCGGCCGTCGCGCAGGGCCTTGTCCAGTGCCAGCACCAGGCCGGGATGTTCCGCCTCCGCCCACTTCAGGAACGCACCGGTCACCCGGTAGCCGCTGTCGACGTTCTGCCCCTTCTCGACCTTCATCGGCAATGCCCAGCCAGCGGCGGCGTTGTCCATGCCGTAGCGGTCGCGCGCGTAGTCGGCGATGCCTTCCACCAGCCAGCCCGGTACCCGTGCATCGCCGTAGCCGGGATACCCCTGCACGATGTGCATCGCCTCATGGGTGACCAGGTCGATGTCGTTCGGGTGCTGCGCCAGCCAACCCGGATTGATGGTGATCGTCGCTGCCTGGTCCTTGTCGCCGACGAAGGCAATGCCGGTGTAGGCCGGATCGATCACGATGCGCACCATTGACGGCGCAGCGGGATGGAAGTCCGCACGTTCGCGCAGGTACGCGAAGAAGAACGTATCGATCACCCGCTTGCGCTGCGGTGCGGCCAGGGCGCCACGGGCGTCCTGGTAGTTCAGCGTCACGCCGTCGCGGGTCAGCTGCGTATCGAACGCCTGGGTCTGGCCGAAGCTTGAGAAGGACAGGGCAACAAGGGCCAGAGGCAGTAGACGGAAGCGCATGCAGCTCATTGTACGGTGCCGGCCGCCAGCAGTTCGATTTCCGCCAGCGGCATCCGGCCCGGTGCGGCCAGGCGCAGTCGGTATTCGCTGTAGCGGCCGGGTTTGGCGATGCGGAACGGACGGGTCTGGCGGGCAGACGCGAAGTCTTCGCCGCTGCGCTGGTCGAGCACGGTCCAGCTGCCGCCGCCGTTGCGTGCCTCCAACGTCCACTCACCGCCCTGGATGCGGCCGTCACCGCTGGTGAGCGTGTACATCGTCGGCGTGCCGTCGCTCAGTCCGGTCAGCGCGATGGTTGCGCCGCCGCCCAGACCCACGGTGGTGCTCGCATCGTCATCGACCAGTGCGGGCAGGGCACGGCCATCGGCCAGCATCGCCTTCGCGCCGCTGCCGAGCAGGTCGTGCAGCAGCTGCGGGCGCTGGCCGCGCGCGGTCAACGAGCGCGGCACATCGTCCACGCCGCTGCCCCAGCGCGAGGGACGGGGTCCCATCACGAAGTCGAGGGTCGCGCCCTTGGCGATCAGGTCGTGCGGCACCCAGGTCTTCGTCCACGGCGTACCGTTGATCTTCAGCGACTGCACGTAGACGTTCTCGCGCGAGTTGTTGGCCGCGTTCACGGTCAGCACCGCGCCACCCTGCAGCTCCACCCGTGCATGCTCGAATGCCGGCGAGCCGATCACGTACTCCGGGGCGCCCATGCGCAGCGGGTACAGGCCCAGCGACGCCAGCACGTACCATGCCGAGGTTTCGCCGTTGTCCTCATCGCCCGGATAGCCCTGGCCGATCTCGCTGCCGACGTACAGCCGCGACAGGATCTCGCGCACGTGCTGCTGGGTCTTCCACGGCTGCCCGGCATACAGGTACATCCACGGGATGTGGTGCGCAGGCTGGTTGCTGTGCGCGTACATGCCCATGCGCACGTCGCGTGCTTCGGTCATCTCGTGGATGGTGCCGCCGTAGGAGCCCGCAAGTGCCGGATCCGCGGTTTCCGGCGTGGCGAAGAAGGTATCCAGCTTCGCCGCCAGCTTTTCGCGGCCACCGTACAGCGCGGCCAGGCCTTCGCCGTCATGGGCGGCGGTGAAGGCGAAGGTCCAGCCGTTGGATTCGGTGTAATCGTGGCCCCACACGCGCGGGTCGTAGTCCTTGGCGTCCACGCGCCAGCGGCCATCGGCCTTGCGGCCCTGGAAGAAGCCGGCGGCAGGGTCGAACATCGTCGCGTAGCTGGCGGCGCGGTGGCGGAAGTAGTCGGCCTCGGTGCTGTAGCGCTCGCGTGCGGCAGGTGCGGTCGCGCGCTTGGCCAGGGCATCGGCCATGTTGGCGATGCCGAAGTCATTGAGTGCGCCTTCCATCGTCCACGACATGCCTTCGTGCACGTCGGCGCTGGCGTAGCCGCGGAAGGTCGAACGGTCCATGCCCTTGCGGCCGACATGGCGGTCGGGTGGTACCACGGTCGCGTTCTTCAGCGCGGCGGCATAGGCCTCGGCCGGATCGAAACCGCCGATGCCCTTCAGCCAGGCATCGGCGAACGCCACGTCAGAGCTGGTGCCGACCATCAGGTCGGCGTAGCCCGGCGACGACCAGCGCGCGATCCAGCCGCCGGCACGGTACTGCTCGATGAAGCCCTGTACCAGCTGCCCGGCATCCTCCGGAGCGAACAGCGCATAGGCCGGCCAGGTGGTGCGGAAGGTGTCCCAGAAGCCGTTGTTGACGAATACCTTGCCGTCGCGCACGGCGGCGTAGCTGCGGGTCGCGCTGCCCTCGGTGTTGTCATCGCTGGCGCTGGCCTGGTTGGCGTAGCGCCACTCCGGTGCGGCGGCGCTGCCCACGTTCTCGTGGCCGGAATTGGGGTACAGGAACAGCCGGTACAGGCTGGAATACAGCGTGGTCTTCTGGTCGTCGCTGGCATCGCCGATGTCGAAGCGGCCCAGGCGCGCGTCCCATGCATCCTGCGCACGGCCGGCCACGCTTTCCAGCGTATCGGCTGCGGCGATTTCCAGGGCCAGGTTGTGCCGTGCCTGTTCCACCGAGATCAGCGAGGTGGCGATGCGCATGGTCACCCGCCGGTCGCTGCCGGCATCGAACTTGATGTAGCCGGTCGGTCGGCCGGTGCCGATGCGCCCGCTGCTGTGCCATGGCCTGTCGAAGCTGGCTGCCACGTACATGCGGCTGGCGCCATTGGACAGCCCGCTGCGCGTATCGGTGTAGCCGGACAGTGTCTGCGTGGCAGCGTCCAGGGTCAGGCCACCGCGTGCATCGACATTGTCGAACAGCAGGTTGGCGTCGCCGCCCTCGGGGAAATCAAAGCGGAACAGCGCGGCATGATCGGTCGGCGCGATGGCGGCCGCGATGCCGTTGTCGAAGCGCACGTCGTAGCGATACGGGCGCGCGCTTTCATGGCTGCGCTCGAATGACAGCGCGCGCTTGCGACGGTCGGCCTCCGGCACGCCACGGCTGGCCGAGGGCATCACCTGGAAGGTCTGGCGGTCGCCCATCCACGGGCTGGGCTGATGGCTCAGCGCAAGCGCCTGCAGCTGCGGGCGGTTCTGTGCGTCGTTCTGTTCGTTCCAGCGGTACAGCCAGTTCAGTGCGCCAGCATCGGTCACCGGGGTCCAGAAGTTGAATCCGTGCGGTACCGCGGTGGCCGGGAAATTGTTGCCGCGCGAGAAGGTGCCGTTGGCCTGGGTGCCACGGGTGGTCAGCACCCAGTCGGAGACGCGCGCTGGCTGCTGACGTGGCACTGTGTCCAGGCGCACGTCATCGATCCAGCCCGAGACCGGTGCACCGTCGGCACTGGCCACGTCCAGTTCGATCGCCACCACGCGGCGGCCCTTCAGCGCGGGCACGTCGCCCAGCCGCACCGCCTTGCGCGCCCACTGCTGCGGATACAGCGTCTTCGAATCGCCCTGCGCGCGCGCACCGATGGCCACGCCATGCTGGTCGCGTGCAGCGCTGGCCGAAACGCGGCTGCCATCGTCCAGCAGCAGGTCCAGTGACACATAGGTCGAGGCCACGGTGTCCTTGCCGACGATCTCCGGCAGCACCAGCCACGACAGGGTGGTATCGGCCTCGATGGTCATGTCCGCCTTGAACAGCTCGCGTCGCGCGCTGCCGCCTTCGCTGCTGTAGCGCAGTGCATGCAGGCCGCTGTAGCCCGCATTGCGCTTGGCGGCGTAAGGCGCAGCAGGGCCGTTGCCGATCGTGACCTGCAGTGCGCCTGCGGCCGGTGCCGGCGCCGGCTGGCCCGGTTCGAACGAGGTCTGCAGTCCCTGTGCCAGCACCGGCATCGCGGTAGTCGCACAGGCCAGGGCCAGGGCGAGCGGAAGCAGGGCGCGGCGTGGATCGGACAGGGTCATGCAGGGGTCTCCCGGAAGGGCAGGCGGCGGGCAGAACCCGCATCGGCGGACACCACGGACAGCATCGCTCCGCCCGCCGGGATGGCAGTGGAAGAGGCGATGCCGGTCCGGTGGGGGCGGGCCATGCGATCGGGTCGGATTGGAGTGGGCCGGTTTACGACCTGGCCCGATCCTGCAACAGCCGTGGCAACCTGACAAGTGCCATTTAGTTCGATCCAAATGCGGGAAATATCGTTGTCGGCGGATTTTCGGCGTGAACCTGCAGGATCGATCGGGAATTTCCACCGGCACCCCGTCCCGAGGTGGCATGCAGGGCCGCAGGGAATCGGCCCGGTACGCGCAAAGACCCGTTGCGGCGCAATGTCGGGGCGGCCCAGATGCTAGAATCACAGGCCTCGCAACCCGTTCATCGACATCCGCCATGAGCCATACCGCCACCGCGCCCGCCAACGCCGAGAAGCGCTACACCGTGCACCGCAGCGATCTGCCGCTGAGCTGCCCGACCCCGGAAATGGCGCTGTGGAACTCGCATCCGCGCGTGTACCTGCCGATCGAAGACGAGCCCAACGGCGAAGCGCAGTGCCCGTACTGCGGTTCCGTGTTCGTGCTGGCCGACTAAGCGGCCGCCCCTTCGATGCGCCGATTGACCGTGGTGCAGTTGCTGCCGGCGCTGCACTCCGGCGGTGTCGAGCGCTCGACCCTGGAAATCGCTGCGGCCCTGGTCGCTGCCGGCCATCGTGCGCTGGTGGTCTCCGCCGGTGGCCGCCTGGTGCAGCCGCTGCTCGATAGCGGTGCCGAGCACCTCACCCTTGATATCGGCCGCAAGTCGCTGCTGACCCTGCGCCACCTGCCGACCCTGCGCCGCCTGTTCGCTGAAGTTGGCGCCGACATCGTGCATGCCCGTTCGCGGCTGCCGGCCTGGCTGGGCCTGTACGCGATCCGCGCGATGCCTGCCGCACAGCGCCCGCATTGGGTGACCACCGTGCACGGGTTGAACTCGCCCAGCCGCTACAGTGCGATGATGACCAGCGGTGAACGCGTGATCTGCGTGTCCAACACCGTGCGCGACTACGTGCAGCGGCACTACCCGACGGTTCCCGAAGCGAGGCTGCAGGTGATTCCGCGCGGCGTCGATGTCGCACAGTTTCCCCGCGTGGCCCGCGCCGACCGTCGGCCACGACTGGCGCTGGCAGCCGATTACCCGTGGCTGGCGCAGGTTGAGGGCCCGCTGCTGCTGCTGCCGGGGCGTGGCACCCGGCTGAAGGGGCATGCTCATGCGCTGCAGTTGCTGGCGGATGTACGCGCGGCCGGTGTGCCGGCACAGCTGTGGATGCTGGGCACCGATGAACCCGGCCGTGAAGCCTACGTGGCCGACCTGCGCCGGCAGGCGGCTGCTTTGGGCGTGACCGACGTCGTGCAGATCAGCACGCCGACCGCGCGCATCGCCCAGGCCTATGCGGCCAGCGATCTGGTGCTGCAGCTTTCGGACAAGCCCGAAGCGTTCGGCCGCACCGTGGTCGAAGCGTTGTCGGTCGGTCGCCCGGTACTGGGCTGGGACCATGGCGGCGTCGGCGAACTGCTGCAGCAGCTGCAGCCGGCCGGCGCCGTGCCGCTGGGCGATGCACGGGCGCTGGGTGAACGTGCGCTGGCCCTGCTGGCGCAGCCGCCGTCCTTGCCGACCCGCATCCCGTTTACCCTGCAGGCCATGCAGCGCGACACCCTTCGCCTCTATGCCGACCTTGCAGGCTGACGCCGCACCCATCGCGGGTGACGAGCGCGCCGGGCGCTGGGCGCCCTGGTGGGTGCTGGCCTATGTGGCGCTGTGGCCGTTGCCGGGCATCGCTGAAACCGTGCTGGGTCTTGGTGCGCTGTATGCCGCGGTGCGCATGATCATGCGCCGCCTGCAGCGCCGCCCGCACCTGCTGACACCCGCCGCGTGGGCGCTGACCTCGATCCTGTTCCTCGGTTACTGGCTGCCGCAGGCGTTCTCCGCCTTCGATGCGATCGATCCGGCGGCGTCGTGGACCAAGGCGGCCGCCGGCCTGCGCTACCTGCCCTTCATGTGGCTGGTGGCGATCGCCGTGGCCACGCCGGAACGCCGGCGGCTGACCTTCGGTGGCCTCGCATTGATTACCGCTGCGTGGACGCTGGATGCACTGGTGCAGGCGGTTGTGGGTACCAGTCCGTGGTTCTGGTCACTTGAGCAACTGAAGTTTGCAGTAAGCGGTCACGCGTTGTGCCCGGCCAGCGAGGCAGCATGGGTCGATCGCCTCAGTGGCGCGCTGGGGCCGTGCAACCTGAAGTTCGGCCAGGTGCTGGCCAGCCTCTCACCGTTCCTGTTGCTGCCGCTGGCGCGCCGCTTCGGCAATCCAGGGTGGGTCCTGGCTGCGGCGGCGCTGGGCTGCGTGCTGCTGCTGGCCGGCTCGCGCGCGTCGTGGATCACCTTCGCGCTGGTGCTGGCCTACAGCGGCGTGCGCCAGTTCGGCTGGAAGCGGTTGGTGCTGCTGGGGCTGGTCGCTGTCCTCGGAGCGGGTGTGCTGACCGCCAGCGTGCCGCAGCTGCGTGAGCGCTTCGCACGTACGGCGATGGCCTGGGAGGGGAGCGAACGCGGTGTCGACGAGGCGTTGTCGGGGCGTGCGCGGATCTGGGACGCCGCGGCCTGCATGATTGAAGAGCACCCGATCAACGGGGTCGGCGCGCGCGGTTTCCGCGATGCCTATCCGGCCTGCGTGTCTGGCGACGAACCGGCGGTGTGGGGCGATGCCCCGGCGTTGCATGCCCATCAGATCGTGCTGGAGATCCTGGCGGAAACCGGTGTGATCGGCCTTCTGCTGTGGTTGGCTGCGGTGGCCCAGGCCTGGCGGGCCTGGCGATATGCACCGGCCGCCGCCCGTGAGCGTGCGCGCCCGGCGATGCTGGCGCTGGCGGTCACCGTGTTCCCGCTCAATACCCATCTGGCGTTCTATTCCGCGTTCTGGGGGGGCCTGACGGTGATGCTGGCCGCGTTGTTCGCCGGCAGCCTGTTGGCCCGCGAAACGGATGAATCTCCGCCGATGCAGTAGTTGCCAACCTTGGTTGGCTCTTCGGGACCGGCCTCGGTTCATCGGCGCCAACCAAGGTTGGCGACTACCATGAGCACGCTGGCCCTTCCACCGCATCCGGTTATTTGTAGAAATCGCTCCGCCCGCCGGGCTGGCGCTTGAACCGCCGATGGATCCACAGGTACTGGTCCGGGGCTTCGCGCACCATCTCTTCGATGGCCTGGTTGACCCGCGTGGTATCGGCTTCCACATCCTCGCTGGGGAAATTCTCCAGCGGTGCGCCGATCTTCAGGAAGTACTTTCCGCCCTCGCGGCGGTGGAAGTACGGAATCACCGCGCAGCCGGTCATCCGCGCCAGCTGGTGGGTGGCGGTAATGGTGGATGCGGTATGGCCGAAGAACGGCACGAACACGGTGTCCTTGCCACGCATGTCCTGATCCGGCGCATACCAGAGGAAGCCGCCCTTCTTCAGGTGGCGCACGGTCGCGCGGATGTCCTCGTTGGCGAACATCGCCTTGGCATAACGCAGGCGGCCAAACTTCACCGCCCATTCGTACACCGGGTTCTTGTGCTTGCGGTACATGCCTGAAAGATCGACGTAGTCGCACAGCAGGCGGCCGCACATCTCCAGGGTCATGAAGTGGCCGGAGACCAGCAGCACGCCGCGGCCTTCGGCCTGCATCTGCCGCAGATGCTCGAGGCCTTCGATCTTCACCTGCGGGCGGATGCGGTCGATGCTGCCCCACCAGGCGCGGATGCACTCGAGCACGCCCACGCCCAGCGCGTCGAAGCTGTCGCGCACCAGGCGCTGGCGCCAGGCTTCGTCCTTCTCCGGGAAGCACAGCTGCAGGTTGACCTCGGCGGCGCGACGGCGGCTGCCGAGCAGGCGCCAGCTGATCCAGCCGACGCCCCGGCCGAGCGCACGCTGCAGCATCCACGGCAGGCGGGCGATGGCGAAGGCGCCGAGCATGGCGGCGAACATCGGCCAGTTGCGGGGATCGCGCAGCGACGGGCGGACGGCGGTGGTGGCATCTGACATGGCGCCATTCTACCAACCCGGCTGCGTGTCTTTCCCGGGGGGCTCCCGTATCCTTGCCGCATGCGTAAAGACCCTGTCGAATGGATCCTGCGCGGCCTGTACTCGGCCGTGCTCTACATCCTGCTGCCGATCACCGTGTACCACCTGGTCTGGCGCGGTTTCCGGGTCCGTGAATACTTCCGGCGCTGGGACGAGCGTTATGCCTCGTATCCGCAGCCGACCGGCCAGCCGCGGGTCTGGCTGCACGCGGTCTCGGTGGGCGAGGTCAATGCCGCCGCGCCGCTGGTGAATGCCCTGCGCCAGCAGCGTCCGGACATCCGCTGGGTCATCACCACCATCACCCCGACCGGTTCGGAGCGCGTGCGCGCGCTGTGGGGAGACGCGCTGGACCATGTCTATCTGCCGTACGACGTACCGGGCAGCGTCAACCGCTTCCTCGGCCATTTCCAGCCCAGCCTGGCACTGATCCTGGAAACCGAGCTGTGGCCGAACATGCTGTTCGGCTGCCGCGACCGTCGCATCCCGGTCTACATCCTCAACGCCCGCCTGTCCGCGCGTTCGCTGCGCGGTTACCGGGTGCTGGCGGCGCTGATCCGCCGTGCGCTGCGCACGGTCACCTGCGTGGCCGCGCAGTCGCAGGACGACGCCGAGCGCTTCGTGCAGCTGGGTGCTGCGCGTGAACAGGTGCAGGCGCTGGGCAACCTCAAGTTCGATATCGCCACGCCGGATGTGCAGGGCTTCGTCGAGCAGTTCCACGCCTGCGTGCCCGCCGGGCGCCCGGTGTGGATCGCGGCCAGTACCCACGATGGTGAGGAGCAGGCGGTGATCGACCTGCATCGGCGCCTGCGCCAGCAGCACCCCGACCTGTTGTTGCTGTGGGCGCCGCGGCACCCCGAGCGCTTCCCGAAGGTGGAGGCGCTGGCGCGCGAGCAGGGCTGGAACGTGACGACCCGTCGCGCGAAGCAATGGCCGGAGGCCGGCACGGATGTATTCGTCATCGACACCCTGGGCGAGCTGATGCCGTTCTATGCCTGCGCGCAGGTCGCTTTCGTCGGCGGCAGCCTGCAGCCGATTGGTGGCCACAATCTGCTGGAACCGGCGGCGATGGGCACTGCCGCTGTGACCGGTCCGCACCTGCACAACTTCGCCGAGATCTCACGGCGCATGCGTGAGGCCGGTGCCTTGCTGATCGGCGAGGACGTGCAGGCGGTAGGTGATCTGCTGCAGCACCTGCTGGGCGACGCAGCGGCGCGCGAGGACATGGCCCGTGCTGGATGCACGCTGGTCAGCAATGGCCGTGGTGCCCTGCAGCGCACGTTGGCGCTGGTCGCGCCACATCTGCCGCCGCCGCGCAGCTGAGCCGGGCAGCAACACCGCCGGGGCGGACACTACGTGGACCGACTGACGTGATCGACTGCATCAATTCTGCTTAGCAGCCGGATTCCTGTCGCAGCAGGACCGGATGCGTGGCTGCGAACGTGTTTGTGGTCACATCGCGATGCGCACGGTACGGATTCTGATACCGCCCTTTGGCGCAGGCTGCCAGCCTGCTGTCGACCGCGCTTGGGCGGAATCAAGAGGGCTTGCGATGGACTGCGACAACCGCCGTGGCCGGCACGCGCTGCTGGGAATGGATCACTTCGCGTTGGTGGCGTTGACCCTGTTGCTGGGGGGCAGCGTGATCGCCCTGGTCGGCCAGTACACCGCCGCCCAGGCCGGCCCGGCCATCGTACTGAGTCTGCTGCTGGCCGCACTGGGCACAGCGCCGATGCTGTATTGCCTGCACGTGCTGAACCAGCAGCAGCCGGAAGCCGATGGCCTGTACGGCCCGCTGCGGGCCGCCTGGGGCACGGCAGTCGCGCGCCTGCTGGGTGCTGTGCTGCTGCTGGAGCTGGTGGCGACCAGCGCCGGCGTGGCGCAGTCCATGGCGGGCCACGCGCGTGCGGTGTTTGCCAGTCGCGGTATTGAAACCGGCAGCGCATTGCCGGATCCGGTGATGGCCGTCACCAGCCTGCTGGTGCTGGGTGCGTTCGTGTTGCTGCCTCCGCGTCGCATCGCGCTGATGGTCTGCGTGCTGTTGACGGTGAAGATCGGTGTTGGGCTGTTGCTGCTGGCGCTGGCGGTCCGCCACGTGCACTACGCGAACTGGATCCCGTGGCTGCCGGACGCCACCGCGCCCTATCGGTTCGGACCCGGCGGGGTGCTGGCGGCAAGCGTGCCCTTGCTGGCGGTGTTTGCCAGTGTGGGTCTGGCATTGGGGTTTCCTGGGCGTGGCCCGCAGGTGCGTGCGCAGTCACCAGGGCTGCTGGCGGCCGCGCTGCTGCTGGCAATGCTGCTGCTGATCGTGCTGGCGGCGTTGCAGGCCGGCCTGGTCGAGTTCCCGGCATTGGCCAGTACGCGGCCGTTGTCGGTGGCATTGCAGGGCCATCTGCAGTTGCAGTGGCTGCTGCCGTTGCTGCCGCTGGCGGGCATGGCTGGGCTGGCAGCACTGCTGCTGGTGCTGTTGTCGTTGGCCACACAGCTGGCAGCGCAGCTCTGGCCTGTGGCCGTGGATGAAGCGCCCGGGTTCCGGACACGGCTGATACCGGTCACCGTGGTGCTGGCGGCGCTGCTGGCGTTGGGAACGCCCGTCGATGCATTGCCGGTGCTGCCAGGTCCGGCAACCCTGCTGGTGATGGCGGCTTTGTGCCTGGCAGTACTGCGTGTGCGCGCGCCGATGCCGGGTGCTGCGATGGTGCTTGCGCCGCTGGCCGCGGCGCTGTGCGTGCTGGCCGCAGTGGAGCGGGCAGGCGCGTGGCCGGGCTGACGGCCGGCGGATCTGCGCCATGTCTGGGTGGGGCCGTACGCGCTGCCCACAAAAAAGCCACCCTCCCGGGTGGCTTCTTCGTTGCCGGCAGGGCGACGACTCAGTGCGTGGTCGTTGCCGGGTTGCCCGCGTCCTGGGTCAGCAGGCGGTTCACGTCCTGCAGCTCGGCCACATCCAGCGCACCCAGCGACTGGCTCAGCAGCAGGCGGTTCTGCAGGAAGGTGTAGCGGGCCTGGGCGTAGTCCAGCTGCGCCGAGAACAGGATGCGCTGGTTCTGGATCACGTCCAGCACGGTTCGGGTACCGACTTCCAGGCCGACCTGCGACGCGTCGTACGCGCTCTGCGCCGAGACCACCGCCAGGCGGCGCGCTTCCACTTCGCTGATGCCCTGCACCAGGGTCTGGTAGGCATTGCGGGTGTTGCGGTCCAGGGCACGCTTCTGCTGCTCGTAGCCATCCTGGGCGATGTCACGCTGGGCCAGTGCCTGGCGCACGCCGGACTGGGTGGCACCGCCGGCGAAGATCGGCACGCTCAGGGTCAGCCCGATGCTGTTGGTGCGTGCATCCGGCGACAACGAGCCAGCACCGGTGCTGTCGCCCCAGGTGGCGGTCTTGCCCCAGCTGCCGCCCAGCGACAGGGTCGGGTAGTGGCCACCACGTGCGGCCTGCACGCCGGCCTCGGCGGCGCTGACCTTCAGTTCCTGTGCCTTCAGTGCCGGATTCTGGTTGGTGGCCTGGTGCACCAGCTCATCGATGTTGCCACGGTTGGCCGGCACTTCCGGGCGGAAGTCCGCCGGCAGGCCGCGCAGGTTGACCACCGGCTGGCCGGTCAGTTCGGTCAGGGCCTGGTAGTTATCGGCCAGGGTGTTCTGCGCAACGATGGTGTTGGCACGTGCCTGGTCGTACTGGGCGCGTGCTTCGTGCACGTCGGTGATCGGCGCCAGGCCCACTTCCAGGCGCTTGTCGGCGAAGTCGAACTGCTTCTTCGCGGCCGCTTCATTGGTCTGTGCGGCGTTCAGCGATTCGATCGCCACCAGCACGTTGAAGTAGGCCGCCGAGGTGCGCACGATCAGGCTGTCGTTGGCCGAATCGAGGGTGAAGTCCGCCGCCTTGCTCAGCTCGCGCTGCGAACGCAGGTTGTTGATCTGGGTCCAGTTGAACAGCGTCTGGCTCCCTTCGATCGTGTAGTTGCGGCGCTTGCTGGTCACGGTGCCGGAGTTGGCGTCATGGTCCGCCTCGCTGCGCGAGCGGTTCAGCGTGGCCTGGCCGTTGATCTGCGGCAGCAGGGCAGCGCGGGCCTGCACGGCGCCTTCCTTGTCGTACAGCCGGGTGGATTCGGCGGCGGACAGCTGCGGATCGCCATTGCGCGCCATTTCGTAGACCTGCAGCAGGTCGGCGGCATGGGCGGACAACGGCAGCAGGGCAGTGGCCAGCGCAACAGCGAGGGATCGGCGGATCATTGCGGCTTCCTTGGACTCAGAGGTGGAACTGGGGGGCCGGGGCGGCACCACGCAGGTAATCAATATCGGTCTCGAACAGGGACTCGCTGCTGCCGTCGGCCTTGACCAGCAGGGCCTCCATCGCCGGCGAGCGGCCGTGGATCACGAACAGGCGACCACCCGGACGCAGCCACGAGGCGAACTGTGACGGCACCACGTCGACCGCACCAGTGACACAGATCACGTCAAAGCGGCGTTCGGTCTGCCAGGACAGGGCGTCGGCCACTTCCACGCGGACGTTGGTGCCCAGGCCGGAAGCGTCCAGGCGGGCACGCGCGGCGGCGGCCAGTTCCGGGTCGATCTCCAGGCTCAGCACGTCGCGCGCCAGCGCGCCGATGCAGGCTGCCAGGAAGCCGCTGCCGGTGCCGATTTCCAGCACTTCGTCACCCGGCTGCAGATCCAGTGCCTGCAGGGTACGGCCCTCGATGACCGGCTTCATCATCTTCTGGCCATGGCCGATCGGGAGTTCAACATCGGCATAGGCCAGTGCCCGGTGTGCATCGGCGACAAAGGCCTCGCGCGGCAGGCGGGCCAGGACGTCGAGCACCTTGATGTCCAGCACGTCCCAGGGACGGATCTGCTGTTCCACCATCAGTTCGCGGGCGTGGGCGTAATCAATCGTCATGAGGTTCAAATCCAGCGCAGTGGGCCGGCCATTTTACCGGTGCCGGAGGCCGGCGGCGCGCCCAGAGCATCAGCTGCCGGGTGGCCGGGGTCGCAGTGCCGGAAGTCATCGCGACCTCCGGTTCGTTCAGTTTTGGTTATCCGGCCGTCCCGGCCCCTCTTGGCGCGTAGGCGCGCAGGAAGAAGTCGATGCTGGCGGTCACATGGGCAAGAGGGTCGCACTCCACCGGTGACAGTGGCATGCCGCACATCATATGCATGTGCACTTCGCCCTTGACCAGGGTAAGGAACTGCTGGCCAGCCAGGTAATAGTCGGGGATGTCCAGCTCGCCGCGTTTGCCGCGCGCGCGCAGGAAATCGGCCAGGGCCTCGCAGGTACGTTCCGGGCCGGCCTGCCAGAACAGCTCGCGCAGGCGTTCGTCGGTCTCCGGCGCCATCATCATGCGCTGGATCGAGATCGCTGCGTCGGAGGTGATCAGCTCGAAGAAGGCCAGGCCGATGCCGATCAGCTGGTCGCGCAGGGGGCCGTCCGCGTCGGCCACGAACAGCGCATCAGGCAGCATTTCAATGCATTTTGACTGCACGGCCTCGGAGAACAGGGTCTCCTTGTCGCCGAAGTGGCTGTACACAGTCAGCTTCGAGACGCCGGCCTGAGCGGCGATGGTGTCCATGCTCACGCCGGTATAGCCCTGTTCGATGAACAGTGCCTTGGCTGCTTCAAGGATCGCCGCGCGCTTGCCGAGGTCCTTGGGACGCCCGGGTCCGGCGGCCTTGGCAGCGGGCTTGGCCGACGGCTTGCGGGAAGTGTGAGAACTCATCACGACAATACTAGACCAAGCGGTTCGATATTTATACTATACCGGCCGGTTTATTAAATTGGGCCGGCAGTCGCGGCTCCCCCCTTAGTTGCAACCCTGCGTTTTCAGGACGTTGACCGATGAAGATCGTGCGCTGGATGGGCGGTATGGTGTGGATGGCTGCGCTGGCAGCCTGTTCGGGACAGGAACAGGCGCCGCAGGCGGCCGTGCCGGTGCTGGTGGTTCACCCCGGCGAGCAGGCCGGGCAGGCGCCGGCGGCGTTCCCGGGCACGGTGCGTGCACGGCAGGAAAGTCCGCTGTCGTTCCGCGTCGGCGGCAACCTGGTCAAGCGCCACGTCGATGCCGGGCAACGGGTGAAGAAGGGCGACGTGCTGGCCGAGCTGGACGTGGCCGACTTCGCGCTGCAGGCGCGCGCCTCGCAGGCGCAGCTGGCGGCGGCCGAAGCCGATCTGGTGCGTGCCCGCGATGACCTCAAGCGCTACCAGGTGCTGGCCGACCAGCAACTGGTCAGCCGTTCGCAGCTGGACCAGCAATCCGCCGCTTTCAAGGCCGCGCAGGGGCAGGCCAACGCGGCCCGCGCCAACCTTGATGTGCTGCGCAACCAGGCCGACTACGCACAGCTGCGCGCGCCGGCCGATGGCGTGATCGCCAGCCGCGAGGCCGAAGCCGGGCAGGTGGTGTCCGCCGGCCAGACCATCTTCAACCTGGCCGCCGATGGCGGCCGCGAAGTGCTGATCGACCTGCCCGAGGCGACCATCCGCGACTACGCGGTCGGCCAGCCGGTCGAGGTGGAATTGTGGAACCGCCCGGGCCAGCGCCTGCCCGGTACGATCCGCGAGATCGCCGCCGCCGCCGATCCGCAGGCACGCACCTATGCCACCCGCGTCAGCCTGGCCGCCGATGCGCTGGCCGATGTCGAACTGGGCCAGAGCGCACGCGTCTACAGCAGCGCCGGTCGCCACGGTACCCTGCAGCTGCCGCTGGGCGCGCTGCAGCGCGGTGCCAACGGTGCCGCCAGCGTGTGGGTGGTCGATCCGGCCAACAGCACGCTGAAGGCCGCCTCGGTCACCACCGGTGCGTTTGGCAGCGAGACCGTGCCGGTGCTGTCCGGCGTGAACGCGGGTGACTGGGTGGTTGCCGCCGGTGGCCACCTGCTGCGGGCGGGCCAGCCGGTGATCGCCGTGGACCGGCAGAACCGCCCGGTGCTGAAGCCGGCCGCGCCGGCCGCTGCCGCCAAGGCCAAGGAGTAAGCCGGTGCGCCGCTTCAATCTATCCGAGTGGGCGCTGGCCAACCGACCCCTGGTGCTGTTCGCGATGCTGGCCTTCGCGCTGATCGGCGCGTGGTCGTACAAGCACCTGGGCCAGTCCGAGGATCCACCATTCACCTTCAAGGCGATGGTGGTGCGCACGCTGTGGCCGGGCGCCACCGCCGAACAGGTCTCGCGGCAGGTGACCGAGCCGATCGAGAAGGCGCTGATGAACACCGGCGAGTACGAGTTCATCCGCTCCTATTCGCGCCCCGGCGAATCGCAGGTCATCTTCATGGCCCGCGACAGCCTGCGTTCCAGGCAGATCCCGGACCTGTGGTACCAGGTGCGCAAGCGCGTGGGCGACATCCGTGCGACGCTGCCGCGCGAGATCGTCGGTCCGTTCTTCAACGATGAGTTCGGCGACACCTACGGCAACATCTATGCGTTGACCGGCAAGGGCTTCGACTACGCGGTGATGCGCGACTACGCCGACCGCATCCAGCTGGAACTGCAGCGCGTGCCCGATGTCGGCAAGATCGACCTGGTCGGCCTGCAGGACGAGAAGGTGTGGATCGAGCTGTCCAACACCCGCCTGGCCACGCTGGGTGTGTCGATGCAGCAGGTACAGCAGGCGCTGGCCGACCAGAATGCGGTCACCGGCACCAGCTTCTTCGAGACCGCCACCGACCGCGTGCAGCTGCGCGTGACCGGCCAGTTCAACGACATCGAAGCGATCCGCCAGTTCCCGATCCGCGCCGGTGACCGCACCGTGCACCTGGGCGACATCGCCGAGGTCAAGCGTGGCTTCGCCGATCCGGCGTCGCCGAAGATGCGCTTCATGGGTGAAGAGGCCATCGGCCTGGCAGTGGCGATGAAGGATGGCGGTGACATCCTCAAGCTCGGCGCCAATCTCGATGCCGAGTTCGAGCGCCTGCAGAAGACCCTGCCGGCGGGCATGCAGCTGCGCAAGGTGTCCGACCAGCCGCAGTCGGTGGAAGAGTCGGTCGGCGAGTTCGTGCAGGTGCTGACCGAAGCCGTAGTGATCGTGTTGCTGGTCAGCTTCTTCTCGCTGGGCCTGCGCACCGGCCTGGTGGTAGGTGTGACCATCCCGCTGGTGCTGGCGATGACCTTCTTCGTCATGCACTACTTCGACATCGGCCTGCACAAGATCTCGCTGGGCGCGCTGGTGCTGGCGCTGGGCCTGCTGGTGGACGATGCGATCATCGCGGTGGAGATGATGGCCACCAAGATGGAGCAGGGCTACGACCGCCTGCGTGCGGCCAGTTTCGCCTGGGAGTCGACCGCGTTCCCGATGCTGACCGGTACGCTGATCACGGCGGCCGGCTTCCTGCCAATCGCCACGGCGGCATCGAGCACGGGTGAGTACACCCGCTCGCTGTTCCAGGTGGTGACCATTGCGCTGGTGGTGTCGTGGATCGCGGCGGTGCTGTTCATCCCGTACCTGGGCGACAAGATGCTGCCGGACCTGTTCAATCCGCAGCCGCCGAAGCCGGGCAGCCTGTCCGCGCGCTGGCTGGCCAAGCGCCAGCAGTGGGCCGACCGCTATCCGGCGCTGGCCAACCTGATCGCGCCGCCGCAGCACGGGCACGACCATGATCCGTACCAGCGCCCGTTCTATCGCAGCTTCCGTCGCTTCCTCGATGGCTGCCTGCGCCACCGCTGGTGGGTGATCGCCGCGACCATCGCCCTGTTCGTGTTCTCGCTGATGATGTTCCGCTTCGTGCCGCAGCAGTTCTTCCCGGATTCGACCCGGCCGGAACTGATGGTGGACATCGAGCTGGCCGAGGGCGCGTCGCTGCGCTCGACCCAGGCCCAGGCCGAGAAGCTGGAGAAGCTGCTGTCCAACCGCGATGGCATCGCCAACTACGTGTCCTACGTGGGCACCGGTTCGCCGCGCTTCTACCTGCCGCTGGACCAGCAGCTGCCGGCCACCAACTTCGCCCAGTTCGTGGTGCTGGCCAAGGACATCAAGTCGCGCGAAAGCACCCGCGACTGGCTGCTGCATGAGGTGATCCCGAAGTTCCCGGACGTACAGATGCGCGTCACCCGCCTGGAGAACGGCCCACCAGTCGGCTATCCGGTGCAGATGCGTATTTCCGGCGAGCACATCGAGAAGGTGCAGGCGATCGCACGGCAGGTCGAGGCCAAGGTGCGTGAAAACCCGCACGTGATGAACGTCAACCTGGACTGGAGCGAGCCGAGCAAGGTGGTGCGGTTGGTGATCGACCAGGAGCGTGCGCGCGCGCTGGGTGTGAGCAGTGCCCAGGTCAGCCAGTTCCTGTCCAGCTCGCTGGCCGGGCAGTCGGTGAGCGTGTACCGCGAGGGCAACCGCCAGATCGAGATGCTGCTGCGTGGCCCGGCCGATGAGCGCAACCAGCTGGAGCTGCTGTCCAGCCTGTCGATGCCGACCGCCAACGGCGGCAGCATCACGCTGTCGCAGGTGGCGACGATGGAGTACGGCTTCGAGGACGGCATCATCTGGCACCGCAACCGCCTGCCGACGGTGACCGTGCGCGCCGACATCAGTGATGGCATGCAGCCACTGGACGTGGTGCATCAGATCCTGCCGACGCTGGATGGCATCCGTGCCGAGCTGCCGAACGGTTACCTGCTGGAAACCGGCGGTACCGTGGAGGATTCGGCACGTGGCCAGAACTCGATCAAGGCCGGCATGCCGCTGTTCCTGGTGGTGGTGGCCACGCTGCTGATGCTGCAGCTGCGCAGCTTCTCGCGTGCGGCGATGGTGCTGGTGACCGCGCCGCTGGGCATCATCGGCGCGACGTTGTTCCTGCTGCTGTTCCGCGCGCCGTTCGGCTTCGTGGCGCTGCTGGGCACGATCGCGCTGGCGGGCATGATCATGCGCAACTCGGTGATCCTGATTGACCAGATCCAGCAGGACATCGATGCCGGGCATGACCGCTGGCATTCGATCATCGATGCGACCGTGCGCCGTTTCCGCCCGATTGTGCTGACCGCGCTGGCGGCCGTGCTGGCGATGATTCCGCTGTCGCGCAGTGCGTTCTATGGCTCGATGGCAATCTCGATCATGGGGGGCCTGATCGTGGGCACCGTGCTGACCCTGGTGTTCCTGCCGGCGCTGTACGCGGCGTGGTTCCGGGTCAAGCCGGACGAATCCGGGACGTAACGCCCCGGGTTCGGCGGCCACTGCCCTGGTAGGTGCCAACCTTGGTTGGCACTGTTGCACGCATCCACGCATGGCGGGGATTTACCGCAGCGGGTCTTGGCCCTGGTAGGTGCCAACCTTGGTTGGCACTGATGCGCGCATCCACGCATGGCGTGGATCTACCGCAGCGGGTCTTGGCCCTGGTAGGTGCCAACCTTGGTTGGCACTGATGCGTGCATCCACGCATGGCGTGGATCTACCGCAGCGGGTCTTGGCCCTGGTAGGTGCCAACCTTGGTTGGCACTGTTGCACGCATCCACGCATGGCGCGGATTTACCGCAGCGGGTCTTCACCCTGGTAGGTGCCAACCTTGGTTGGCACTGTTGCACGCATCCACGCATGGCGTGGATTTACTGCAGCTGCAGGCCGCTCCGCAGCACCGGCAGCAGCCATTCGATGAACACCTGCACGCGTTGCGCGCGGTGCTGCCGATGCGGTTGCAACAGGGTCACCGGCAGCGGTTGCGCCACGTGCTGTGGCATCACTTCCACCAGCGCACCAGATTGCAGTTCGGCCTGCACGTCGTAGCGCGGAATCTGCAGTAACCCCAGCCCCGCCACGCAGCACGCGATCGAGGCCTCGGCGCTGTTTACCCGTACCCAGCCAGGCATCGGCAGCGTGCGCAGCTGGCCACCGTCCTGCCATTCCCACGGTTCCACCCGCGCCGTGGTCGGCGATGCGTAGTTCACCGCGCGGTGCTGCTGCAGGTCGGCAGGATGCTGCGGTACGCCGTGTTCGCGCAGGTAGGCCGGCGCGGCGACGTTGACGAAGTCGAGCTGTCCCAGCATGCGGGCCACCAGGCTGGAGTCACCCAGCTGGCCGACCCGCAGCACCGCATCACAGCCGTCTTCGATCAGGTTCACCGCGCGGTCGGTCATGCCCAGGTCCACTTCAACCTGCGGATGGCGCGCGAAGAAGTCGGGCAGGGCCGGGGCGAGGATGCGGCGGCCGATGCGGCTGGGCACGTCGATCTTCAGCAGGCCCACCGGCTGTGCGTCATCCTGTCGGAACAACGATTCGGCGTCTTCAACCTCTGCGATCAGGCGCAGGCAGCGGGCATGGAACACGTCGCCATCGTGGGTGGTGGAGACCCGCCGGGTCGAGCGCTGTAGCAGGCGGGTGCCGAGCCGCTGCTCCAGCTCGGCCACCGCCGCGGAAACGGTGGAGCGGGGCAGGCCGAGCTGGTCGGCGGCGCGGGTGAAGCTGGCGCATTCCACCACCCGGGTGAAGATGCGGAAGCGATCGATCCGGTCCATTGTTCGCCTATTCTGGAAAGTTAAGTCAATGTGGCGGGCTTTATCCGCATTTTCTGCACGATATCGTCGTCAGGGCAGGGTTGCCACCCCGGGCAGCCCCCTCCTGAGACAAACGCCATGACCGACCATTCCCTCAAGGGCAAGACCGTGCTGATCGCCGGTGGCGCCAAGAACCTGGGCGGGCTGCTGGCCCGCGACTTTGCCAGCCAGGGCGCCAAGGCCATCGTCATCCACTACAACAGCGCCGCCACCCAGGCCGATGCAGAAGCAACCGTTGCCGCCGTGCAGGCCGCTGGCAGCAAGGCGGTGGCGCTGCAGGGCGACCTGACTTCGGCCGCAGCGATGGAGCGCTTGTTCGCCGATGCCGTGGCTGCAGTCGGCCGGCCGGACATCGCCATCAATACCGTCGGCAAAGTGCTGAAGAAGCCGATGCTGGAGATCAGCGAAGCCGAGTACGACGAGATGAGCGCGGTCAATGCGAAGTCCGCGTTCTTCTTTCTCAAGGAAGCCGGTCGAAACGTCAATGACGGCGGTCGCATCTGCACCCTGGTCACCTCGTTGCTGGGCGCGTTCACGCCGTTCTATTCCAGCTACGCCGGTACCAAGGCGCCGGTCGAGCACTTCACCCGTGCGGCGTCGAAGGAGTTCGGTGAGCGCGGCATCTCGGTGACGGCGATCGGCCCCGGTCCGATGGACACGCCGTTCTTCTATCCGGCCGAGAGTGCCGATGCGCAGGCGTACCACAAGACGGCTGCGGCACTGTCGCCTTTCACCCGTACCGGCCTGACCGACATCGCCGACATCGTGCCGTGGATCCGTTTCCTGGTCACCGATGGCTGGTGGATGACCGGGCAGACCATCCTGGTCAATGGTGGGTACACCACCAAGTAACGCAGCCACGCAGGGCGTGGCTCTACTGCGGTGGTAGGTGCCAACCTTGGTTGGCACGGATGGCGCATCCACGCATGGCGTGGATCTACAGTAGAGCCACCCCATGGGGGGCTGCGCACAATGTCCAAAGGGAGGGGCGCCACGCATGGCGTGGCGCTATCGGATCAGTTGAGTTTGGCCAGCACCGCGTCGGTGGCGGCAGCGGTGCTGACGGCCTGGCCCTTCGCCGCCAGGTCGGCAGTGAACACACCATCATCCAGCACGGCGTGCACCGCCGCTTCCACCGCAGCGGCTTCCGCTTCCAGCCCCAGCGAATGGCGCAGCAGCATCGCGGCGCTGAAGATCGTCGCGTATGGGTTGGCGATACCCTTGCCGGCGATGTCCGGGGCCGAACCGTGGATCGGCTCGTAGATGCCGACCGCACCGGGCTCGCCCAGCGAGGCCGACGGCAGCAGGCCGAGCGAGCCGGCCAGCATCGAGGCTTCGTCGGTGAGGATGTCGCCGAACATGTTCTCGGTCACGATCACATCGTACTCGCGCGGCTTGGCCAGCAGGTGCATCGCCATCGAATCGACCAGCTGGTGCTCCAGCGCAACGTCCGGGAACTCCTCGCGGCCGATGCGCGCGGCCACGTCACGCCACAGGCGCGAGGTTTCCAGCACATTGGCCTTGTCCACCGAGGTGACCTTGCCGCGGCGCTGCCGGGCCAGGCGGAAGGCACTGCGCAGCACGCGTTCGATCTCGGCCACGGTGTAGCGGCACAGGTCGCTGGCGCTGTCGGCGTCGCGGGTCTTGTCGCCGAAGTAGATGCCACCGGTCAGCTCGCGTACCACCACGAAGTCCACCCCCTGCAGCAGCTCGGCCTTGATCGGCGAGGCGTGCAGTGCGGCTTCGTGGGTACGCACCGGGCGCAGGTTGGCATACAGGCCCAGCGCCTTGCGGATCGCCAGCAGGCCCTGTTCCGGGCGCACCTTGGCGTTGGGATCGGACCACTTCGGGCCGCCGACCGCACCCAGCAGCACCGCGTTGGCGGCCTGGCAGGCGGTCAACGTAGAGGCGGGCAATGGCTCGCCATGGCGATCGATGGCGACGCCACCGATGTCGTGCTCGCTGAAGGTGAAGGTGTGGTTGAAGCGTTCGGCGAAGGCCTTCAGGACCGCAACCGCGGCGGCGGCCACTTCCGGGCCGATGCCATCACCGGGCAGGACAACAATTTCAGCGTGCATGCTCACTCTCGTAACGTTCAATTTCAGGGACACGGCCCAACAGATACCCCAACTGGTCGACACCTTCCAGCAGGCAGGTCTGCGAGAAGCCATCCAGCGGGAAGGAATAGACGCGCCCATCGGGCGTGCGCAGCTCACGCGCGGCCACGTCGATGGTCAGCTCGTCGTCCGGGCGCTGCATCAGCGCCTGCACGTCGGCTTCGTCCAGTACGATCGGCAGCAGGCCGTTCTTCAGCGAGTTGCCGCGGAAGATGTCGGCGATCTCGCTGCTGACGATGGCGCGCAGGCCCAGGTCGGTCAGTGCCCACGGTGCATGCTCGCGCGAGGAACCGCAGCCGAAGTTGCGGCCCGCCAGCAGGATGCTGCGGCCGGCGTTGTGCGGCTGGTTGAAGGCGAAGTCGGCCACCGGCGAGCCGTCGGCCTGCCAGCGCCAGTCATTGAACGCGTTGCGGCCCAGGCCGGCGCGTTCGGTGGTGGACAGGAACCGCGCCGGAATGATCTGGTCGGTGTCGATGTTGGTCTGGCGCAGCACCACGCTGGCCGAGGTCAGGGTACGGAAGCCGGCCATCACGCCACCTCCTGTGCAAACAGGTCGCGGGTGTCGGCAACGTGCCCGTTCACTGCGGCCCATGCCGCGCTCATCGGCGAGGCCAGCAGCGTGCGCGAACCGGGGCCCTGGCGGCCCTCGAAATTGCGGTTGCTGGTGCTCACGGCCAGCTGGCCGGGCGCGACCAGATCGCCATTCATGGCGATGCACATCGAGCAGCCCGGCTCGCGCCATTCGGCACCGGCCGCGCGCACGATCTCATGGATGCCTTCGGCCTCGGCCTCGCGCTTGACGATCTCCGAGCCCGGCACCACCAGCATGCGAACGCGGTCAGCGACGCGACGACCACGCAGCACCTGCGCCACTTCGCGCATGTCACTCAGGCGGCCGTTTGTGCACGAGCCGACGAACACCACATCCACCGGCGTACCCGCCAGCGCCTTGCCGGCCTGGAAGTGCATGTAGTCCAGGCCCTTCTGTGCGGCGGCATCGTTGGCTGCGGGAATCGGCGCATCCACTGCGATGGCGGTGCCCGGATGCGTACCCCAGGTCAGGGTCGGGCGGATATCAGCGGCGTCGATGCGCACTTCGCTGTCGAAGCGCGCGCCGTCATCGCTGCGCAATTGCTGCCAGCGGGCCACGGCGGCGTCGAAGTCGGCGCCCTTGGGGCCACGCGGGGTCGCGGCGACGAAGTCGAAGGTGACCTGGTCCGGCGCCACCATGCCTGCGCGTGCGCCGGCCTCGATCGACATGTTGCACAGGGTCATGCGCTGTTCCATGTCCATCGCTTCGATGGTGCTGCCACGGAACTCGATCACATGGCCGGTGCCACCATTGACGCCGATCACGCCGATGATGTGCAGGACCACATCCTTGGCGCCGACGCCCGGCGCCAGCGGGCCATCGACGGTGATGGCGAACGTCTTGGCCTTGCGCTGCAGCAGGCACTGCGTGGCCAGCACGTGGCCGACTTCGCTGGTGCCGATGCCGAACGCCAGCGAGCCGAACGCACCGTGGGTGGAGGTGTGGCTGTCGCCACAGACGATGGTCATGCCGGGTTGGGTAAAGCCCTGTTCCGGCGCGATCACGTGGACGATTCCGCGGTTGTCCGAGGCCATGTCGAACAGTTCGATGCCGTGCTCAGCACAGTTGCGCGCCAGCGTGGCGACCTGCGCCTCGGAAGCGGCGCTGGCGTAGGGCAGCGTGCCGTCGGCGGCGGCTGGCAGGGTCGGCGTGGAGTGGTCCATCGTCGCCTTGGTGCGGTCCGGCCTGCGCGGTGACAGGCCGCGTTCGCGCAGCTCGGTGAACGCCTGCGGCGAGGTCACCTCGTGGATCAGGTGCAGGTCGATGTACAGCACGGCGGGCGCGCTGTCGGATTCAGGGACAACCACGTGGGCGTCCCACAGTTTGTCGTACAGGGTGCGGGGTGCGGAGGTCATGCGTGTGCCTGGCAGAAGTACGAAGTTGCGGACATCGGAAAAGATAACGAATGGATCATGTCAGCGGCGACGGGCAAGTACCCGCAGCCGCACGTAATCGGCCAGCGGCTGGCCGGCGGCGTTGCGCGGCAGATCGGCCAGCAGTGCGGTGGTTGCCTCGCGCACGGTGGCGCGTGCCTCGGCCGGCAGGTCGTCCAGCAGCGGTGCGGCGAATACCCGCAGCCAGCCGGCCACGCCGGTCGGCAGTGCGGTCGGGCGCGGCGTGCACTCGATCAGCTGCACCTGGAAGCCATGCTGGCGCAGGCGGTCGGCGTAGGCATCGGCAGTGGGGAAGTACCACGGGAAGGCGCTGGCACCATGGCCGTGGGCCACGCGCGCGGCCTGCACCGCCGCGATGATCGTGGCCACGTTGCCATGGCCACCGAACTCGGCGACGAAGCGGCCGCCGGGGCGCAGCGCGCGGCGCACGCCTTCCAGCACGCGGTCGGGGTTACCCATCCAATGCAGTGCAGCGTTGCTGAACACCGCATCGAACTCAGCGTTGAAGGTCAGCGCGTGGCCATCCATCACCTGCGCATCGACACCGCGCGCACGCGCGGCGATCACCAGTTCTGGCGACGCATCCACACCGTGGATGCGTGCGCCGCTGAGCGCCAGCTCGGTGCTGAGCACGCCATCGCCACAGCCCAGGTCGAGGATGCGTTCACCGGCGCGCGGGTCGAGCAGGCGCGATACAGCGCCGCCGAGCAGCGGCACGAAGCCGGCGTCGATCGCATAGTCCTGGGCGTTCCACTGCTGGCCAGCGGCGCTGGCCGGGGTGGGGGTGTCGAAGGCGCTCATGTCGGGTTCCTCAGGCGGTGGCGGGGGTGGGAACGTCTGTGCTGCTGTGGGTGGTGGCCTGGCGCTGGCGCAGCAGGCGGTTGGCTACATCCAGCCAGGCCAGCGCGGAGGCTTCGATGATGTCCTTGCTGGTGCCGGTGCCGTCGTACTCCACGCCTTCGTGGCGCACGCTCAGGTTGGCTTCGCCGCGCGCATCGGCGCCGATGCCGACGCTGTGCACGTGGTAGCTGTCCAGCATCAGCTGCACGCCGGTGGCAGCCGACAGCGCGCCGAACAGCGCATCGACCGGGCCGTCGCCCTGCGCGGTCTCGGCTACGCGGTTGCCGTCCGGGTCGGACAGTTCGACCAGTGCATTGGCGCGGCTGCCGACGTCGCTGATGGTCATCGATGCCAGGCGATAGCCCTGCGCGTTGGAGCCGCCCTGCATCAAGGTCTGCAGGTCGGCATCGGTGACCACGCGCTGCTGTTCGCACAGGCCCTTGAACTGCTCGAACACCAGCTTCAGTTCGTCTTCGTCCAGCCAGAAGCCCAGTGCACGCAGGCGCGCTTCGACGGCGGCGCGGCCACTGTGGCGGCCCAGCACCATCTGCGAATCTTCCCAGCCCACGTCTTCCGGACGCATGATTTCGTAGGTGCCGCGGTGGCGCAGCATGCCGTGCTGGTGGATACCCGATTCGTGGGCGAAGGCATTGGCACCAACGATGGCCTTGTTGCGCTGTACCGGCATGCCGACCAGGCGCTGCAGCAGCTGCGAGGTGCCGACGATGCGCGGGGTGTTGATCGAACTGTCCTGTTCGTAGAAGGCCTGGCGGACCTTCAGCACCATCGCGATCTCTTCCAGCGAGCAGTTGCCGGCGCGCTCGCCGATGCCGTTGACGGTGCACTCGACCTGGCGCGCGCCGCCTTCGATGGCGGCCAGCGAGTTGGCCACCGCCAGGCCCAGGTCGTTGTGGCAGTGCGCGCTGAAGATCACATTGGCGGCATTGGGCACGTCGGCGACGCCGGCGATGACCTGCTGGAACATCGCGCGGATCTCTTCCGGCGTGGTGAAGCCGACGGTGTCGGGCAGGTTGATGGTGGTGGCGCCGGCGGCAATGGCCACGCGCGAAACCTCGATCAGGTAGTCCAGCTCGGTACGGGTGGCATCCTCGGCCGAGAACTCGACGTCGTCGATGTAGGAGCGGGCCAGCGAGACGTGCTTGCGTACCGACTCCAGTACCTGCTCGCGGGTCATCCGCAGCTTGTGCTCGCGGTGCAGCGGGCTGGTCGACAGGAACACGTGCAGGCGCGGGTTGGCAGCGGCCTCCAGGGCACGTGCGGAGGTCTCGATGTCGGCCTGCAGGCAGCGCGACAGCACCGCCAGGCTCAGGCTCGGGCGGCGCAGTTCGCGGCCGATCAGCGCCATTGCTTCGCGGTCGGACTGCGAACTGGCCGGGAAGCCGGTCTCGATGATGTCCACGCCCAGTTCGTCCAGCGCACGCGCCATCACCAGCTTCTGCGGCGGGCTCATGCTGCAGCCGGGGGACTGCTCGCCGTCACGCAGGGTGGTGTCGAAGATGCGGATGCGCGGGGTGGTAATTCGTTCGATGGTGGTCACAGGGAAATCTCCTCGACAGCGGGTGCGACGGCTTTCAGGGGGGAAGGGGAAGAGGTGGGGGATGCGGGCGCGCTGGCCTTGGCCGGCGAGCGCAGGGTTTCACTGCGCCGTCGCCGCGGTTTGCGTGGCGGGCGCGGACGGATGTCGGTGAGCAGGCCGGCCAGGACACCGGCATCGATGTTGCCGCCGGAGACCACCGCGCACTTGCGGCGGCCGGCGACGCGGCGGCCGGCCGCCAGCGCCAACGCACCGGCACCCTCGGCGATGATGTGTTCTTCCAGTGCCAGCCGGACCAGGGTTTCGCGCAGCTCGGCTTCGCGCACGATCACTACGTCGTCCAGCAGCGAGGTGCACAGGCGGCGGGTCAGGAAGCCGGGAATCTTCACCCGCACGCCGTCGGCCAGCGAGGCGACGGGGGCGATCTCGCGCACGTCGCCATGGATCGCACGCGCCATCGAATCCACGCCCTCCACCTGCGCGCCGACCACGCGCACGCCCTGTGATTTCAGTGCCAATGCAACGCCGGAGGCCAGACCGCCGCCGCCGATCGGCACGATCACCACGTCCGGCGCGTGTGCGGCCAGCTCGATGCCGACCGTGCCCTGGCCGGCGATCACATCGGCATCGTCGAACGCGGACAGGAAGCGGTAGCCGTGGCGTTGTGCCAGTTCAACCGCGAAGGCGTAGGCCTCGTCATAGCTCGTGCCGTGCTGGCGCACGGTCGCGCCCCAGTGGGCGACGCCGGCGATCTTGGTGGCGGGCGCGCCATGCGGCATCACGGTGATGGCCGGTACGTCCAGGCGGTAGGCCGCCCACGCCACGCCCTGCGCATGGTTGCCGGCCGAGGCGCAGATCACCGGCCGGGTATCGCCGCGCTCGCGGCCGGCCAGCAGCGCGTTCAACGCGCCGCGCACTTTGTAGGACCCGGTGCGCTGCAGGTTCTCCAGCTTCAGCCAGGTGCCGAAGCGCTCGGCATGGTGCAGCGGGGTGGGCGGCAGGAAGCGGCGCAGCCGGGCCTGCGCCGCCAGTACGTCGGCGACGCTTACGTCGCCGACATCGCTTTCCTGGCTGGCATCAGCGGCCGGCATGGGCCACCAGCGGGGTGCAGGCGACCGCCGCATGCGGGCACGGGCGGCGAAGAAGACGCCTCCGTACCGGCACCGTGGTCACTACGGTACGGGTGTTCATACGGATGCTCCTTCCACGGCGGTGACCTGCACGGACACGCAGTCGTAGATCTTCTCGATCTGCCGGCACAGCGTTTCCGCCGGGCGCTGGCCATCCACCACCAGCTGCAGGTGCCAGCGGCCATCGTCGTCGGCCACCGGCGCACCGCTGATCGCACGCGGTGCGAAGCCACGGCGTTCGGCCATGCCGATCACGCGCAGCAGTGCGCCTTCGGCCGGGTGCAGCACCAGGTCAAGCCGGTATTGCATTGGGGATCTCCTGGCGGGCATGGGCAGGGTTGCTTTCCAGCATCGTGCTGTTGGCGGTGTTCGGCGGCACCAGTGGCCACACGTTGGCGCGTGCATCGATGGCCACGTGCAGCAGCGCGGGGCCGGGCTCGGCCAGCAGCGCGGCCAGCCCACCCTCGACGTCATCTCGCGCGTCGATGCGGGTCGCGGCAATGCCGAACACCTGCGCCAGCGCCACGAAGTCCGGGTTGTCGGACAGGTCGATCTCGCTGTAACGCTCGGCGAAGAACAGCTCCTGCCACTGCCGCACCATGCCCAGCGAACTGTTGTCCAGCAGCACGATCTTCACCGGCAGGCGGCAACGCGCGATGGTGGCCAGCTCCTGCACGTTCATCATGAAGCTGCCGTCGCCGGACACCAGCACCACGGTGCGATCGGGGCAGGCGAACTGCGCACCCATCGCTGCCGGCAGGCCGAAGCCCATGGTGCCCAGCGCGCCACTGGTCAGGTGGTTGCGCGGGTGGTTGAAGCGGCAGTGCTGCGCCACCCACATCTGGTGCTGGCCGACATCGCAGGCGATCACCGCATCGGCCGGTGCCAGTTCGCTCAGGCGCTTCAGCAGCGCCGGGGCGTAGATGTGCTGGCCCGGTGCGTCGTAGCGCGCTGCGAAACGATCGCGATGCTGTGCACAGCGCTTGCGCCATGCGTCCTGGTGGGCCTTGGGGGAGGGGAAGGCCGCACGCAGGGCGCGGATGGCATGGCCGACATTGCCGGGTACGGCGACATCGGCGCTGCGCAGCTTGGAGATCTCGTAGGCGTCGGCATCGATGTGGACGACGCGGGCGAACGGTGCGAATTCGGCCAGCTTGCCGGTGGCACGGTCGTCGAAGCGTGCACCCAGCACCAGCAGCAGGTCGCTTTCCTGCACCGCCATGTTGGCCGCGCGGGTGCCATGCATGCCCAGCATGCCCAGCGACTGCGGGTGGTTGGCCGGCAGCGCGCCCAGCCCGCGCAGGGTCATCACGGTGGGGATGGCGCTGGCCTCGACGAAATCGCGCAGGTCCTGCACCGCATCGCCCAGCGCGATGCCGCCACCGGCGTAGACCACCGGCTTTTCGGCGGCCGCCAGTGCGGCGATGGCCTCGGCGATGGCCGCTTCGGCGGGCGCAGGCGGAGGCTCGACGCTGCTCGGCACATGCACCGGCAGATGGCTGGCATCGGCCAGCTGCACGTCCTTGGGCAGGTCGATCAGCACCGGGCCGGGCCGGCCCTCGCGGGCGATGCGGAACGCATCGGCGACCACGCGCGGCAGATCGTCGACACTGCGCACCAGCCAGCTGTGCTTGACGATCGGCAGGGTCAGGCCAAACACGTCCAGTTCCTGGAACGCGTCGGTGCCCAGCAGCGGTGTGGCGACCTGGCCGGTGATGCAGACCATCGGCACCGAATCCAGCATCGCGTCGGCGATGCCGGTGACCAGGTTGGAGGCGCCCGGGCCGGAGGTGGCCACGCAGACGCCGACCTGGTTGCTGGCGCGGGCAAAGCCATTGGCGGCCAGTGCCGCGCCCTGCTCATGGCGCACCAGGACGTGCTTCAGCGACGAATCCACCAGCGCGTCGTAGAACGGCATGATGGTGCCGCCGGGATAGCCGAACAGCGTGTGGACGCCCTCGGCCTCCAGCGCCTGGGTCAGCCAGCGCGCGCCGTTGGGCGGCGCGCTGCGATGTGTGGAAGAGTTCATGGGGGAACCTTGCAAAGCGGGTGGGGGAGGGCCGCGCGTTTACGCGGCCTGTCCTTGCAACCAGACCATCTTGGCGCGCAGTTCCTTGCCCACCTTTTCGATCGGGTGCTCCAGGTCGGCCTGCTTGAACCTGTTGTAGTTCGGCAGGCCCGCTTCGTACTCGGCCACCCAGTTCTTGGTGAAGGTGCCGTCCTGGATGTCCTTCAGCACCTCCTTCATGCGCGCCTTGGTGCCGGCGTCGATCACGCGCGGGCCGCTGACGTAGTCGCCGTACTGCGCGGTCTCGGAGATGAACTCCAGCATGCGCGAGATGCCGCCTTCATAGAACAGGTCGACGATCAGCTTCAGTTCGTGCAGTACTTCGTAGTAGGCGATCTCCGGCTGGTAGCCGGCTTCGACCAGGGTTTCGAAACCGGCCTGCACCAGTGCCGAGGCACCGCCGCACAGCACCGCCTGCTCGCCGAACAGATCGGTCTCGGTCTCTTCCTTGAAGGTGGTCTGGATCAGGTTGGCGCGAGCGCCGCCGAGGCCGGCCGCATAGGCCTGCGCGTGCTGCGCAGCCTTGCCGCTGACATCCTGGTAGACCGCCCAGATGCACGGTACGCCGCGCCCGATCTCATACTCACGACGCACCAGCGCACCCGGGCCCTTCGGCGCAACCAGCACCACGTCCAGGTCGGCGCGCGGCTCGATCATGCCGTAGTGCACGTTCAGGCCATGCGCGAACAGCAGGCAGGCGCCCTGCTTCATGTTCGGCGCCAGCACGTCGTTGTAGAGCTTCTTCTGCACCATGTCCGGGGTCAGCACGGCGACCAGGTCGGCGTCTTTCACCGCTTCAGCGGGCGCGATCACGGTGAAGCCATCGGCCTGCGCCTTGGCTTCGGTCGGGCCGCCCGGACGCAGGCCTACCACCACATCGAAGCCGGATTCACGCAGGTTCAGCGCGTGGGCGCGGCCCTGGCTGCCGTAGCCGATGACGGCGATCTTGGTCTGGGGCAGGTCGTTGGTGCTCATGGGGGAGGTTCCTTGCGGTGGGAAGAAAAAAGAACGGCCGGTCGTCGAGGTGACGTGCCGGCCGGTCAGGGGAAAGCGGTGGAGGAGGCGCCGCGCGTTGCACAGGCACAGCCACCACGAGGCGTCGCGGTGGTGCAGGTCCGGGTTGTGCGATCGGCGTTGTGCATGGTGGTTGCGTCTGAAACCAGGTCCTGAAATGAAAAAACCCGCACCGGGGCGGGTGCGGGTTTTTGAAGAGTTCCGGTGTGTTTGTTGCTTACACGCTGGCTCGTCCCGCACCTGTTGGTTGGGTAATAAGTACGAGCACAAGAATCGAACGCAGCGAGGCGGCGCCGGTGTCGGCGGCTTCGATATGGGTTCGCGGTGGCGTGTTGTGATGCAACATGTGATCGAGAGAAACACAGCCGTTTTGGTGATGTCAACCCTCGCGACGGAATTTTTATAGGTTTCCGCTGCATCCAGCGCAATCGCTTGTGGCACAAGGATGGTTGCCGCTGAAAGTGTTTCGGTGAACCCGAATTCACTCCTTTCAGCGCGATTTTTGCGCGGAATCCGGCGGGTTTTCGCCTTGGCGGGTGCGGACCTTCCGCACCCACCCCAGGATCAGCGTCCATGACCTCTGCCCGATACCGCATGCAGGCCGCAGCGGCGAAGATCGAGGGACCACCCTTCCATCGGAACCCGACCGTGTCCCGACGCCTTGCCCGTTCCCTGCTGGCCGCTGCTCTGCTGGCCGCTGTGCCCGCACTGTCTTCCGCCGCCGACCGCATCACCGGCCACACCTTTGCCACGCGTTCGGAGGTGATCGCCCCGCATGCGATGGCTGCCACTTCACAGCCGCTGGCCACCCAGATCGCGCTGGACGTGATGAAGGGCGGTGGCTCGGCGGTGGACGCGGCGATTGCCGCCAACGCCGCGCTTGGCCTGATGGAGCCCACCGGCAACGGCATCGGCGGCGACCTGTTCGCCATCGTGTGGGACCCGAAGACGCAGAAGCTCTACGGCTACAACGGCTCGGGCCGCTCGCCGAAGTCGCTCACCCTGGCCGAGTTCCAGCGCCGTGGCCTGAAGGACATCCCGGCCACCGGTCCACTGCCGGTGTCGGTACCGGGCGCTGTCGACGGCTGGTTCGCACTGCACGACCGCTTCGGCCGCAAGCCGATGGCGGACAACCTGGCACCGGCCATCCGTTACGCCCGCGAGGGTCACCCGGTGGCTGAGGTGATCGCCTACTACTGGGACCGCTCGGTGCCCAAGCTGTCGCAGTATCCGGGGTTCAAGGAACAGTTCACGATCAACGGCCACGCCCCGCGCAAGGGCGAGATGTGGAAGAACCCGAATCTGGCCAGCACGCTGCAGAAAATCGCCGACGGCGGTCGTGATGCCTTCTACAAGGGCGATATCGCCCGCACCATCGGCGACTACTTCAAGGCCAACGGCGGCTTCCTGAGCTACCAGGACATGGCCGACCACCACGGTGAGTGGGTCGAACCGGTCAGCAGCAACTACCGTGGCTACGACGTGTGGGAGCTGCCGCCGAACAGCCAGGGCATCGCCGCGCTGCAGATCCTCAACGTGCTGGAAGGCTACGACTTCTCGAAGATCCCGTTCGGTTCACCGGAGCATGTGCACCTGTTCGTTGAAGCGAAGAAGCTGGCCTTCGCCGACCGTGCGCGCTTCTATGCCGACATGGCGTTCCAGCCGGCGCCGGTGCAGAAGCTGATCTCCAAGGAGTACGCCGCACAGCGCCGCGCGCTGATCTCGATGGACAAGGCGCTGAAGGAAGTGCAACCGGGCACGCCGAAGCAGCTGGAGGAGGGCGACACCATCTACATGACCGTGGCTGACGCCGACGGCATGATGGTGTCGTTGATACAGTCCAATTACCGCGGCATGGGCAGCGGCATGGCGCCGCCAGGGCTGGGCTTCATCCTGCAGGATCGTGGCGAGATGTTCGTGCTGCAGAAGAATCATCCCAACGGCTATGCACCGGGCAAGCGCCCGTTCCAGACCATCATCCCGGCGTTCATCACCAAGGGCGGCAAGCCGTATGCCAGCTTCGGCGTGATGGGCGGCGCGATGCAGCCGCAGGGCCACGCGCAGATCGTGATGAACCTGGTGGACTTCGGCATGAACCTGCAGGAGGCCGGTGATGCACCGCGCATCCAGCATGAAGGCTCGACCGAACCGACCGGGCAGGCCACGGCGATGACCGACGGTGGTGAGGTGAATCTGGAAACCGGCTTCCCGTATGAGACGGTGCGTGCGCTGATGCGCAAGGGGCATCGCATCGTGTTCGCCGACGGTCCGTATGGCGGGTATCAGGCGATCATGCGTGATCCGGAATCCGGCGTTTACTACGGTGCGTCTGAGAGTCGAAAGGATGGGCAGGCGGCGGGGTATTGAGGTTTCCCGGCCACCGGGCGGAGCCCCCTCTGCGGTGGATTCCGTAAAGCTGGGTTTGGCCGGGCGGGTGGATTGTCTGGGGGCCGCTGCAAGTACGTCCATGTAAGCTCGGTCGCCGCATCCATGCGGCTCACGCCCCCAGCCAATCCACCCGCCCGGCCACGGACAGTTTCCTGTGGCTGCCACCGCAGGAAGAGAAAGAAGAAGATCAAAAGCAAAGGCAGCAGCAACAGCCGCGTGCTGTGAGTTGGGGTCGGATCCGTTTTCCGGAGGAAAACGAATCCGCCCCCTTCTTGTTTTCCGATACACCTCATCCACGCATGGCGTGGAAAACCCACCGTCACACGGAAACTGTCGGGGGTGGGGCGGTGTGGGCTGGCAGGACCGTTGGCGCCATGGATGGCGCCATCGAGCCCCCATGGACGGGTTTACGGCGTGTCCTGCCAGCCCACACCGCCCCGCCAAACCAGCAGTAACCCAGAGCCGCTCTGGCTTTTGAACTTGCTCTTGCTTGAAAGAAAAGCAGTGCAGCCGCAGGCTGCAAAACCCCCTCAATCCTGATCGTGCGCGCGCGCCGCCTCCGCCTGGGTCTCCTCCTGCGCCGCCATCTCGCGCGCGATCCACGCATCGATCATATGCCGCTGGCGCTGCGCCTGCCGCCGCTCGCGCGTGTACTCCTGGTCCAGCACCCGGTACAGCGACACCATCACCAGCACCATCAGCAGCGCGAATGGCAACGCCGCAATCGTGATCATGCCCTGCAGTGCATCCAGGCCACCGGCCAGCAGCAACGCCGCTGCGATCAGCGCCACCGCGATGCCCCAGGCCAGCTTGCGCTTCAACGGCGGATCGCCTGCCTCGTCAGTGGACATGCTGGCCAGTACCAGCACCGCCGAATCGGCTGATGTCACGAAGAAGATCATCAGCAGCACCAGTGCGATGCAGGAAAGCAGCAAGGGCAGCGGCATGCTGTCAAACAGGGTGAACAGCACCGTTTCATAGCCATTGCCCAGCGCCTGCACCAGGTCGGCGTGGCCGAAGATCTGCGCCCACAGCGCAGTACCACCAAACACCGCGAACCAGAAGAAGCCCAGCACCGTGGGTGCCAGCACGACGCCGATGACGAACTCGCGGACGCTGCGCCCACGCGAGATGCGCGCGATGAACGAGCCGACGAACGGGGCCCAGGAAATCCACCACGCCCAGTAGAAGATGGTCCAGTCCGCTACCCATGTGCTGCCCGAGAACGGCGACATGCGCAGGCTCATCGTCACCAACTGGTTGAGGTACGACCCCAGTGTGGTGGTGAACGTATCGAAGATGAATCCGGTCGGGCCCAGCACCAGTACGGTGGCCGCAAGAAGCGCGGCCAGCGCAAGGTTGAAGTTGGACAGCCACTTCACCCCGCGCTCGACTCCGCTGGCGGTGGACGCCATGTACAGCACGAACGCGATGGCGATGATGGTCAGCTGCAGTGGCACACCCGCGTGCAGGCCGAACACGCGTTCCATGCCGGCAGCGATCTGGATGGTGCCGAAGCCCAGCGTGGTGGCCACGCCAATGGCAGTGGCAACAACCGCGGCGATGTTGACCACGCGTCCGATCCAGCCGCGATGGTGCCGGCCGATGATCGGTTGCAGCATGTCACTGACCAGTCCACGGCCATTGCGGTTGAACTGGAACCAGGCCATCGCCAGGCCGATCAGCGCGTAGATTGCCCATGGATGCAGGCCCCAATGGAAGAATGCATAGCGCATCGAAGCCCGCGCCGCGTCCATGCTCTGCGGTGCGAGGCCTTCCGGAGGCTTGGTGAAGTGGGAAATCGGCTCGGCGGCGCCCCAGAACACCAGGCCGATGCCCATGCCGGCGGCGAACAGCATCGACATCCAGCTGGCGCGCGAGAACTCCGGCTCGGCATCTTCACCGCCGATGCGCAGGTTGCCGAAGCGACCGAATGCCAGGTACATCAGGAACGTCAGTGCCAGGAACACGACCAGAAGATAGAGCCAGCCGACACTGCGGATGACATCGGCCAGTACCGACTGCACCACGGTATTGAAGGGGCCGGGTGCAACACCGGCAAGCAGCACCAGAAGCAGAACCAGTGCGATGGAAACGCGAAACACCATGAAGGAGCTTCTCCGATCAAGGGATTGAGGGGAGCGAGCAGAGCTTGCTGCGAGGGGCCGGCGACATGCAGCACAGACCGGGCAGGGGCCGCGAAGGCGGCGGGGAAACACCGGCCGCAGCGGCACGATGCGCGTGCACGTTACTGAATGCGATGTCACGGTTCTGTTAATACAGAAACAGCGGATCCACGCCGTGCGTGGATGGAACAGCCAGGAGCTGCAGTGCGTTCTATGCTCTAATGCACACCAAGAAGCGGGGGTACCGCGGCCATGTGGCCACGGTTGAGACAGTCCCTTGGAACCTGATCCGGCTCATACCGGCGTAGGGAAGCTTTGCAGTGCAGCCATGCCCGGACTCCGCCCAAGGACCGTCCGGGCGCGGCAGCAGTGCGCCGCCGCTTCGTCCCTGACCTTCCTGGACGATGCCCGATGAACGCACAGCTCTCCGCCCTGCAGCAACAGGCCCAGCAACTCTCCGAATCCGTGACCCGGCCCATTCCCGGCTCGCGCAAGATCCACGTGCCCGGTTCACGCCCGGATCTGCAGGTGCCGATGCGCGAGATCGCGCTGACCCGCACGCCGACCTTGTTCGGCGGCGAAGAGAATGCACCGGTGACCGTTTACGACACGTCGGGCCCGTACACCGATCCGGAGGTGCGCATCGATCTGTCCGCTGGTTTGCCGGCACTGCGTCGCGGCTGGGTGGAAGAACGCGGTGATACCGAGCGGCTGGAAGGACTGAGTTCTTCGTTCGGTCGCGATCGCGAGCATGACCCGAAGCTCGATGCGGTGCGCTTCCCCGCGCGCAGCCTGCCACGCCGTGCGCGTGCAGGTGCCAACGTCACCCAGATGCACTACGCGCGCCGCGGCATCATCACGCCGGAAATGGAATTCGTCGCCATCCGCGAGAACCAGCGGCTGGACGTGATCCGCGATGCCGGGCTGCTGCAGCAGCACCCGGGCGAGGCGTTCGGCGCGTCGATCCAGAAGATCATCACGCCGGAGTTCGTGCGCGACGAAATCGCCCGCGGCCGTGCGGTGCTGCCCAACAACATCAACCATCCGGAAAGCGAGCCGATGATCATCGGCCGAAATTTCCTGACCAAGATCAACGCCAACATCGGCAACAGCGCTGTTTCCTCGGGCATTGCCGAGGAGGTGGAGAAGCTGGTGTGGGCGATCCGCTGGGGCGGTGACACGGTGATGGACCTGTCCACCGGCAAGCACATCCATGAGACCCGCGAGTGGATCATCCGCAACTCGCCGGTGGCGATCGGTACCGTGCCGATCTACCAGGCGCTGGAGAAGGTCGATGGCCGCGCCGAAGCACTCACCTGGGAGATCTTCCGCGACACACTGATCGAGCAGGCCGAGCAGGGCGTGGACTACTTCACCATCCACGCTGGCGTGCTGCTGCGCTATGTTCCGCTCACCGCCAAGCGGGTCACCGGCATCGTCAGCCGCGGTGGCTCGATCATGGCCAAGTGGTGCCTGGCACACCACAAGGAGAACTTCCTCTACACGCATTTCGAAGACATCTGCGAAATCATGAAGGCCTACGACGTGACCTTCTCGCTGGGCGATGGCCTGCGCCCGGGCTGCATCGCCGATGCCAACGATGCCGCGCAGTTCGGTGAGCTGGAGACGCTGGGTGAGTTGACGAAGATCGCCTGGAAGCACGACGTGCAGACCATGATCGAAGGCCCCGGCCACGTGCCGATGCAGCTGATCAAGGAGAACATGGACAAGCAGCTGCGCGAGTGTGGCGAAGCGCCGTTCTATACGCTGGGCCCCCTGACCACCGATATCGCACCGGGCTACGACCACATCACCAGCGCGATCGGTGCGGCGATGATCGGCTGGTTCGGTACGGCGATGCTCTGCTACGTGACGCCGAAGGAACACCTCGGCCTGCCCAATCGCCAGGACGTGCGCGACGGCATCATGGCCTACCGTATCGCCGCGCATGCGGCGGACCTGGCCAAGGGACACCCCGGCGCGCAGGTGCGCGACAACGCGCTGAGCAAGGCGCGCTTCGAGTTCCGCTGGGAAGACCAGTTCCATCTCGGGCTGGACCCGGAGAAGGCCAAGGAATTCCATGATGAGACCCTGCCGAAGGATGCGCACAAGCTGGCGCACTTCTGCTCGATGTGCGGCCCGCACTTCTGCTCGATGAAGATCACCCAGGACGTGCGCGACTACGCTGAGGCCGGCATGAAGGAGAAGTCGGAAGAGTTCCGCGCCGCCGGCGCCGAGGTCTATCACCAGGGCTGACGTGTAACGGGTAGTGCCGGCCGCTGGCCGGCATTCCGTCGTGCGTGGGACCGGGGAGAGTGCCGGCCAGTGGCCGGCACTACCGCTCATCACGCCGCTCCCGGCTATCCTCCGCCCATCACCCTGGGGAAGGACGCCATGCCCGTTGCCATCACCACCCGCTGGCTGGCCATTGCCCGCCGCCATCCTTCGGCCTGGCTGCTGGGTGCCCAGTTGATCGCGGTGCTGCTGTATCCCGCACTTGATGACACCGCCGGCGGCCGTGCGGCACTGGGCATGTTCGGCATGGCGGTACTCGGCCTGGCGCTGTGGGTGGTCCAGCGCAGTCCGCTGGGCACCTGGCTGGCACTGCTGCTGGCCATTCCTTCGGTGGTGTTCTCGCTGGCCGGCGCACTGCTGGATCGCAGTGCGCTGCTGACCACCGCGCAGCTGCTGGAAAGCCTGCTGTACTTCTATACGGCCGGTGCGCTCATCGCCTACATGCTCCAGGACCATAAAGTCACCCGCGATGAACTGTTCGCAGCAGGTGCGACATTCACGTTGCTGGCGTGGGCCTTCGCGTTTGCTTTCGCCGTGTGCCAGCAATGGTATCCGGGCAGTTTCCAGGGCACCGGTGGTGGCGCGCAGCGCACCTGGATGGAGCTTCTTTATCTGAGCTTCAGTTTGCTCTCGGGTGTTGGCTTGAGCGACGTTGTGCCACTGCATCCGCAGGCGCGCGCCTTGGTCATGCTGGAGCAGTTTTCAGGCGTGATGTACGTAGCTTTGGTGGTTTCGCGACTGGTTGGATTGACCATGCTGCGGCGCATGTGAAAATGAACGCCAGATAAAAATTTCGCGCCCCGCAGGGCGCGAATGGTGCTGCAGATTATGTGAATTCGTCGGCGAGAGAGAGCCTGGATGTCGACCACGCGATAGGCGAGGTAACCCGCATAGGCTAGTATTCGCCCGCTTCATTGTTTTTGCGGTATGCGCCGATGCTTTGTGCGGAGTCTGGCTTTTTGCTGTTCCCAGGACGGGAGGGTATCGAAGGCAAACGCTGCCCCGGACCTGTCTCTACTGTGTAGCGGAAAATGAACAGCAGTGAAAACCAGCCCCCCGGATTCGATCGGATCCGGATAGGAGAGTGCACTGTCACTCTGTCCTCGCGCGAAGTCGAGGTCGTGGGTGCGCGTCGCCCGCGTCGGCTGACGCCGAAGGCGCTGGGCGTGCTGCGTGTGCTGCTGCGCCAGCCGGGGCGTGTTGTCACCCGCGATGAACTGTTCGCGGAAGTCTGGCCGGACACGCTGCCGACCAATGATGTGCTTACCCAGGCCGTCACCCAGCTGCGCAAGGCGTTCAGCAACGACGACGACAACGGCCAGGCCTATATCGAGACCATCGCCAAGACCGGCTATCGCCTGCTGGTGCCGGTGCAGGTACTGGACGATGTCGAGCCGGCGCCGCCCGCGGGAGCCGATGACGAAATCGTGGACATGCAACCGGCGATGGCCATCGCCGAGATGATGCCGCCACACGTGCAGGCATCGCGCCGCCGCTGGCGCCACGTCCGCCGGCGCGTACTGCTGGTGCTGGGCGTGCTGATGCTGGCCACGGTGGTGGTGCTGACCGCGCTGCTGCTGCGGCGGGCACCGGCCAGCAGTTCAGCTGTGGATGCGGCCGTGGAGAACGGCACGCGCGTGATCGGCAGCCCGCAGCGTCCCTATCGGTTGATCACCGCGACCAGCGGCTTTGAAACCTATCCCACGCTTTCACCCGATGGTTCATTGGTGGCCTATGAGGGCGCCAACGAAGACGGGCAGGGCGGTGGCGCGATCAAGGTGCAGACCTCCGGCAACGCGCCTGCGCGGCAGCTGCTGGCTCCGCCGGCCGGCTCGGTCGATCGCTTCCCGAGCTGGTCGCCGGATGGACGCGAGATCGCCTTCGCGCGGTTCAGCAACAACGGCGGTTGCCAGGTGCTGATCGCCAGCGCGACCGGTGGTGCCCTGCGCCAGGCCACACGGTGTGATGGCACCGAGCTGCTCAGTTTCGACTGGACGCCGGACGGCCGTGGTCTGGTGTTCGGCAGCATGGTGGGGCGCTATGCCCATCGCGGCATCCGCAAGCTTGATCTGGCCAGTGGCCAATGGAAGGCGCTGGACTACGGTGTCGCCGAGGATGACTTCGACTATGCGCCGCGCTACTCGCCTGATGGCAAGTGGCTGGTATTCGTGCGCAATCCGCAGCTGGGCGACCTGTGGCGCATGCCGGCCGCGGGTGGCACGCCCGAGCAGCTGACCAACGAGGCCGCTGAACTGCGTGGCTGGGCCTGGTTGCGTGATGGCCGGACGATCGTGTTTGGACGCCGTGTCGACAGTGAGGTGCGCCTGTATTACCTGGACGTCGAGAGCCGCACGCTGCGCGACGCCGGGCTCGACGACGCACAATGGCCGGCGACGGCGCGCCGCGCGGGCATGCTGGCCTTCGTTCACCGCCGCGCGCAGTTCGGCATCTTCAAGGTGCCGATGGAGGGCGGTTCACCCCCGCAGCGCCTGTTTGCGTCCAGCGGCCGGGATGGGCAGCCGATGGCGGCGCCGGATGGACGCCAACTGGTGTTCACGTCCGATCGTTCAGGCAGCTTCGCGCTGTGGTGGGCGGACATGGAGCGCCCCGATTCGCTGCGGCCTATCGAAGGATTGCGGCCTGAGGCACGTCAGGCACCGGACTGGTCGGCCGACAGCCGGCGGTTGCTGGTGGTCGGGCGCGACGAACACGGACGCACGGTGGTCTATGAGATCGCCCCACGTGACGAACGCGTCCAGCCGTTGCCGGTACCGTCGGAGCAGCCGCTGCAGGCACTGTACGGCGCAAACCCGGACCAGCTGCTGGTAGTCGAGCGCGATGACCAGCAACAGACCCGGCTGAGCCTGTTTGATCGAAGCGTGCAGCCTTGGCGCCGCCTTGCCAGCATCGAGGGCGTGTCTCAGGCGCGGTTCGATCGCAGCAGCGGGCGTGTGCTGTTCACCCGCCTGGCGGCAGGTGGCCTGTGGTCGGTGGATGCGGCGCTGGCGCCAGGCAGCGTGCAGCAGATCAGCGATGACCAGCCCAGCCGGTGGCGGTACCGGGCCTGGACCGTGGCCGGCAACAGTGCGATCGGCTATCTCGGTACGTCCACCCGCTGCGGTACGACACTGGTGCTGATCCAGGCCGGGCGCGAGGAACCGGAACGCTGCCTGGATGCGGAACGCCTCAGTGCCGGCAACGGGCTGAGTGCCGGCGCCGATGGGCGCACCCTGTTCGTGGCAATGGCGGTCAGCGACGGTGCCGACATCGGTGTGATGCGTTTGCCCGAGCGCTCGCCGACGCTGCTTCCGGCGTTCTCCAAGTTGTTGTTGTTCAACGGAAATGGGCCTTCGTAATTTCTTCGTGGCGACCTCGCCGCGAATTCGTGGCGATCTCGTCTGACTTTCCTGACGTGGTGCCGCCTGATTTGGCAAAACGGAGGCCTGTACTAGGCAAATCCGTGGTGCCCCCATGCGTCAACTCTCGCTGGCCGATCGCGGCCAAACCGTCTCTCTGGACCGGTCGCTCGACGATGCTGCGCCGACCTGCCTGGGCGTGGCCCGGCTCGGCAGCCTGCAGACCGCAGGCAGCAGCTTCACTGTGTGGATGCAGGTGCGCGGCAGCTCCTGGGTGGAAGCCAAGGAAGGACGCTTCCGCTTGCGCCAGGGCGAGTGGATCGCCTTCGAGAAGGAGTCGCGGCCGCTGGTGCAGGCCGGTCGCAACGGCTTGTGCGTTGGCCTGAACCTGACGGTCGAAGCGCTGCGCGTGCTGGCCGAGATGGCCGATTGCGGTCTGTATGCCGGGCGTGGCCGCATGAACCGTGGCGATGCCCGCGTTGCGCTGCGCCTGTGGCGCGATGCGCTGGCCAGTGGCCAGCCGGCACAGGCACTGCGCCCGCTGCTGCTGCACCTGGCGGGCCTGCAGCGTGGGCTGGCCGACAACGTGCAGCGTTGCCCGGGGCGCTCGCGCAGCCGCAAGCGCCAGGTGTTCGGCCGCATGCAGCGCGCCCGCCTGTACCTGGAAGGCAACAGCCACCGCGTGGTGCGCATCGGTGAACTGGCCGAGCTGACCAACTTCTCCAGCTGGTATCTCTCCAAGACCTTCCAGAGCCTGTACGAGGAAAGCCCGCAGTCGCTTTCGGCGCGGCTGCGCCTTGAGCGCGCTGCCGACCTGCTGCGTGACACCGACATGATGGTCGGCGAAGTTGCTGCAGCCAGTGGCTTCGACAACTGCTGCAGCTTCGCGCGTGCGTTCCGCGCCCGCTACGGCCAGTCCGCATCGCGCTTCAGGGAGAACGGCGGCTTGCTGCCGCCACAATCTGCAAAGTCTCCGGTTGGTTCGCGCAAATACAGCGCTGCAACGCAATCGTAACGTGCTGGGGTGTTTTAACACGCTGCTAACACGTACCTTGGAGAGATAGATGAACGTTCGTAATCCCGCAGTGCGGCTGGGCCTTCTGCCGGCTGGCATTGCGTTGGCGCTGACGCCCGCCTTTGCTTCTGCACAGGAAGCAAAGGATGCGACCACCCTGGATCGCATCGAAATCACGGGCTCGCGCATCCGCGGCGCCTCGATGGAGACCCAGCAGCCGGTCCTCACCCTGAGCCGTGAGAACCTGGAAAAGCAGGGCTACACCACCGTCGCCGATGTCCTGCAGAACCTGACCTCGGCAGGTTCGCCGGCCATTTCCCGTGCGGACTCGCTGTCCTCCGGCGAAAACGTTGGCGGCTACTACGTCGACCTGCGCAACCTGGGCGCGCAGCGCACCCTGGTGCTGATGAACGGCAAGCGCCTGGGCGCAACCACTGCCGGCTACCAGGATCTGAGCCAGATTCCGATGGCCGCCGTCGAGCGCATCGAAGTGCTGAAGGATGGCGCCTCCGCCATCTACGGTTCGGACGCCATCGCTGGCGTGGTCAATGTGATTACCCGCAAGCGCTTCGACGGTGCTGAAGCCAGCGTCTACGTCGGCCAGTACGGCCGCGGCGACGGCGACACCAACACCTACTCGTTCACCCTCGGCTCCGAAGGCGAGCGTGGCGGCGTGACCCTGTCGGCCGAATACTCCAAGCAGGATCCGGTGTGGGCGAAGGATCGTTGGTTCAGCCGCGACGGCGGCCTGGGCCCGAACACCACCTCCGGTGATTGGAGCCCGCTGAGCCAGAACAGCACCTGGTGCGACCCGCGCGTGTGGGGCGACTGCAAGCCGCGCGCTGCAGGCCAGCCGCAGCCGGAGTGGATGACCCTGAATCCGGGCGGTGACCCGAAGAATGCGGCCGACTACCACCAGCTGACCCCGGCCGAGTACTCCAATGCCAACCAGCAGATGATGGTGCAGACCGGCATCGAGCGTAAGTCCGTGTACGTCAACGGCAGCTACGATCTGGCCGACTCGATCACCTTCAATGCTGACGTGCTGTACAACCAGCGCACCACCGACCAGCAGATCGCGGGTTACCCGTACCAGTCGCTGTCGTTCGGTACCCCGCTGTCGAAGGACAGCGCGTTCAACCCGATCGGTCAGGACGTCGAGTTCCGTCGCCGCCTGTGGGAAGTGCCGCGTACCACCAAGAGCGACCTCAAGACCCTGCGCTTCGCGCCGAGCCTGAGCGGCTTCTTCGAATTCGCCGGCAAGACCTGGGACTGGGACGTCGGCGCGCTGTGGAACCGCAACGAGCTGACCAAGACCGGCTACGGCGACATGAGCCTGATCGCATCCGAGCAGGCACTTGGCAAGTCGTTCATCAACGGCCAGGGTGTTGCCCAGTGCGGCACCGCCGCCAACCCGATCCCGCTGAGCCAGTGCCGTCCGTGGAACCCGCTGCTGCCGTATGGCGTCAACGGCCAGGGCTCGCTTGCCGACCGTGATCTGCAAAACTTCCTGTTCCCGACCTACACCGACACCGGTGTGACCAAGACCACCAGCTACACCGCCAACCTGTCCGGTTCGCTGTTCGAGCTGCCGGCCGGTGACCTGGGCGTGGCCATGGGCTACGAGCACCGCAAGGAAGAAGGCCGCTTCGTGCCGGACGCCTTCCGTCAGTCGGGCCAGTCGACCGGCCTGGCGTCGACCACCACCTCGGGCAACTACTCGCTGGATGAGTTCTACCTGGAACTGAACGTGCCGATCCTGTCGGACCTGCCGTTTGCCAAGGAACTGACCTTCAACGTCGCCAGCCGCTACTCCGACTACAGCAACTTCGGTGACACGATCAACTCGAAGTTCGGCCTGGTGTGGCGCCCGATCGAAGAGCTGCTGGTCCGCGGTACCTACGCAGAAGGCTTCCGCGCGCCGACCGTCGACGATCTGTACGGCGGCACCAACTCGAGCTTCGAGCGTTACACCGACCCGTGCGGTTCGACCTCGCCGGGCAACGTCGCTGGCAATGCTGCCTGCGCCGGGGCTGGCGTGCCGGCCAACTACGTGCAGGTCGGCCAGGGCTTCGCGCCTTGCAGCACCTTCCCGTGCGCGACCCCGGACCAGTTCGTCAGCGGTTCGAATTCGGCTCTGAAGCCGGAAACCTCCAAGAGCAAGACGGTTGGCCTGGTCTGGAGCCCGCGTTGGGTGCAGGGCCTGGACATCTCGCTCGACTGGTACCGCTACGAGCTGAAGAACATGATCATCGCTGACAGCGTTGATCGCATCCTGCGTGACTGCTACGTGCTGGGCAACGCAGCTCGCTGTGAAGGCGTCACCCGTGCCGCCGATGGCCATATCGAGGCGCTGACCTACGGCCTGGCCAACCTCGGCTCGATGGAGACCGAAGGCTACGACCTGGGTGTCAAGTACCGCCTGCCGGAACTGTCGATCGGCAAGTTCAGCATCGACTGGCAGACCAGCTACCTGGCCAAGTACGACGAAGCCGGCCAGAACAAGAAGGGTGAGAACATCACCATCGGTCGCGTTGGTGAGCCGGGCCTGTTCCGCGTCCGTTCGAACCTGGGCGTGAACTGGGAGCTGGGTGACTTCGGTGTCAACTGGACTGCTCGTTACTACTCGGGCATGAAGGAAAGCTGCATCGACGACGCATGGTGCGACGCCCCGAACCACTACGCCAATGGTGAGCCGGATCCGCTGCGCCACACCGGCTCCAACACCTTCCACGACGTGCAGGTCAGCTGGAAGGCTCCGTGGGATGCCACCATCGCCCTGGGTGCGAACAACGTGTTCGATCACCGCGGTGCGCTGCAGTACTCGGCGCCGAACTCGAGCTTCGCCTACTACGGTGGCTTCGACGTCGGTCGCTTCCTGTACATGAAGTACACCCAGCGCTTCTGATCGTTCGAAGTGCGATAGCAATACCGGGAGGGCGGACCGCAAGGTCCGCCCTCTTTTTTTGTAGGGGAATTCCGAAATGTCGTGGAAGGTGAGCAGAGTCACGTTCCTGTCGTGTCGTAATCAACACAGTTGCTGGGTCCACTTGCGGACACTTGCACATGGAGAGAGCGATGAAGAGCACGCTGTTGCACAAACTGTCTGCTGCTGCACTGATCTATGCAACATTGGTGGGTGCGGTGTTCGCCCAGACCGGTGGCGTCTGTGGGGGCGGGCTGTACTGCGAAGAGCTGCGCCAGCAATGCCTGGCTGCAGGCAATTCGAAGGTCATGTGCGATCTGCAGTATCGCCACTGCGTGCAGGACGCCTGCGGCGCGCGCTGATGCAAAAAAAGGCGCGCCTTTGGGCGCGCCTTCGAGGTTGTTCCTGCGTTGACAGCTCAGGCCTCGCTGGGTACCAGTCCCATCAACGCATTGGCATGCTCGCGCCACTGCGGCAGCCTGTTGAGTACACCTGCGCGCTGCAGGTAGTCCTCATCCACCGGATCGCCGTTGACCAGCGCCAGCGCCACATGCACCGCACCGGTCACCCAGAAGCTGCGCGTATTGGCGCGCTGCGGCTGCAGGTGGAAGGCAACCGCTTCGATGATCGGCATCGGCAGGCCCCACAGGCCCAGCAGGTAGGCGCCGGCCTCGGCATGGCCGGGGCGGGTGTCACCGGCCAGCGACGGTTCGCTGCGCTCGTTGCGTACGCCGGGCAGCAGCAGGCCGATGTCGGCCAGCAGGGCGGCGGTCGCGCCCAGTTCGGCACTGGATTCGGGCAGCAGGCGCGCGGCCAGGCGCGAGGCGAGCAGGGCGCGCTGCTGCAGTGAATTGCGTTCGGCGGTGGACAACGTGGGTGCGGAAAACACCTCGCTGGCCAGCACCAGGTCGCGCAGCGTCGACAGGCCCAGGCGGGTCACGGCCGTGCGCAGGTCAGCGATGGTGCGTCCCTGGCTGAAGAACGCCGAGTTCGACAGCTGCAGCACCTTCGCGGCAATGGCCGGGTCGGCCGCCACCAGCTTGGCGACGTCGGCGCTGTCGGCGTCGTCGTCATGCTCCAGCGCCTGGGTCAGGCTCAGGTACAGGTGCGGCGGCGAGGGCAGCTTCTCGATACGGCCGATGGCATCGCGCAGGCGTGGGCTGTCCAGTACTTCGCGCAGCTCTTCCAGGCTGGTCAGCGCTTCCAGCAGCACTTCCGGTGCCAGTGGCAACGGCAGGAAACGGTGAGCGACACCGATCAGGCGTGCCGGCGGCGGCCGGTTGCCGTGCTGGGCATCGATCAGCGCGATGCGGATGGTTTCCGGGCGCAAGGTCCGGATCTGGCCCAGCAGCGTGGTGGCATTGAGATCCGGCAGCTGCGGGCAGACGATCACTGCATCCACGCCCTGTGTGGCCACCGCAGTCATCGCGGTCTGGCCATCGGTGGCGGTCAGCGGCTGCCAGTCTTCCCCAAGATCGGCAATGAATTCGGTCAGCTCGGCCGGCAGGCTGGCTGCATCCCCAACAAGCAGAATACGCACGACACATTCCCCTGGCTGTCTCGACGATGGATGTCGACGACGTGTGAAGTGACGCAATTTACCTAATACGGCGGCACGTGTGATGTGCCGTCGTCATGAAACGTGACCCGCATCGCTCCGGCGGGGTGCCGCCGGAGCGATCCGGTTCAGGCTCAGGCCTTGCTGTCGAGATGGCGCTGGTGCGCCTCGATCAGGATCTGCTTGGCCTCAGCGGCGCCGCCCCAACCGTCCAGCTTGACCCACTTGCCCTTCTCCAGGTCCTTGTAGTGCTCGAAGAAGTGGCCGATGCGCTCCAGCCAGTGGCTGGACACCTGGGCGATGTCTTCGACGTGGGCATAGCCACTGAAGATCTTCGAGACCGGCACGGCCAGGATCTTCTCGTCGCTGCCTGCCTCATCGCTCATCTTCAGCACGCCGACCGGACGGCAGCGCACGACCGAGCCCGGCACCAGCGGCAGCGGCAGCACCACCAGCACGTCGGCCGGATCGCCGTCGCCGCACAGGGTGCTCGGCACGTAGCCGTAGTTGCAGGGGTAGCGCATCGGGGTGGACAGGATGCGGTCGACGAAGATCGCGCCGGTTTCCTTGTCCACTTCGTACTTCACCGGCTCCGAGTCCTTCGGGATCTCGATGATGACGTTGATTTCTTCCGGCGGGTTCTTGCCGGGCGAGACGAGTTCCAGACCCATGGTCGTGCTCCAGGTGGGGGATGTAGACGGATAGCCCCCCATTTTATGCCTTTGCCGGGCGCTGTGCAGAGGGAGGGGCCGACGGCGCTGCGGGGCGGGGGCCTACCGGGCAGGCCGGGATTGGCTGATGGGGGCGGCCGGCATGGGAGCGCAGGCTGGACCAACCTTCCCAAGGAGTCTGCCCATGAACGTGTCTGCCCTGTCGTTTGGCCTGACCTGCATGTTGCTGGTTGCGCCTTTGGCCCAGGCGTCCCCTTATGTCGACCTGATCGACTACCCGCACCAGGAGGCCAACTGGGACCGCTTCTTTGCCCTGGAAGGCCGTTTGCAGCATGGCTTCGATGCCATCTGTGGCGACACCTTCTGCGAGGGCGAATACAGCGATATCCGCGCCCTGCGCCTGCGCTGTTCGGTGGATGCGGTGCGGGGAACCGTGCATGAATGCCTGTGGGCATTCGCCGCCAGCGATCTGGAGGTGTCCCGCAACGATGGCGCGATCGTGGCCCGGCAACCGACCTGGTTGTGCCGCCTGCCGCTGGTGGCGGGAACCCCGGTGGAAGCCTTCCATGCCGCGCTCGCCGCCCGCAATCCACTGCATGACCCGCTGCCGGGGACCTCGCAGAGCGTCTATGACGGGCTGACCGGGTGCATCCATTGATGAGAACGTGACTGATTCTCATTAACGGAGTAGCATGCGCGGCGCCTTCCGTCTGTCGTCCCGGTTCCGCGCATGTCCTCCAATGCCGCCTCCCTCACCGAACTGCTGATCCGCGAGCGGCCTGCGTTGCTGCGCCGGGTGCAACGCATCCTGGGGGGCGACAACGGCGCCGAGGACGTGATCCAGGCGGTGTGGTTCAAGGCACGTGGCGTCGATGACAGCCAGGCCATCGACAACCCGCGCGCCTATCTGTACCGGCTGGCCGCCAACCTGGCCACCGACCATGGCCGCGAATCGACCCGGCGCAACCGTCTGCTGGCCGACCACTACCTTTGGGGGCCGGACGAGGTGATCTCGACCGAGGAGCAGGCGATGGCACAGGACGAGCTGCAGCGGGTGCTCGACGCGGCGGGACACCTGCCGGAGCCGACCCGCACCATCTTCCGGCTCAACCGCCTGCAGGGCCTGACCCAGGCCGAGATCGCCCGCCGTCTGGGGGTGTCGGTGACTACCATCGAGAACCATGTGCGCACCGCGCTGCAACGCCTGGCCTGGGCGCGCAGCGGCCGATGATCGCCCCGGCTTGGGGTTGGCCCTCGCTGAAACGTCTTGATCACTGGACCGCGGATGCGGTCTAGTTCCTCCGCCCGCGCTTGAATGCGCCTGTCCGCCAGCCGATGAGCCCGCCGAACACGCTGCCCGCCGCCAATGACGATGCCCTGGCCGAACAGGCCCGGGGCTGGATCGCGTGGCTGGCCTCGGGTGACATCGGCGAGGGGCGCATGCATGAGTTCGAACGCTGGCTGGCACAGCCGGGGCACCGTCGGGCCTTCGAGCACGAGCGCGCGCTGTGGCGCAGCGTCGGACCACGCCCGCAGGCCCGGCCCGCCGAACGCCGGCGCACGCGGCGGCTGCGCTGGGCAATGGCCGCTGCAGCTGCGCTGGCGATGCTGGTGGCATGGCCGGAGGCCTGGTTGCGGCTACAGGCCGACCATCGCAGTTCGCATGTCGTGCAGAACGTGCAACTGCCCGATGGCAGTCGCGCCGTGCTGGATGCGGACAGCGCGATCGCCGTGCGGTTTGATGCCGATGCACGCCGGATCGAGCTGCTGCGCGGGCGCGCCTGGTTCGAGGTCAGCCCGGATGCCCAGCGGCGTTTCAGCGTGCGCGCGGGCAATGGCGTGGTCGAGGACATCTCGACCGCGTTCTCCGTCGCACGCGACAACGATCAGGTGGAAACCCAGGTCGGACAGGGCAGGGTGCGCGTGGCCAGCCCGGCCGACGGTGGCTGGACCTACCTGCAGGTGGGACAGCGTGCGGTCTATGGCGAGCGCAGTGGCGTGACGCGTCTGGGAGATGTGGCGGCCGACAGTGTCGGCGCGTGGCGGCAGGGTGAACTGCTGCTGGAGCAGGCCAGCGTCGCCGAGGCCGTGCAATGGGTCGGGCGCTATCGCGCTGGCCCGACCTTCGTGCGTGGCGATCTGTCGCAGCTGCCGGCCGTCAGTGCAGCATTGCGCATCGATCGCCCGGAACAGGCGCTGGACGCGTTGGCGGCAACAGCAGGTCTTAGGGTTACTCGTCTTCCATTCGGCGTCGCCATCGTGCAGTAGATCCACGCCATGCGTGGATGACCGTCCCTGTGCCGACCAACGGTCGGCACCCACCACTGCAAGCAGCCTATCAACGGTTGGCACCCACCACTGCAACCAGCCGACCCACGGTCGGCACCTGCCGCGGCCGCAAATCGCTCTTGGGGTTGCCACGCTTTCATCCGTCTTACTCCGCGAACGTACCCGCCGCCGCCAGTACGTCGCCGTGTCCGCCCGTGTTGCGGATGTCGCCGCGCCCGCGGCACCGATTACCTGACAGGTTCCCCCATGTTCGATTTCCATCGTCCGGGCCGCATGCCGCGCCCGTCCCGCCTGTGCATCGCCCTGCTGGCGGCCGGCCTGGCCAGCGCCGCGCCCTCCGTACTCGCGCAGGATGCCAGCGGTGACCACGCTGCCGTGCAGCGCTTCGATATCCCCGCGCAGCCACTGGACGAGGCGCTGCGCAGCTACATGCGCCAGTCCGGCGTGCAGGTCGTGTACCCGGCCACTCTGGCCCGGGGTGTTACCTCGCGTACGGTCAGCGGCAGCCTGTCGGCCAGCGAGGCTTTGCAGCACCTGCTGCAGGGCAGTGGCCTGGCGGTGCGCCGGGTCAGTGCCGATGCGGTGACCCTGGAAGCGGCAGCGTCGGCGCAGGCCGACAGCGGTGTGATCGTCACCGATACGCTGAGCGTGGCCGGCGACCGTATCGACAGCGGCGCAACCAGCGACGAGGCGCGCCTGCTCGACGGCTATCGCAGCGTTGGCTCCACCACCACGCTCAACCGCACGCACCTGGAGCGATTCCGCGGTACGTCCAACGGCGACATCGTCAAGGGCGTGGCTGGCGTCACCGCCGGTGATCCGCGCGTGGGCAACGGCTTCGACGTCAACATCCGTGGCATCCAGGGCCAGGGCCGCGTGCCGGTGATCATCGACGGTGGCCAGTCCAGCATGGATACCTACCGTGGTTATGCCGGCCAGTCGCAGCGCACCTACCTCGACCCGGACCTGATCTCCAGCCTGACCATCACCAAGGGCCCGAGCCTGCAGGCCAACGCCTCCGGTGGCATCGGCGGTGTGGTCGAGATGGAGACGCTGAAGATCGGTGACGTGCTGCGCGAAGGCCGGGACTTCGGCGTGCGCGTGCGTGGCGGCCTGGCCAACAACAGCGCCAACAACCTGCCGTCCTACAGCGCCGCGCCGCGCACCGACCGCAGCGCCACCGGCAGCCAGTTCTTCAACGTGGCCGCTGCGGGACACTGGGATCGCTTCGATCTGGTTGCCGCCTACGCCTACCGCGACAACGGCAACTACTTCTCCGGCAAGCATGGCTACGATGTCTTCCCGCAGACCCGGCGCACGCTGGCACCGCTGAATCCGCCGCGTACCGAGGTATTCAATACCTCGGCCCGCTCGAAGTCGGCGCTGCTCAAGGGCACCTGGCGCATCGACGATGCACAGACCCTGGAAGCGGGCTACCGCCGCTACGAGGGCACCGCCGGCGAGATCATGGCCTCGCAGATCATCCGTGTGGATCGTGACCGCATTCCGCAATGGGACCCGGGCCACGTCGACATGGACAGCTACACCCTGCGCTATCGCTTCAACCCGGACAGCGAGCTGGTCGACCTGCGCGTCAACGCCACGTACACCGACACCGACAGCGTGATGTACAACAGCTTGACCGGCATCACCCCCTGGTACTTCGATCGCCGCACCGAGTGGTACGACGCGCCCAGCTTCAGTGGCGACCCCGGTTACAAGGATGCCTACCGCAATCCGCTGCGGCAGAAGCGCTTCGGCCTGGATGCCAGCAACACCTCGAAGTTCGATACCCACGCCGGTGCATTCACCCTCGACTACGGCCTGTCCTACAGCGATGAGGACATTGCACCGGGCAGTTCGGGGCCGGTCATGCACGATGACCTGATCAACAACCGCTTCCTGCGCAACGCCGAGCGCAAGGAATACAGTGCCGTGGCCTCGCTGAAGTGGCAGCCCGATGAGCATTGGGAACTGCTGGCCGGCGGCCGCTGGAACCGCGTGGATGTGCATGACCGCAACCGCCTGGCCACGCCCGATGCCTACGAGGTGCAGGGCCAGTACCGCTACACCGAGCTGCTCAATGGCAACCCGGCGCTGCCGTCTTGGCGGGCCAAGCGCATCGCGCTGCTGAACTGGTATCCGGACGCCAACGGCAATTTCACCCAGGAATCGCTGCTGGCTTCACCGTACAAGAAGGGTACGGTGGGCGACATCGGTGGCTGGAACTTCTACGACGCCGGCAAGGCGCAGGACCTGGAGGTGCCGGTCAGCTGGACCTGGTCGCAACCGATCCGCCGTCGTGACACCGCGTTCTCGCCGACCGCCAGCGTGGCCTACCGCTTCAGCGAAGACACCATGGTCTACGTGAAGTACGCCGAAGGCACCAAGGTGCCGAGCCTGTTCGAGACCACGCTGGGGCTGTTCACCGCCGCCAAGCCGGTCGGCGAACTGAAGCCGGAGCGTGCGCGCAGCTGGGAAATCGGTGCCAGCACCATCCGCTACGATCTGTTCACTGCCGGCGACCGCCTGGCACTGAAGCTGGCCTACTTCGATACCCGCATCGATGACCTGATCACCCGCGACTACCGCACGCTGTCGGCTGGACTGATCCGCAACGTCGACCAGTTCAAGGTCTCGGGCATGGAGTTCCAGTCCAGCTATGACAGCGGCAAGGTATTTGCTGATCTGTCCGCGCACTATTACTTCAAGGCCAAGACCTGCGCACCGGACATCGCAGCCGAGCGCCGTGCCTATGGTGCACAGCGCAGGAACGATGAACTGGCCAACACGCCGAACTGCGTGGACGGCGGCTTCGAGGGCTCGTACACCAATACCCAGAACCCGCCGCGCTACATGGTCAACCTGACCCTGGGCTCGCGCCTGTTCGACGAGCGCCTGACCTTCGGTACCCGCGTGGTCCACAACGCCGGCCCGATCAGCAAGCTGGACAAGGACTGGAACGTGGGCCTGTCGGCGATCCAGCAGCTGTACCGGCCGACCACCCTGGTCGACCTGTTCGCCAGCTGGAGCTTCAACGACCAGCTGTCGGTGGAAGCCGGCGTGGACAACCTGACCGACCGCTACTACCTGGACCCGCTTGCCCTGGGCGTGATGCCGGCCCCGGGCCGCACCGCGCGCCTGGCGTTGACCTGGAAGTACTGATCGTCGGGGTCGGATCCCTTTCCTGCAGAAAGGGCTCTGACCCCAGCGGGAGACAACGGTAGCGCCGGGCCATGCCCGGCGCCTTCCTCCAGCCAGTTACAGCCCGGTCGCCGCCTTCACCGCATCTTCGTGCAGCGACTCGTTCAGCTCATCCACCACCGTGGTCCACGCCGCGTCGGCCTGCAGCGATTCGGACAGGAACTGGCGCTGGGCATCGTTCCAGTACGGCGCTTCGACCACTTCCACATCGGTGGCCAGCTGGTGCTCGCGGATGAAGCGGGCGATGCCCTCGGCGCTGGCGTCCAGGCCCAGCTGCAGGAACAGGTTGGTCATGCGCGGTTCGGTGGTGATCATCGTCGGTTCCTGCGGGAAGAAGGGATACGCCATTATCGGTGCACATGGCCTTGGGGAAAGCCCCGTGGCGAACGTCTACAGCAGGACGACCCCCTTGGCATCCCCCATGAACGCACACATCGCCCCTGAAGACAGCCGCAGCCTGCGGCTCAAGGCCGCCACCCGCGACAGCCATGGCGCGCTGGACAAGCGCATCATGGCCGGCGACATCTTCGCCGACCGCAGCAACTTCGCCCGTTTCCTGCGCGTGCAGTATCGCTTCCACCGCAGTATCGATGCGCTGTATGCCAACCCTGCGCTGGATGCACTGCTGCCGGACCTGGGCGAGCGCCGCCGCCTGACCCAGGTGGCGCGCGACCTGCAGGATCTGGAGCAGACCCTGCCGGGGGCCGACATCGCGGCGTTGCCGTCCGATCTGGAGCTACCCGCCGCATTGGGGTGGCTGTATGTGGCCGAAGGCTCCAATCTCGGCGGCACCATTCTGTACAAGATGGCTGCCAAGCTCGGCCTGGACCGCGACTTCGGCGCCCGTCACCTGGCCGCGCACCCGGATGGCGCGGCGCGCCACTGGCGTGAATTCACCGCTGCGCTGGATGCGGTGCCGCTGAGCGCCGAGCAGGAGCAGCAGGTGATCGATGCGGCGGACGCCGCCTTCCGCAGCGTGCACGGCCACGTCGAAGTGGAATTCGCCTGATGCACGCCTCCCGCCTATCGGCGCAACGCTGATGCGCTGGCTCTGGTTCGCGCTGGGCTGGGTGATGGTCGGCCTCGGGGTGATCGGCGCGCTGCTGCCGGTGATGCCGACCACCATCTTCCTGATCCTGGCCGTGGGCTGCTTCGCGCGCAGTTCGCCGAAGTTCGAGCAACGCCTGCTGGCGCACCCGCGCTACGGCCCGTCACTGCGGCTGTGGCGCGAGCAGGGCGCGGTGTCGGGCAAGGGCAAGGCGTTTGCCAGCGCCGGCATGGCGGTGGGCTTCGTGCTGTTCTGTTGGGGCGCACATCCGTCCTGGCGGCTGCTGCTGGGCGTGGGCCTGTTCTTCGCGGTCAGCGCCGGCTACGTGCTCAGTCGGCCCGCACCGCGGTTGGAGCCCAACCCGGTCGTGGAAGTGGACGACGCCAATGATCCGCGCACGGTACGCCGCCGTGCAGCGACCCCTGATGCTGATGGAAAACGAGACGATGCTGCCTGCTGACCTGGCCCCCGTGGCTGCCCCTGCACTGACGCCCTGGGGCATGTATCTGGCCGCCGACGTGGTGGTGAAAACGGTGATGATCGCGCTCGCGCTGGCGTCGCTGGCCACCTGGACCGTGCTGCTGGCCAAGGGCTGGGAACTGGCCCGCCAGGCACGGCAGCTGCGCGCAGCGCGTGCGCTGCTGCTGCAGGCGCCGAGCCTGCCCGGCGAGAGCGCCGACGCCAGTATGCAGCAGGGTACCGCACTCGCCATGCTGGACGCAGCGCGCACCGAACTGCGCCTGTCGCAGGAACTGGATAGCCGCGACGGCATCAAGGAGCGCGTGGCCTCGCGCCTGGACCGCATTGAACTGGAAACCGCGCGCGTGCAGCGACGCGGCATCGGCGTGCTCGCCAGCATCGGCGCGGTGGCGCCGTTCGTCGGCCTGTTCGGCACGGTGTGGGGCATCATGAACAGCTTCATCGGCATCGCGCACAGCAACACCACCAACCTGGCGGTGGTTGCGCCCGGCATCGCCGAGGCTCTGCTGGCGACCGCGCTGGGTCTGGTCGCAGCGATTCCCGCCGTGCTGGTCTACAACCACTTCAGCCGTGTGCTGGCCGGCCTGCGGGGTCTGCTCGGCGATCTGTCCGCGGCTGTGCAGCAACTGGTCTCGCGCGATCTCGATCGTGCCGTTCCGCGTACCGCAGCGGCGCCGCTGCGTGCGGTGCACTGAGGCGCGTCGATGGCGATCAGGACCGCGTCCGACCGCGACGATGTGCCGGAAGAAGCACACGAGATCAATGTCACGCCCTTCATCGACGTGATGCTGGTGCTGCTGATCATCTTCATGGTGGCCGCACCGCTGGCCACCGTGTCGGTGCCGGTGCAGCTGCCGGCCAGCAATGCCAGTGCCACGCCGCCGGAACAGGCACCGGTGTACGTGACCGTCCAGGCCGATCTGTCGCTGCGCGTTGGTGAACAGGCCGTGGCGCGCGACAGCCTGGCGGCTGCATTGCAGGCGGCCACTCACAGTGACACCACGCAGCGCATCTTCCTGCGTGCCGATACCCGTGTGCCCTATGGCGAACTGATGGCCACGCTGGATGCGCTGCGCGCGGCCGGCTACCTGAAGGTGGCACTGGTCGGCCTGGAGCAGGGCGCACGATGAGTGGACTGCGGCGCTGGGCGACCAGCCTGGCGATCGTGCTGCTGGTGCATGCGCTGTTGATCGGCGCGGCCTGCTGGTGGGCGGCCCGTGCGCCGGCGCTGACGGCTGCGGTTCCGCCTGCGGCGCTGATGCTGGAACTGGCGCCGATGGCACAGGCACCGCCGGTGCCGCCGCGCGAGGTCGCGACCGGGCCGCTGCAGCAGCAACAACAGCGGCAGGCGCCGACGCCGGCCCTGCGTGAACAACCCAAGGCGCCGGTGCAGCCGCAGGGTGACCTGCCGCCACCGCGTACACCGGAGCCGACGCCGTCGCCGGACACCGCTGACGCCAACGTCGCGCAGACCAGCGCACCGCCGCAGGTGGCGGCTGATGCGGCTACACGCTACACCGCACCGCAGACCACGGCGGGTGAGCGCAGTCGTGCCGAGGCGACCTGGGAAGGACGCCTGCTCGGGCACCTGCAGAAACACCGCCGCTATCCGCGCCAGGCCGAGCGGCTGCGCCAGCAGGGTGTGGTCTACGTGCGCTTTGCGGTTGCCCGCGATGGCGCGGTCTCGGGGTTGAAACTGGGCCGCAGCAGTGGCTTCGCGCTGCTCGACCAGGAGACGCTGGACACCGTGCAGCGGGCCAGCCCGGTACCGGCGCCGCCGGCCGAAGTGGCCGGCGACCCGGTGGAAGTGATGGTGCCGGTGTCGTTCTTCCTGCGCGGGCGGTGACCTTGTAGCGTCGAGCTTGCTCGACTGCTCTTGCGGTGTGGGCCAGAAGCAGTCGAGCAAGCTCGACTCTACGGGTTTGCGCAAGGCGTGGATCTACAGCAGGGGCACCAGCAGCAGTGCCACGATGTTGATGATCTTGATCAGCGGATTGATCGCCGGGCCGGCGGTGTCCTTGTAGGGGTCACCGACGGTATCGCCGGTTACCGCCGCCTTGTGCGCCTCGCTGCCCTTGCCGCCGAAGTGGCCGTCCTCGATGTACTTCTTGGCGTTGTCCCAGGCGCCGCCGCCGGTGGTCATCGAGATGGCCACGAACAGGCCGGTCACGATCGTGCCGATCAGCAGGCCGCCCAGTGCGCGCGGCCCCAGCAGCAGGCCGACCACCACCGGCACCGCCACCGGCAGCAGTGAGGGCACGATCATTTCGCGGATCGCCGAGCGGGTCAGCATGTCCACCGCCTTGTCGTACTGCGGCTTGCCGGTGCCCTGCATGATGCCGGGGATCTCGCGGAACTGGCGGCGCACTTCTTCCACCACCGCGCCGGCGGCGCGGCCGACCGCTTCCATCGCCATCGCACCGAACAGGTAGGGGATCAGGCCACCGATCAGCAGGCCGATGATCACCGTGTGGTCGCTGAGGTCGAAGCGGAACTCCTGGCCGGGATTGGCCGCCTGCAGGTTATGGGTGTAGTCGGCGAACAGCACCAGTGCCGCCAGCGCCGCTGAGCCGATCGCGTAACCCTTGGTCACTGCCTTGGTGGTGTTGCCCACCGCATCCAGCGGGTCGGTGATGTCGCGGATCTCCGAGGGCAGCTCGGCCATCTCGGCGATGCCACCGGCGTTGTCGGTGATCGGTCCATAGGCATCGAGGGCGACGATCATGCCGGCCATCGACAGCATCGCGGTGGCGGCGATGGCGATGCCGTACAGGCCCCCAAGCGCGAACGCGCCCCAGATTGCCGCACACACCGCGACCACCGGTAGCGCGGTGGACTTCATCGAAATGCCAAGGCCGGCGATGATGTTGGTGCCATGCCCAGTGGTCGAGGCCTGTGCCACGTGCTGCACCGGCTTGTACTGGGTGCCGGTGTAGTACTCGGTGATCCACACGATCAGGCCGGTCAGCACCAGCCCGATCAATGCGCAGCCATACAGCGCCATCGGCCCATGCACGTTGTCACTCATCAACCCGGTGGTGATCGGGTAGAAGGCGATGGCGGCCAGAACGCCGGAGACGATCACGCCCTTGTACAGCGCCCCCATGATCGAGCTGCCCCGGCCACTACCCGGTTCGCCCACCTTGACGAACAGCGCGCCGATGATCGAGGCGATGATCGACACGCCGCCCAGCACCAGCGGATACAGCACCGCATTGGCGCCTGCCTCGGCCAGCATCAGGCTGCCCAGCAGCATGGTGGCGATCACGGTCACCGCGTAGGTCTCGAACAGGTCGGCGGCCATGCCGGCGCAGTCGCCGACGTTGTCACCGACGTTGTCGGCGATCACCGCCGGGTTGCGCGGGTCATCCTCGGGAATCCCGGCTTCGACCTTGCCGACCAGGTCGGCACCGACGTCCGCGCCCTTGGTGAAGATGCCGCCGCCCAGGCGCGCGAAGATCGAGATCAGCGACGAGCCGAACGCCAGCCCGACCAGTGCATGCAGCGCCTGGTCCATCTGCAGGCCCATGCGCAGCAGCAGCGCGTAATAGCCGGCCACGCCTAGCAGGCCCAGCCCTACCACCAGCATGCCGGTGATCGCGCCGCCGCGGAAGGCGACATCCATCGCCGCGCTGATGCCGTGGCGTGCAGCTTCGGCAGTGCGTACGTTGGCGCGTACCGACACGTTCATGCCGATGTAGCCGGCCGCGCCGGACAGCACCGCACCGATGGCGAAGCCGATCGCGGTGTACCAGCTGAGGAAGATGCCGACCAGCACGAACAGCACCACGCCGGCGACGCCGATGGTCAGGTACTGGCGGTTGAGGTAGGCACGCGCACCTTCCTGGATCGCGGTGGCGATCGCGACCATGCGTTCATTGCCGGTGGGTTGGCGCAGGATCCAGCGCGCCGAGACGATTCCGAACAGGATCGCGAGAATGGCGCAGCCCAGCGCCAATGACAGCCCGTGACGTTCCAGCATTAGACCCCTCCGCAGAATGGATGTAGGCATCCAGTGGCGATGAACGGCACCACGAGGGGGACGACGGGCTGCAGCCTGGAACCAACCCGTACCGACCTTGGTGGTCGTCCGACGTATGGCGGTGTTCAGCATTCCCTGGTGCCCGCAGTATGCGTGCCGCCACCTGTAGAGTCGAGCTTGCTCGACTGGCTTTTGCGAGCCGCGCCGCATCACCCGTGGGCGCCCTCCCGCTGAACGCATCGCCATGCGCGCGGAACCCGCCGCCAGTCCATGAGCATGCTTCGAGATCCACAGGCCTTTGCACCCCGTTAAGCCAGCCTCTGCAAGCCTGCGCTCAGTCCCGTAGGAGATTCCCCATGCGCCTGTCCCTGTTGATGCTTGCCGCCCTGGTCCCCGCCGTACCGGCACTCGCCGCGGAAACCCCGGAGCTGCAGCGTGCCGTGGGTGCCCCCCAGGCCGTGGGCGCGGTACACACCCTGCGGCAGATTCCCGAGGCCTGCGCGCGCCTGGAAGGTGCCTTCACCGGTCAGGCGGCCGAGCCGTATCGCTTCGCGCCGGTGCGGACCAGCGAGCAGTGCCAGCCGCGCGCGCGTTTCGTCGACTATGCCAAGGCGCAGCCGAGTGTGGACAAGGGCTGGAAGCTCAATGATGTGATCCGCGTGCCCAATGCCGCGTGCCCGGCGCAGCAGGCGGTAGTGCGGGTGTGGCGCCTGCCGTCGAGCAACAAGGTCGAGCTGGACGGGCAGGGCCAGTCGCGCATCTATCTGGAAGAGGCCAAGAAGCAGGCCGCTGCCGGCCAGATTCCGCAGGTGACGATGTTCGCCGCGCAGCTGCAGATGGAAGGCAAGGCCTGCAATTGAGGCCGTCCAGCAGCGCGCATCAACGCATGGCGTGGATCTACTGACGTGCCCGGCGCTGCGCATCCACGCATGGCGTGGATCTACTTCGCTGCGCATCGGTAGTGCCGGGCCATGCCCGGCGGGCAACCTGGTAGTGCCGGCCGCTGGCCGGCAACCCTGCAATCATCACTCCGCCAGCGTCGCCCCGCGCGCCACCAGCAGCTCTCGCAGGGCCCTGCGATGGCAATGCGCTTCATCCTCGCAGTAGCACCCCACGCTGATGTCGCTGTGCTGTGACATCGCGGCCAGAAGATCCAGCGCGTGGGCCGCGTCCGGCGCCTTCATCTCGGCCTTGTAGTGGCGGAAGAACGCATTCCAGTCGGCCGCGGTTTTCGCTTCGTGCGCCCGCTTTACCAGTTCCGCGCTGGGTGACAGGGTCGGGAACCAGACGTCGTACCAGTCCTGTGTCGCGAATTCGCTGCGTGGTACGCCGCGCGGTGGTCGCCGCACGGTACCGATACGCAGCCCTTCGCCGGGGTGGCGCGGCGTACCCAGTCGAACAACACGCAGTGCCATGATGACCTCCGGACGGGGTATCCATCATCCTGCGATGCACGTGCGCCAGGTGTGAACCGCTGTGGAAACGAAAAGGCCCGGGCGCCTGCGCACCCGGGCCTTTTCCCATGCTGGCAGCGATCAGTTGCCGCGGCAGTCCTTCAACCACAACACACGACCAATCTGGTCGTAGCTGTCGACCACGCCGGTCAGCGTCACCTTCTCGCGCGGGCGCAGGGCCAGCGCATACGCGGCCTGATTGGCTGCAAACGAGCAGGAAATGGCCACGCGCTCAAAGTCGATGCTGCCATCGCTGGGCAGGTCGAAGCTGGTGTTGTAGGTGCCGCCACTGCGCAGCACGGAGGTGATGCGACCGGTGATGGCGTAGGTCTTGCCCTTGTAGCGCGGCTCGACCGCGGCCGGGTTGTCCTTGTTCTGGTTGCGCAGCTGGAAGCCGAAGCGGTCGGCGGCAATCGTTACCACCGACGCCTGCGGAGTGGCCTTGGCTGCCTGTTCGCCAGCCTTGCCCGGCTTGATCTGGTTGAGCAGCTTGCACATTTCTTCGCGCACGCCATCGGCCGAGGCAATGGCGCCCTTGTTGACCTTCACCACCATGCCGACGGTGCCCTGGCCGCCTTCGGAGGTGGCACTGATGATCATCGGAATCGGCTTGTGGGCCATGGATTCCGGCTCTTCGATCAGCATCGAGCCGCCTTCCACGTCCTCGCTGAGGACGTCCATGTTGGCGTTCTTGGCGATCACCCGCATCTGGCCGATGGCACTGGCCACGGTCAGGTCTGGATGGGTGACCGATGAGGTGAAGGTCGTGCCGACGAAGGGATTGCCCTTCTTCTGGAAGTTGCTTTCGCAGGTCGCAGCGAAGGCCGGCGCGGCGGCACCGGACAGCAGCGCGGCGATCAGGATCGGGTGCTTCATGGTTACAGTCCTTGTGAAATGGCAGCACAGGCCCGGGCCTTGAAGGCCGGGCAGCGTCGAATCTGGCTTGCGGCGGCCCCTTTGCCCCGGGCCGGAGCCCGATTGTGGGGTGCTTCGGCGGCCGCCGCAATGTGCCCTGCGCTCCGCACAGGGCTCAGCACAGAGGGGCGTATACGACTTAATCCCCTCCGTCCCCTTTTTCGGCTCAGCCCTCGAAGGCCGGCAGCTTCTGCTTCACGGCCACGTTCTTCAGCGTCACGTACTTCGGCAGGCCGTCGGTGCCGTACGGCAGCGGTGCTTCGCCCTTGATCAGCGGCGACAGGTAGGCGCGTGCCTTGGCGGTGATGCCGAAGCCATCGCGGCGGATGAAGCCGGCCGGCATTTTCTTCTCGTGGTTGGCGATCTTCGACAGCGGCGCCGCTTCGATCCTCCAGCGATAGGGCGCATCGCTGCTGCGCACGATCACCGGCATCACGCCGTTCTGGCCCTTCAACGCCAGCTGCACGGCGGCCTTGCCGACTGCCTGCGCCTGCTCCCAGTCGGTCTTGCTGGCCAGGTGGCGGGCCGAGCGCTGCAGGTAGTCGGGCAGGGCCCAATGCACCTTCAGGCCCAGCTGGCCCTTGACCCGTGCGGCCAGGTGGGCAGCCACGCCGCCTAGTTGCGAGTGACCGAAGGAGTCCTTGCCGCCGCCAGCATCGGCGACGAAGCGGCCATCGGCGGTGGCGATGCCTTCCGACGCCACCACCACGCAGTAGCCGACCCGCTCGACCACGGCCTTCACCTTGGTCAGGAACGCGGCCTCGTCGTAGGCGCGCTCGGGCAGCAGGATGATGTGCGGCGCTTCGTCATCACCGTTGCCAGCCAGGCCGGCGGCCGCGGCCAGCCAGCCGGCGTGGCGGCCCATCGCTTCGTAGATGAACACGCGGGTGGAGGTCTCGGCCATCGCTGCGACGTCCAGCGCCGCCTCGCGCACCGAGACGGCGGTGTACTTGGCCGCCGAGCCGAAGCCGGGGCAGGTGTCGGTCACCGCCAGATCGTTGTCGATGGTCTTGGGCACGCCGATGCAGGTCAGGTCGTAGCCGGAGGCCTTGGCCAGCTGCGAGACCTTCAGCGCGGTATCGGCCGAGTCGTTGCCACCGTTGTAGAGGAACCAGCGCACGTCATGTGCGCGCAGCACCTCCAGCAGGCGGTCGTAGCGGGCGCGGTCGGCGTCCAGCGATTTCAGCTTGACCCGGCACGAGCCGAAGGCGCCGCCCGGGGTATGGGCGAGGGCGCGGATCGCGGCGGCACTCTCCTTGCTGGTGTCGATCAGCTCCTCGCGCAGCGCGCCGAGGATGCCGTTGCGGGCAGCCAGGACCTTGATGCCCTTGGCCCGGGCCTGCTCGATCACCGCCGCTGCCGTGGCGTTGATGACCGCGGTGACACCGCCGGACTGGGCGTAGAGGAGAGTACCGTTGCGCATGCTTCTACCTGCTCGGGGGAGGGGACATTGCAGGGACATTACCCGGATGCGGTAAAGTGGCGCTATTGCGGTGCAGCGATACCGGTCCGTCCGGGACGCGAACCTTCTTTGTTTTCAACACGTTGGAGTCAGGTCAATGCGATTGGTTCTGTTGGGACCGCCCGGTTCGGGCAAGGGGACACAGGCGACGCGCCTGAAGGAAAAGCTGGGGATCGCCCACATTTCGACCGGTGACATGCTGCGCGCGGAAATCGCCGCGGGCACGGAGCTGGGCAAGCAGGCCAAGACGGTGATGGATGCCGGCAACCTGGTGTCGGACGACATCCTGCTGGGCATGCTGGAGTCGCGCCTGACCCAGGCCGATGTCGCCAAGGGCTTCATCCTCGATGGCTACCCGCGCAATGTGGCCCAGGCCAATGCGATGGACGGCCTGCTAGCCAAGATCGGCCAGCCGCTGGATGCCGTGGTGCAGCTGGACGTGGCCACCGAGCTGCTGGTCGAGCGCATCGCCGGTCGTGCCAAGGAACAGGGCCGCGCCGATGACACGCCGGAAGCGGTGCGCCAGCGCCTGCAGGTCTACAACGACCAGACCGCCCCGGTGGTCGACTTCTACGCCGGCCGTGGCACCCTGGCCCGCGTCGACGGCGTCGGTGAGCTGGACGAGATCGAAGCCCGCATCCTGGCGGCGATCAAGGGTTGATCCTGCAGGGCCGGTGCACTGCCGGTCCTTCGGGCGCAAAAAGCACAGGCCTGGTCCGCGAGGACCAGGCCTGTGTCGTTTGATAGGCGCCAGCAGAGGGCTTGCTCAGGGCCCCGCAGCATGAGCTCCCTTGGGGATGGCCTCTTGGGGAGTAGGACCGGTTCGGGTACTGCGGCTGGCAGTTCGAATTGTGTCCGGGTTCACAGAACATCGCTATCGGGATTTCCCTGACAGATGATTGGAGTTTTCTCACATCCTGTGTAGGACTTGTCTTACCCCGGATCGGACATTGGCCCTATACAGCCGTCATCGGTCACAATCCTCGGTCATGAGCAGCGTACATATCCTTGCAATCGCCGGCACCTTCATGGGCGGCGTGGCCGCCCTGGCGCGGGAACTGGGCCATACGGTCAGCGGCAGCGACCAGGCCATCTATCCGCCGATGTCGACCCAGCTCGAACAGCTGGGCATCACCCTGGACCAGGGTTACCGCGCCGACAGCGTGCCGGCCGGCACCGACGAGGTGGTGATCGGCAACGCGCTCTCGCGCGGCAACCCGGCCGTGGAGGCCGTGCTCGACGCCGGCCAGCGCTACATCTCCGGCGCCCAGTGGCTGTCCGAACAGGTGCTGCCGGGCCGCGACACCCTGGCCGTGGCCGGTACCCACGGCAAGACCACCACCACCACCATCCTCACCTGGCTGCTGGAAAGCGCCGGTCGTTCACCCGGTTTCCTGATCGGCGGCGTAGCCGAGGATTTCGGCGTCTCCGCCCGCCTGGGCCAGGGCCGCGAGTTCGTGGTCGAGGCCGACGAGTACGACACCGCCTTCTTCGACAAGCGCAGCAAGTTCGTGCACTACCGGCCGCTGGTGGCCATCCTCAACAACCTTGAATACGACCACGCCGATATCTTCCCCGACGTGGCCGCGATCCAGCGCCAGTTCCACCATCTGGTGCGCACGGTGCCGGCGCGTGGCCGACTGATCGTCAACGGCGAGGATCAGCATCTGGCCGAAGTGCTGGCGATGGGCTGCTGGACGCCGGTCGAACGCTTCGGATTCGATCCGTCGCTGGAATGGCATGCCGAGCTGCTGGCCGCCGATGGCAGCGCCTTCCGCGTGCATCACCGCGGGCAGGCAATGGGCGACGTGCAGTGGTCGTTGCTGGGCCGCCACAACGTGCTCAACGGCCTGGCTGCGCTGGCCGCCGCGCATGCGGTGGGCGTGGCACCGGCCGACGTGATTCCTGCGTTGTCACGCTTCCGCAGCGTCAAGCGCCGCATGGAAGTGATCGGCCAGCATGACGGCATCACCATTTACGACGATTTCGCCCATCACCCGACCGCGATCGCCACCACATTGGAAGGCCTGCGTGCCAAGGTGGGTGATGCGCGCATCGTGGTCGCGATGGAGCCGCGCAGCAATTCGATGCGACTGGGCGCACACGCGCAGGCGCTGGCTCCGTCGCTGGCGCTGGCCGATGAAGTGGTGTTCCTGCATCGCCCGGAACTGGCCTGGGATGCCGCTGCGGTGATCGCCGCGGTGCGTGGCGAAGCGCACGCGGTGCCCGATACCGACGCGTTGCTGGCGCAATTGCAGGCCAGCGCGCGCAGTGGTGACCACGTGGTGTTCATGTCCAATGGTGGCTTCGACGGCGCGCCGCGCCGTTTCCTGGCCGCGCTGCAGGCCCGATGAGCGTCGACGGTTCGCTGCCGCTGTTTCCGCTGCACACCACGCTGGTGCCGGGTGCGGCGGTGGGCCTGCGTGTATTCGAGCGCCGCTATCTGGACCTGGTCCGCGACAGCGGCCGCAGTGGTGAGGGGTTTGGTGTCTGTCTGATCCTCGATGGCGAGGAAGTCGGCGCACCAGCGACGCCGGCCGCCTATGGCGTGCAGGTACGCATCGAAGACTTCGATGTCGGCGCCGACGGCGTGCTGCAGTTGCGCCTGCGTGGTACCCGCCGCTTCCATGTCGAGCGCACCCGCGTACGCGACAACGGCCTGGTGGTAGCCGACGTGCGTTGGTGCGATGAAGACCCGGACGATGAGCTACGGCCGCAGCATGCGCTGCTGGCCACGGTGCTGGGGCACATCATCGAACAGGCCGGCGAGACCTATGCGCCGGCCAACCCGGTGTTGCTGGACCAGGCCAGCTGGGTCGGCTGGCGGCTGGCCGAACTGCTGCCGCTGAGCGAGCAGCAGCGCCTGCAGCTGCTGCAGATGGATGACCCGCACCAGCGATTGCAGCAGTTGCTGGGCTGGATGCCGTAGCCGATAACCGCCAACCAAGGTTGGCCACTACCAGAGCGCAGCGGAACCGGAAAACGCCAACCAAGGTTGGCCACTACCAGAGCGCAGCGGAACCGGAAAACGCCAACCAAGGTTGGCGACTACCAGAGCGCGGCGGAACCGGGAAACGCCAACCAGGGTTGGCGACAGCCGGAGCGCGGCGGAACCGGGAAACGCCAACCAGGGTTGGCGACAGCCAGAGCGCGCCGGAACCGGGAAACGCCAACCAGGGTTGGCGACAGCCAGAGCGCACCGGAACCGGTAGCTGCCAACCTTGGTTGGCGGCCTTTTCCCGAAGCGCCAACCAAGGTTGGCGACTACCAGAGAAGCACCGGCTCGATCACGGCGTGGTCTTCAACCGCAGCACCGGCAGCCCGGTTTCGCTGTGCACATCCTCCCGCTGCGGCAGGTTCTGCACGGCGTCCTTCACCGCGTTCAACGCCGGGTCGACACCCCGCAGCGGGTGCCACATGCCGATCCATTCGAAGTGGCGCTCGTAACGCAGGGTCTGTGCACTGCCCAGCCACAGCGGCGTGTTGCCCGGCTGCAGCTGCGCGGGTGCCGGCCACAAGCGCAGCACATAGCGCTCATCCGGCTTCGCACCCTGGCGCACCATCAGCAGTGCTTCCACGCGGGTATCCAGCGTCGCCGGCAACACCGGCAGCTCGTCGGCACCGGTGTTCTTGTCCAGCATCAGCAGCGCCTGCTGCCAGCCGGCCTGCTCCTGCCGCTTCCAGCCGCGGGCTTCCAGCTGCGCCTGCAGCGGCGCCAGCGGGCCCGCCACCTGCACGTCCAGCGGCCAGCGCTGGTCGTCGTCGAACTCGTTGCGGCGCGCCGGCAGCGTGGCCCAGTCGTGCTGCCACCAGGCTTGCGCATCCATCGCCTGCGGTGCCGGCAGGGTCGGCTCGAACCGCTCCAGCTTCACCGGAATGTGGCGCGGTGCGTACCACATCGCCGCCACGGCGAAGACGCCGTAGAACAGCCAGGCCACCGGCTTCACCCAGAACGAGCGGTTGAAGCGGCGGCGGTAGGCGATGCCCAGCACCAGCAGCCAGAACGTGCCGAACAGCATGCCGCCGATCACATCGCTCAGCCAATGCGCGCCCAGGTACAGGCGCGAGAAGCCGATCAGGCTGACCACGATGCCCGACACCAGGTACGGCCAGACGCGGGTGCGACCCGGCATCTCGCGGGCGATCAGCACCGCGAAGAAGCCGAAGGTGATGGTGGCCATGGTCACCGACACCGACGGGAAGCCAAAGCCGCTGCTGGCATCGATCGGGCGCACCACATCCACGGTGGCACCGAGCAGCATGGTCAGCGCCAGGCCGAAGGCAAGCGCGGCCAGCCAGTGCGCGGCCGCCATCCAGCGTCGGCGCCAGATCAGGTAGCCCATCGCCGCCGCGGTGGCCGGCAGCAGTACCTGCCAGGCGCCCAGCGATGCCAGTGCGGCCATCGGGTAGTCGGCCAGCGGGTTGCGCAGCGCCAGCATGGCCTGGTGCACCAGCAGGTCGATCGCCAGCGGCTCGCCGTGTGCGACCACCACGGTCAGCAACGCGAACCAGCCCCAGCCCAGTACCAGCAACATCAACGCCAGCATTGCCAGCGGCACGGACTCACGCCGCTTCGGGTCCAGCACGCCAACGGTGTAGCGGCCCAGCGTCGGGTGACGGTTGGACCAATCCAGCAGCCGCGCCAGCCAGTTGTCCATGCGCGCGGCCGACCAGCGATAGCCGTACAGAACGATGGCCCAGACCAGGCCGAGGATCACCGCCAGCAGGCCGACCACCACCACCAGTCGTCCGGCCACGGCGGCCACGGCGTCATACGCCTCGCCAAGAATCCAGCCCGGCGCCAGGAACAGCACCGCCCAGGAGATGCTGGCGATGCCGCTGGCCTGCACGTAACGGCTGGCCGGCATCTTCATCATGCCGGCGATGGCCGGCACGAACGGTCGGATCGCGCCGACGTAGCGTGCGATCAGGATGCTTTTGAAGGCATTGCGGCGGAACAGGTTCTCGCCGCGGTCGAGCAGCTGCGGGTAGCGGCTGAACGGCCACACGCCGCGCAGGCGGTCACCCCAGCGGCGGCCGATCCAGTAACTGATACCGTCGCCCGCAAATGCGCCCAGGGCTGCAGCCGCCACCGCGTACGGCCCGGAGATCTGGCCCAGGCCGATGAACACGCCCACCGCGAACAGCAACGGCAGCGCCGGCACGATGGCGCCAAGAATGATCACCGCATCGCAGAAGGCGATGAGGAAGATAACGGCACCCGCCAACACGGGGTGAGCGGCAATCCACGCGAGCGTGGCGTCGATCCATGAAGAGTCCATTGCCCGATTATAGGGGCGTGAAGGTGACTGGTTCCCAGCCGCTTCGTGACCGTTTGCAACCGGCGCCTTCGCCTAGAATGGCCCCATGCCGCATACGCCAGACGCTCCACCGCACGCTTTGAAGGCCGACAGCTTCGGCCAGATCCTTCTTGTGAAAGGGCCCGATGGCCCCTTCGTGCGCCGTGATCTGGGCGCCACACCGCTGTGGCTGCGGCTGCCGGCCTGGTGGCTGGCCCGCCGCGAAGCACGCGCGCTGCGCCACATCCACGGCATGGCCGATGTGCCGCAGCTGCTGGCGTGGGATGGCCGTCACCTCGACCGCAGCTTCATGGCCGGCGATGCCATGTACCAGCGTCCACCACGCGGTGACCTGGCCTGGTTCCGCTCGGCGCGTCGGCTGCTGCAGCAGCTGCACCGCAATGGCGTGGCCCACAACGATCTGGCCAAGGAAGCCAACTGGCTGGTCACCGAAGACGGTCGTCCAGCGCTGATCGACTTCCAGCTGGCGGTGATAGGCAACCCGCGCTCGCGCTGGATGCGGCTGCTGGCCCGCGAGGACCTGCGCCACCTGCTCAAGCACAAGCGCATGTATTGCCGCGAGTCGCTCACCCCGGTGGAGAAGCGCGTGCTCAAGCGCACCTCGTGGGTGCGCGAACTGTGGTTCGCTACCGGCAAGCCGGTCTATCGCTTCGTCACCCGCCGCATCCTGCATTGGGAAGACAACGAGGGGCAGGGACCGAAGCCGTGAGCAGTGCGTCCGTCGTGAGCAGGCCGCCAACTGCCTGCAGTGTGCTGCGTGCGCAATTGCCCGGTGCCGACTTCGTGCACGCCTGCCAGGCGACGACTCGTCGCGATGGGCGCTCGGCCCTGCAGGCCTACCGCGATATGGCCGCGACCATTCCCGGCTGGTTCGATGGGCTGATGGCACTGCGCAATCGCGGCATGCGCCTGCTCGGCATGAAGCACCTGGGCTCGTTGCGTGCGGTGCAGGATGTTGAGGATCCTCAACCCGGCCAGCGGCTGGGCATCTTCACCCTGCAGTCGCTGGACGACGATGCCATCGTGCTGGAAGACGACGACCGCCACCTGCGCGTGCAGCTGGCGCTGCAGTGGCAGGGCGACGTGCTGGAAGTGGCGACGGTGGTGCATACGCACAACGCGTTCGGGCGCGTGTACATGCTGCCGGTCGCCCCGGTGCATCGGTTGATCGTGCCGCATCTGCTGAGGAAGCAGGTGCAGGCGTACCGGTAGATCCACGCCATGCGTGGATGCAGTTTGCGATCCATTACATGCTCGTCGGTCATTGCCAAGTGTCACTGAAACGTGGATTCTGCATGCGGCACTCCAGCACCAGTCCAACGCGATGTAAGCAGGGCCGGGGGGCGCGGTGAGTCGGTACGGGAGCAACCCTGAGATCAACGATGCGATGAGCAATCCGACGCGTGCTGTTTCCTGCTTTGAAAGGCAGTTGATCGAGGCTGTGGCATCTCATCTGCCTGAGGCCTCTGCCTCGCAGCTTCACGCCGACCTTGCTCTCGCAGCGGCCGTGGAAATGGGTCTTGGTGGAGCTCGGGTGGGATTCGTCATTTCCGGATATGAGCGCCCTCCGTACCAAGGCCAGCACGCGTATCCCGTCGAGCTGCAGATGCAGGACGCAGATGGTGCTGAACTCACGCCGATTCTTCATGCGGACGCAAACGACCGTCTGCTGGAGCTGGAAATCATCCGCTGGGACGGTGCCGAGCTGATATCTCCTCGAATTGAAAGCTTGGTCTGCTATGCCTGAGGTGGCAATGAAGGGTTCTGGTGGAAACAAGCACGATGTGCGGATGGCCGGCCTCGAAGAGCCGGTGGACGTCGCGGACGATTCTTGCGAATTCGAGTGAAGGGTCTTGCTAGTGGCGATGATGTGGAGCCGAGCCATGCTCGGCTGCATTCAATGAGCCGAGCATGGCTCGGCTCTACAGACGCCGGTGACCTTACGGCGTCGCCGGCACCACCTGCTGGCCGATGAAGTTGCGCTTGGCGTCGAAGTCGTAGGCGATCTGCAGCTGGCCCACATCCGAGCAGGCGTGGCAGTCGCGCAGTGGCGTGCGATACATCACGCGGATGCCGCCATTCTCCAGTGGCGTGGCCCCGGCCGACTGCGCCGGGGCGAACGGCGTGGCCTGCGGGTTGGCCTTCAGCAGTTCCTGCACGGCGGGGTCGGCACGCAGGGTGTCGTCCAATTGCACGGCATCCACATCGATGCGCTTGCCGCTGGCGTCGACCAGGCGGGTGCCTTCATTGGTGTTGGCGCGGAACGGATACTCGACCGTGGCAATGCCCAGGCCTTCGTTCTCGTGCCAGGCCGTCACATAGGCCAGCTCACCGCCGGTGGACAACTGCTCGGCGGCAGCAATGGCATCGGCGCTGGCGCCACCGGCGCGCATCGCATCGCGCAGGCACTCGCGGGTGGCCGCATTCTCGCCCTGGCGGCAGGCGTTGAGATCGCCATCCCAGACCACCGCCTCGCTCCAGCGCATCTTGCCGTCGGCGGCGGCCTTCTCCGCGCTGGGCGCGTCACCGGCGGGCGGCTCCTTTCCGGGTTCCGGCGAACGGCCCTGGCAGGCAGTCAGCAGGGCAAGCCCCAGGGCAGGCAGCAACAGGCGGGAACGGCGCATGGCGTGGACCTCGTGCGTTGTCTGGAGGCCCAAGTATCGTCAAGGGCGGGTGAACTCCGCGTCGGCGCGGCATACTAGCGGCTCATTGCATACGCTGGAGTGTGGAACGTGGGCAGTCTGCAGGGCAAAACGCTTTTCATCACTGGTGCCTCGCGCGGCATCGGCCTGGCCATCGCACTGCGCGCTGCGCGCGACGGCGCCAATGTGGCCATTGCGGCCAAGTCGTCGGTGCCGAACCCGAAGCTGCCGGGCACCATCCATACCGCAGCCGAAGCGGTAACGGCAGCCGGTGGCCAGGGCCTGGCCCTGAAGTGCGACATCCGCGAGGAAGAGCAGGTGCAGGCGGCGGTGGCGGCCACGGTCGATACCTTCGGTGGCATCGACATCCTGATCAACAACGCCAGCGCGATCTGGTTGCGCGGCACGCTGGATACGCCGATGAAGCGTTTCGACCTGATGCAGCAGGTCAATTCGCGCGGCAGCTTCCTGTGCGCGCAGGCCTGCCTGCCGTACCTGCTGCAGGCACCGAACCCGCACATCCTCACCCTGGCACCGCCACCGAGCCTGGCGCCGAAGTGGTGGGCACCGCACACCGGCTACACGCTGGCGAAGATGGGCATGAGCTTCGTCACCTTGGGCCTGGCCGCAGAATTCGGTCCGCAGGGCGTGGCGGTGAATGCGCTGTGGCCGCGCACGGTGATCGCCACCGATGCGATCAACATGATTCCGGGCGTGGATGCGGCCGGCTGCCGCACGCCACAGATCATGGCCGACGCTGCCCATGCGGTGCTGGTGCGCGAGGCGGCCGGTTTCCACGGCCAGTTCCTGATCGACGATGAAGTGCTGGCGCAGGCCGGTGTCACCGATCTTTCCGGCTATGCAGTGGATCCGTCGCGCGCGTTGTTGCCGGATCTGTTCCTGGATTGACCGCGCGTCGCCGGAAGAGGCCGAGGGCTGCGACCCTCGGCCTGCTGCGCTAGAATGCGTGGCTGTAATCGTTTTCAACAAGGATGTGAGCACATGTCACGCACTCTTTCCGTCGCGGCGCTGGCCGCTTCGCTGTCGTTGATCCTGACCGCCTGCGGTGGCAAGGCACCCGTAGCTGCGGGTGGCGCCGCTGCCTCCGGCACGCCGGACGCCAGCACGGCCCCGTCCGATACACAGCAGCAGTTGACCGCCAAGCTCAACGCCTACATCGGCTGCTTCAACGCGCTGGATTCGAAAACCCACGGCAGCATCCAGTCCTACACGCGCTGGATCAAGGATGTCGACGCTGGCCCGACCGGACGCGAGACGCACGTGTACGGCCCGTTCGAGATCAGCGACTACGACATGAAGCAGTGCGACGCTCCGGTGACCGAGGCGATTGCTGCCAAGCCGGCGCTGGCCGAACTCGATGCGGCTGCAGGTCACTACCAGCAGGCGCTGAAGGCGCTGGTGCCGGTCAGCAAGGACGCGCATGACTACTACGATCGCCAGGACTACGAAGACGACCAGTTCGCCAAGGGCAAGCAGCTGCACGCGCCCTTGATGGCTGCCTTCAAGGATTTCGTGGCAGCCAGCGAAACGTTCAATGCCGAGCTGGAGCGCCAGAACGACGCCGCCCAGCGCGAGCAGCTCAAGGCGCTGGAACAGGCCGAGGGGCGCACGCGCGAGTACTACCGTCTGGCGATGATGCTGGAAGCCAAGGCGATCATGGATCTGATGAGCGAGGATGATTTCGATCAGGCCAAGGCCCGCGAACGCCTGGATGCCTTCAACCGCATTTCCGATGAAGCGCACGCCAAGGTTGCCGACCAGGAACCGGGCAAGTCGGACTGGGAAGGCTTCGAGCGTGGGGCCGAGAATTTCCGGCGCGAAGGCAAGGAGCGGCTGCAGCGCGTCAGCGAGAAGAAGCCTTACACCGATTTCGAACGACGCATGCTTGATTCGCCGTCGATGGCGCCGCGTGGCTCTGCCAACAAGCTGATGCAGGAGTACAACACGCTCGTTTTCCAGAGCAACCGCCAGTGACCGGCGCGCCAGCACCCATGCGAGAGACCATGATGACTTCCTGTCTGCGTATCGTGCCGCTGCTGCTGATCGGCGCTGTGGCTGGCCTGAGCGGCTGCAACAAACCGGCAGGGTTGTCGCTGGCCGACCCCAGCCTGGAGAAGGTGAACGCCTACATCGAGTGCTACAACGGCGTTGAACAACCCATTCACGAGGGTTTCCAGACCTACACCAGCTGGATGAAGGACCCTGAAGCCGGCCCGACCGGCAAGGAAGCGCAACCGCGTTCGCCCGGGAAGGTGCTGTCGCACCGCGTCGAGTACTGCGGCCAGCCACTGACCGACGCGCTGGCGAAGACCCCGGCCTTGCCGATGGATGGCCCCGCGCGTGACTATCAGCAGGCCTTCCAGGCATTGAACACCCTGGTCGAGCGCGCCGATGGATACTTCACCCGCGAGGATTATCGTCGTGATGGCGGTGAAGGGATGCGCAGCCAGCATGCCCCGCTGATGCAGGCCTATGCTGATTTCTTCAAGGCCAGCGAAGCGATGGATGTGGCGCTGGAAAAGAACGAGAACGATCGCCGTGCCGCGCAGCTGAAGCAGATCGAGGAGAGCGAAGGGCGCTCGCTGGCCTACTATCACCTTCGCCTGCTGGGCGACGGCAAGCTACTGGCCACGGCGTTCCAGGACGACGCACCGGATGTTGCGGCGCTGCGCGTGCAGCTGGCTGACTATCAGGCACTGGTGACGGAAATCCAGAACGGCGGCGTCGGCAAGGACGACCCGATGTGGGGCCACGTGCAGCGTTCGGCGGACAAGCTGGTGCGTACTGCGGGACGTGGCGTCGAGCGCCTGGAGCAGCACAAGCCGATCACCGCCGAAGCACTGGCGGCAGAGCGGAAGGCGTCGGGCAGTTGGCTCACCACCGACCCGGAAGGAGCGCAGTCAACGATCCTCGCCGCATACAATGATCTGGTGACCACCAGCAACCGCATGCGGTGAGCAACGGCACACGCATCCATGCGTAACCGCCGAGAGGTAGTGCCGGCCGCTGGCCGGCATGTGCCTCAATGGTTGAACGCATCCGGCAGCTTGCCGCCGCACTTGCGGCAGTGCAGTGCATCCGGTTCATGGCCTTCCAGCCCACAGTCCGGGCAGCCGCGCGCATCGCGGCGCGCGGCCTGCTCGGCTTCACGCATGGTGCTGGCCAGTTCGGCGGTATAGATGCCGGTGGGCACGGCGATGATGCTGTAGCCGATCAGGATCAGCACCGAGGTGACGAAGCGGCCGAGCACGGTCTGCGGCACGATGTCGCCGAAACCGACCGTGGCCATGGTCACCACCGCCCAGTACATGCTGGCGGGGATGTTGGTGAAGCCGTGTTCGGGGCCCTCGATCACGTACATCAGCGCGCCGGCGATGATGGTGATGGTGATCACCGTGAACAGGAACACCAGCACCTTGCGCCGGCTGCGCCACAGTGACGTCATCAATACGCCGCTTTCCTCGATGTAGCGGGTCAGCTTGAGGATGCGGAACACGCGCAGGATGCGCAGCGCGCGCACCACCAGCAGGCTCTGCGCGCCGGGGATGAACATCGACAGGTAGGCGGGCAGGATCGACAGCAGGTCGATGATGCCCCAGATACTCACCGCGTAACGCAGCGGGCGCTTGACCACCGCCAGCCGCAGCAGGTACTCGGCGGTGAAGATGATCGTGAAGCCCCATTCCAGGATGTACAGGCCGGTGGACCATTCGGCATGCAGGTGCTGCACGCTGTCGATCATCACCACCAGGATGCTGGCGATGATCGCCACCACCAGGATCAGGTCGAAATTGCGCGAGGGGCGGGTGTCGTGGCGGTAGATGATGTCGAACCACCGACGGCGCCAGCCGGTCTCGGTGGCGGGGTTCAGCTGGGGGGCGGAAAACGGTCGCATGGGCGCATTGTGCCGCAGGGGTTCCGGCGCGAGAATGGGGATTCCTGAACCCTGCCGACTGCCATGACCGCCGCTACCGATCCGCTGATCTCCCTTTCGCACTATTACCTGCCGGTCTACAAGCCCCGCCAGGTGGTACTGGAGCGCGGCCAGGGCGCCCGCGTGTGGGACAGCCAGGGCCGTGAGTTCATCGACCTGGCCGCCGGCATCGCCGTGTGTGGCCTGGGCCACAACGACCCGGACCTGGTCGCCGCGCTGGTCGAGCAGGCCGGCAAGCTCTGGCACACCAGCAACGTGTTCTACAGCGCGCCGCCGTTGCACCTGGCCGAGGAGCTGGTGAAGGCCAGCCGCTTCGCCGAGCGCGTGTTCCTGTGCAATTCCGGCGCCGAAGCCAACGAAGTGGCGATCAAGATGGTCCGCAAGTGGGCCTCCAGCCAGGGCCGCCCGGCCGACAAGCGCGTCATCATCACCTTCCGCGGCAGCTTCCACGGCCGCACCATGGGCGCGGTGACCGCCACCGCCCAGCCGAAGTACCAGGAAGGCTACGAGCCGCTGCCCGGTGGCTTCCGCTACATCGATTTCAACGATGAGGTGCAGCTGGAAACCGCGATGGCCGCCGGCGACGTGGCCGCAGTGATGCTGGAGCCGATCCAGGGCGAGGGCGGCGTGATGCCGGCCAAGTCCGGTTTCCTCAAGCGCGTGCGCGAACTGTGCGACCAGCACAACGCACTGCTGGTGCTGGATGAAATCCAGGCCGGCATGGGCCGCACCGGCACGCTGTTCGCGCACTGGCAGGACGATGTGGTACCGGACATGGTCACCCTGGCCAAGGCGCTGGGTGGTGGCTTCCCGATCGGCGCGATGCTGGCCGGCCCGAAGGTGGCCGAAACCATGCAGTTCGGCGCACACGGCACTACCTTCGGCGGCAACCCGCTGGCGGCCGCAGTCGCGCGCGTGGCGCTGCGCAAGCTGGCCTCGGCGGAGATCGCCGCCAACGTCAGCCGCCAGTCGAAGGCGCTGCGCGATGGCTTCGCCCGCATCAACGACGAGTTCGGTGTGTTCAGCGACGTGCGTGGCCGTGGCCTGATGCTGGGCGCGGTGCTGAGCAAGGACTTCGCCGGCCAGGCCGGTGCGATCCTCGACCACGCCGCCGAGCAGGGCCTGCTGACCCTGCAGGCCGGCCCGGACGTGCTGCGCTTCGTGCCGTCGCTGAACATCACCGACGAAGAAGTGGCCGAAGGCCTGAAGCGCCTGCGCGCGGCGATTGCTGCTTTCATCGCCGCGCGCTGACGCCGCGGCGCTGGGGTCGGATCCCTCTCCTGCGGAGAGGGCTCTGACCCCGATCAGCTCACCGCGTAACGTTTCAACACCTTGCCCAATCCCCGGCCATCGCGCACGGTTTCCGCGTGCAGGCCGGCGGCGCGTGCGCCGCGCACGTTGGCGAACAGGTCATCGACGAATAGCGTGCGCGCAGGTGCCACGCCGAGTACCTCAAGCGTGCGCAGGAAGACTTCCGGCGCCGGTTTGCGCAGGCCGAAATCGGCGCTGCAGAACACGCGGTCCTGCAGGGCAGGGAACAGTTCCGGTAGCAGGTTGGGCAAGGCCTGTTGCATCAGCGCGCCGTTGTTGGTCAGCACTGCCATCGGCAACTGCAGGGCCTGCAGCCGCTGCAACACGGCAGCCTGCGGATGGCTGGCGGCCCGCCGCGCCGCGGTCCAAGCAGTCACATCGACCGTCGTGCCTAGAAGCTCTCCCAGCTGCGCCAGATAGGCCGGGCCATCCAGCGTGCCATTGTCATGTGCCGCTTCCAGCCCGCTGTCGTACAGCGCGGCCTGCACGGTTTCCGGCACGACATCCAGCGCCTGCGCAAGGTGCAGTACGCGCTGCGCGCGCTGGTACTGCACCAGCACGCCATCCACGTCCAGCAGCAACAGGTCGATCCGCATTGGTCGAGCATGCCATTGCAGTGAACACGCGGGAAACCCTGGAGCAGCCATGCGACAGACGGTCGCAGACGCGGCCGCAGGGGCCTGCCTAGAATGGCGCTTGAATCCGCAGGAGACGCAACGATGAAGGCTTGGATGGTGGCAGTGGGACTGGGCGCGCTGATGCTGGCGCCGTCGGCGATGGCGCGGGTGTGTGCGGTGAGCATCGACAGCACCGACCAGATGAGCTTCAGCAGCCGCGAGATCAAGGTGGCCGCTGATTGCACCGCCGTGGATCTGACCCTGCGCCACACCGGCAAGCTGGCCGCTACCGCGATGGGCCATAACTGGGTGCTGACCCGCAGCGCGGATTACCAGCCGGTGGCGATGGCCGGCATGCGCATGACCCTGGCCGACAGCTACCTGCCGAAGGCCGACAAGCGCGTGCTGGCGCACACCAAGGTGATCGGCGGTGGTGAAACCGCGCGCGTGCGCTTCTCTACCCAGGGCCTGCAGAAGGGTGGGGATTACACCTTTTTCTGCTCGTTCCCCGGTCACTTCGCGATGATGAAGGGCAAGTTCGTCTTCGGTTGATGCCCTGTGTAGAGTCGAGCCATGCTCGACTGCTCTGTGCCAACCAAGGTTGGCATCTACCAGATGCGGCAGTGCCAACCGAGGTTGGCACCTACCAGAGCGGGCTCAGCCCTTGGCGGCCTTGAACGCCACGCGTGCGGCGGCGAGGGTGGCCTCGATCACCGCATCGTCGTGCGCGCTGGACAGGAAGCCGGCCTCGTACGCCGACGGTGCCAGGAACACGCCCTGGTCCAGCATCGCGTGGAAGAAGCGGTTGAACGCCGGGATGTCACAGGCGGTGGCCTGCGCATAGGTCTCCACCTTCTCGCTGGTGAAGAACAGGCCGAACATGGCGCCCACGTGGGTGGTGGTCACGACCACGCCGGCGTCGGCGGCGGCCGCTTCCAGGCCGGCACACAGGCGCGCGGTGCGCTCGGCCAGATCGGCGTGGAAGCCCGGCTGCTGGATCAGTTCCAGCATCGCCAGGCCGGCGGCCATCGCCACCGGGTTGCCGCTCAGCGTGCCAGCCTGGTAGATCGGGCCGGCCGGTGCGATCTGCTGCATCAGTTCGCGGCGGCCGCCGTAGGCACCCACCGGCATGCCGCCGCCGATGATCTTGCCGAAGGTGGTCAGGTCCGGGGTGATGCCGTAGTGCGCCTGTGCACCGCCAAGGGCAACGCGGAAACCGGTCATCACTTCGTCGAAGATCAGCAGCGCGCCATGCTTCGTGCACAGGTCGCGCAGGTGCTGCAGGTAGCCTTCGCGTGGCGGAATGCAGTTGGCGTTGCCGACCACCGGTTCGATGATCAGGCCGGCGATGTCGTCACCCTGCTGTTCGAACAGGGCAGTGGCCGCTTCGAAGTCGTTGTAGGGCAGGGTCAGGGTCAGTTCGCTCAGGCCGGCCGGCACGCCCGGCGAGGTCGGCACGCCCAGCGTCAGCATGCCGCTGCCGGCCTTCACCAGGAACGAGTCGCCATGGCCGTGGTAGCAGCCTTCGAACTTGACGATGCGGTTGCGGCCGGTGGCGCCGCGCGCCAGGCGGATCGCCGACAGCGTGGCTTCAGTGCCGGAGTTGACCATGCGCACCATCTCGCACGACGGCACCAGTCGGGTGATGGTCTCGGCCATGGTCACTTCGGCCGCGCAGGGCGCGCCGAAGGACAGGCCATTGTCGATCGCCTTCTTCACCGCCTGGCGGACGGCCGGATGGTTGTGGCCGACGATCATCGGGCCCCAGGAACCGACATAGTCGATGTAGCGGTTGCCGTCGACGTCGTACAGGTAGGCGCCATCGGCGCGCTCGACGAAGAACGGTTCGCCGCCGACCGATTTGAACGCGCGCACCGGCGAATTGACGCCGCCCGGCAGCAGCTGCTGGGCGCGGGAGAACAGGGCGTGGGACTGGTCGTGGTTCATGCGGATTTCCTGGGCATTACGCGAACTGGGCGAGGTAGGCGCGCTGGATCGCAACCGGGTCTTCGGCGGCGAACACGCTGCTGACCACGGCGACCAGATCGGCGCCGGCGTCGATGATGGGACCGACATTGTCCGGCGTCAGGCCGCCGATCGCCACCCGCGGCACGCCCAGTGCGGCGCTTTGCCGCAGCAGGTCGGTATGGGCGCGGCTGCTGGTGATCTTGGTGGTGGTCGGGAAGAACGCGCCGAAGGCCACGTAGCTGGCGCCGGCGGCCACGGCCTTTTCGGCATTGGCCAGCTGGTCGTAGCAGGAGGCGCCGATGATGGCCTCGGCACCGAGCAGGGCGCGCGCGCTGGGGATGTCGCCGTCGGTGCCGCCCAGGTGCACGCCGGCGGCGCCGACCGTCTTGGCCAGCGCCGGGTCGTCGTTGACGATCAGCGGCACGCCGTGTTCCGCGCACAGCGCCTGCAGGGCGGTGGCCTGCTCCCGCCGCAGCGCGTCGCTGGCGGTCTTGTTGCGGTACTGCAGCCAGGTGGCGCCGGCGGCCAGCAGCGGCGCGGTGCGGGCCAGCAGGCGTGCGGTATCGGGCTCGTCCGGGGTGATCAGGTAGACGCCGCGGGGCGCCGGGGAAGCAGAAGTCATCGATGGCTACCGGTGAGTGGACCGCGATGGGACAATGGCGGCCCGTGAATCCAGCCTTGATTATCCGATGAGCGATGCCACCCCCACCACCTTGCGTACCTGGATGTGCGTGGTCTGCGGCTTTCTTTACAGCGAAGCGGAAGGCTTGCCGGAAGAAGGCATCGCGCCGGGGACGCGCTGGGAAGACATTCCCGAGACCTGGACCTGCCCGGATTGCGGGGTGACCAAGGCCGATTTCGAGATGGTCGAGGTCGATTGATGGCGGGGCCTGCAGGCCCTTCTGTGGGTGCGGACCGTTGGTCCGCACACCGGACACCCTCAATGCAGCCGCGGCACTGGCCCGCCGAGGTCGATCAGCTTCTCGCGCAGCCACTGCGCATCGCTGGCCTCGGGATTGCGCTTCAGATACTGCCCCAGGTCATGCCGGGCACCGGCCAGGTACTCCAGCTGCAGGTAGGCCAGGCCTCGATCACGCAACGCGTCGTCCTGCTCCGGGGCCAGCTTCAGCAGGCGGTCGGCACTGCGTGCGGCACGGTCCCATTCGCCCGCTTCGGCATACACACCGTGCAGGTTGCGCAGCATCCGCATCAGGATCGCGCGCGCCGGCGCCGGGTCGAGGATCTGCGCCAGCACCTGGTCGTCGGGCATCTGCCCGCCCAGGTGTGACTTGGCCCGCTCGCGCAGTTCGTCCACGTCCAGCGGGCGGCCGCCATTGAACGGATCCATCACCAGCACGCCGTCGTCCACCGGCAGGCGCACCAGGAAGTGGCCGGGGAAGGACACGCCGTCGAGCGGGATTCCCAGCCGGCGCGCGACTTCCATCTGCACCAGCGCCAGCGAGATCGGGTTGCCCAGGCGGCGCTCGAATACCTGGTTGAGGTAGCTGTTGCGCGGGTCGTAGTACTCGTCGTGGTCGCCGCTGTAGCCCAGTTCGTCGAACAGGTGGCGGTTGATCGCCGCCATCTTCAACGGGCTGTTGTCGATGCTGTCCACTTCCGAACGGAGGTGGTCGACATGGCTCTGGATCAGCGCGTCGTAGGTGGACGGCTGCAGATCGGGGTATTCATCGCGCGCGATCAGCAGCGCGGTCGGCAACAGTGGCAGCGCCTCGTCTTCGAGGTCGGCCAGTGCATCCCAGTCGGGGAGTGAGATCTGGTCCTGCATGACCACAGACTGGCGGCAATTGCAGGCGGTTTCAAGCGGTGTCGCGTGAAAAATCCGGGGGTCAGATCCCTTTCGCGTGCGAAAGGGATCTGACCCCTGCAGGGTTGCCGGCCAGCGGCCGGCACTACCGCGGGCAGAACCCTGTTACTCGATGCCTGGGCCGAATTTCAGCTCCGTGCCGTCCTTCAGCTTGAGCTTCTCGGCCTGGCCGGCGTTGAGCTCCAGCACATAGCGCGCCGGGCCGCCGCTGGGGTAGGGCGGGCACATGTCGCCGGCCGAGCACGGCGGCACATCGCGCTGCTGGCTGACCAGCTTGCGCTGGCTGTCGAAGTACAGGATGTCCAGCGCAAGCTTGGTGTTCTTCATCCAGTACGCCTGCATTTCCTCGCGGTCGTGGATGAACAGCATGCCGTGATCGGCGGCCATCTGGTCGCGGAACATCAACCCGCGCGCGCGGGTTTCATCGTTGGTGGCCAGCTCCACCTGGTAGCGGGCGCCATCCAGCTCGACCCAATGGCGGGCCGCGTCGGTAGCACAGCCGGCCAGGGCCAGCAGCGGAAGCATCAGCAGCGAACGCAACAGCGACATCGTCAGGATCCTTCGAAAGGGTCAGAGCACGACCGGCGGCTCACCACCGACGATCACCACATCGGCGCGGCGGCGCGCGAACAGGCCGACGCAGACCACGCCGGGCAGCTGGTTGAGCTCGCGCTCCAGCTTTTCCGGATCGGTGATCTGCAGGTTGTGGATGTCCAGGATCTGGTTGCCGTTGTCGGTGACCACGCCTTCGCGCCAGGTCGGCTGGCCGCCGGTCATGTCGCGGATCTGGCGGGCGACCAGGCTGCGCGCCATCGGGATCACTTCCACCGGCAGCGGGAACTTGCCCAGCACCGGCACCTGCTTGCTCGGGTCGACGATGCAGATGAAGCGCTCGCTGGCCTCGGCGATGATCTTCTCGCGGGTCAGCGCGGCGCCGCCACCCTTGATCAGGCACTTGTTGGCATCGCACTCATCGGCGCCGTCCACGTACAGCGACAGGTTGCCGCTGTGGTTCAGCTCGATCACCTCGATGCCGTGCTGCTTCAGGCGCGCGGTGCTCTGTTCGGAGCTGGACACGGCGCCCTTGATACGGTGCTGGATGCGGGCCAGGGCATCGATGAAATAGGCCACGGTGGAACCGGTGCCGACACCGACGATCATGCCGTCTTCTACGTACTCGATGGCTTTCTCGGCGGCCAGGCGCTTGGCTTCGGACATGGGAGAACTCTCAGGCGGGGAATCAGGATTTCTTTTCCAGCGACAGCAGCAGCTTCCACTGCGCGGCGGTCACCGGGAACACCGACAGGCGGTTGCCCTTGGCAACCAGCGGGAAGCCCTCGCCGAGTTCTTCGGCGTGCAGCTTGATCTCGTCCAGCGCGATCACCTGCTTGAGCTTGCGGTCGAAGGCCACGTCCACCAGCATCCAGCGCGGGTTCTCGCGCGTGCTCTTGGGGTCGTGGTAGTCGGATTTCGGGTCGAACTGGGTGTCGTCCGGATAGGCGGGGCTGGCGACCGTGGCCAGGCCGACGATGCCGGGCACCTTGGTATTGGAGTGGTAGAACAGGATGCCGTCGCCGACCTGCATGCCATCGCGCATGAAATTGCGCGCCTGGTAGTTGCGCACCCCGTTCCAGGGTTCGACCTTGACCTTGGCCAGGTCATCGATGGAGAAGGCGTCCGGTTCGGACTTCATCAGCCAGTAGCGCTTGCGGGCGGTCATGCGTTCACGGGGGCAGCGGAGGGGAACAGGGTGCCGTCTTCGGTGCAGATCGCATCCACCGGCACGTCCCACGACGCCACCGGCAAGGACTCGACCTGCTGCACCGCGAATGCAGCACCGACCAGCCAGGGCGGCGCCGGCCGGTCGTGGCGGAAGGCGAAGCTGCGATCATACCAGCCGCCCCCCATGCCCAGCCGCCGGCACTGCGTGTCGAAACCCACCAGCGGGGCCACCACCAGCGCCATCTGTGCTGGTTCCAGGGTGTCTTCCAGCGCCATGTCCGGCTCGGGAATGCCGTAGCGGTTGCTGGTCAGCGGCTGCCCTGGCCGCCACGGCGCGAAGCGCAGCACGTCGCCGGCCAGCACCGGCAGGCAGTAGGTGAGGCCTTCGGGCAACTGCAACTGCCAGCGGTGCAGGGCGATCTCGCCATCCAGCGCCCAGTAGCCGGCCACGGCGCCTTCGCGCGGGGCGAACGGCAGGGTCAGCAGGGCATCGGCAAGCGATTCGGCGGCGGCGATGCGCTCAGCAGCGGAAAGGTCGCGGCGGCGTTGCCGCAGGTCGTGGCGCAGGGCCTGGCGCGGGTCGGTCATGGCAGCGTGCGGCAAGGATCAGCCGTCATTGTGCCGGAAAGAACAAGGGCGACGCCCGAAGACGCCGCCCTTGCTGGAATATTGCATTCTCCGCAATGTCGATGCATGCGAAACGACCTTGAACCCGGGGGCTCAAGTGGGAACGCTGGAGAACCATCGGGCTTCCCGCTACAAGGCGGACCTGCACTCCCGGCGCTGTCGCGCTCCCGGTGTCGTTCTTAAGGGACAAGGCGAATGTTTGCACATGCCGTCGAGTACCGCAGAGAACGCGTGGCCATTATAGCCAGCACGCAGGATCTGGATAGGCCGTTCGTCGGCAACAGTCCGTGCCAATTCAGATATGAGAAAAGGGGACGGAGGGGATTAAGACGTTTCCGGCACGGAAGGGGCGAATGCGCCTTGATTCCCTCCGTCCCCTCTTCTACGGGGTGCCGTCGATCGCGCGGTCCAGGCGCCGGTTCAGGTCGGCCAGCGTCTGCTGCAGCGCCACCGCTTGGCGGGCGTTCTCGTCGCGCAGCAATTGCAGTTCATGGGCCAGGTTCAACGCGGCCAGTACGGCGACGCGGTCGACCGCGGCCATGCGGTTGCTGCCGCGGATTTCGCGCATGCGCGCATCGAGCAGGCGGGCGGCGGCCATCAGGCTGTCGCGTTCATCGCCGCCGACACCCACGGTGTATTCACGATCGAGGATGCGGACACTGACCGGTTCGGCGCTCATGTGTGCTGCTCCAGGGATTTGAGCCGGCTGATCATTGCTTCCACCCGCGAGCGTGCCTGCTCGTTCTTGGCCAGCAGCGTGGAACGCTCGGCCACCAGCTGTTCCTGCTGGTGGCGCAGGCTGCGGTTCTCCTCGGCCAGGCGCTGGTTGCGTTCAAGCAACGCTTCCACGCGGGCAGCGAAGTCCTGCAGCTGGGCAAGGGGATCGGCGGGTTCCATACGGGCACGATAGGCAAGCCGGGTAAGGGCGGTCAAGCGTTGTCGCAGCAAGGCCTGACGGTCGCAGAGAGGATGCCGTCGGGTTGCTACACTACGGGGTCTCACGGGCGCGCGCGTGCGCGCCTCGGGTTTCCTTTCCGAACGAGCCGCACGATGACCGAACTTCCCTCCGTCGACGACGTTACCCGCGCCAGCCAGGAACTGGGCCTGGGCGCCACCGCTGCCGAGCTGCACGGCGCACTGTGCGGCTGGCTGGCCGCCGGTGGTGCTCCCGGCAATGATTGGCCGGCGCGTGTGCTGGCCGACGACAACCTGCCGCCGGTGGCCGCCGACAGCGTGCTGGGGCAGCTGCTGCAGGTCACCATCAAGCAACTGGAAGACCGCGATTTCGCCTTCGAACTGCTGCTGACCGATGGCGACGACGTGTCCGCGCAGGCTGATGCCATGTTCAGCTGGACCCGTTCCTTCCTGGGCGGCTTCGGCCTGGGCAGCGGCGGCCGCCGCCCGACCCTGTCCGAAGAGGGCGAAGAAGCGCTGACCGACATGGCCAGCCTGGCGCGTGCCTCCAGCGAGGATTTCGAGGCCGGTGGCGATGACGATGACGAAGCCCTGTCCGAGATCGAGGAATTCATCCGCGTGGCGGTACTGCTGCTGCACGGTGACGTGGTGCTGGCCTCGCGCCATCGGCAGCGCCTGAACTGATGGACATCAAGCAGCGCACCGGCATCGCGGCCGGCGAATACAAGCGTCGGCGCCGCCAGCTGATGGACATGGCCGGCGAGGATGCGATCCTGGTGCTTCCCGCCGCGGCCGAGAAGGTGCGCAGCCTCGATACCCATTACCCGTTCCGGCAGGATTCGGACTTCCAGTACCTGAGCGGCTTCCCGGAGCCGGAAGCGGTGCTGGTGCTGATCCCGGGCCGCCGCCACGGCGAGGCCATCCTGTTCTGCCGTGAGCGCGATGCCGAGCGCGAGGCCTGGGACGGCAGCCGCGCCGGCCAGGAAGGCGCGGTGGCGCAGTACGGCATGGACGATGCGTACCCGATCGACGATCTGGACGACATCCTGCCGGGCCTGCTGGAAGGGCGTTCGCGCGTCTATTACCACTTCGGCCGCGACGCCGATTTCGACCTGAAGCTGATCGGCTGGGTCAACCGCGTGCGTTCGCAGGTGCGCCACGGTGCGCAGCCGCCGCATGAGTTCCTGGAGCTGGGCCACCTGCTGCATGAGCAGCGCCTGTTCAAGTCCGGCGCCGAAGTGGCGCTGATGCACCACGCCGCGCAGATCAGTGTACGTGCGCATCTGGCAGCAATGAAGGCGGCCAGGGCAGGCATCCACGAGTACGAACTGCAGGCGGAGCTGGAACGCGTGTTCCGCGCCAACGACGCGGTGCCGGCCTATTGCAGCATCGTCGGTGCAGGTCGCAACGGCTGCATCCTGCACTACCGCGACAACAACGCACGTTCGCGCGATGGTGAGCTGGTGCTGATCGACGCCGGTGCCGAGTACCGCGGCTATGCCAGCGACATCACCCGCACGTTCCCGGTGAATGGCCGCTTCAGCGCCGAGCAGCGCGCGCTGCATGACCTTGTCGGTGACGCGCAGGCCGCGGCACTGGCCCAGGCCAAGCCGGGCGTGGCCTATGAGATGGGTCACCTGGCGGCGGTGCAGACCCTGACCGAAGGCCTGCTGCGGCTGGGCCTGCTGAAGGGCACGCTGGAAAAGAACCTGTCCGAGGGCCTGTACCAGCGTTTCTACCGGCACAAGACCGGGCACTGGATCGGCATGGACGTACACGACGTGGGTGACTATCGCCTGGCCGGCGATTCGCGCCTGCTGGAGCCGGGCATGGCATTCACCATTGAGCCGGGGCTGTACATCGGTGTGGACGATACGACGGTGGAGCCGCGCTGGCGCGGTATCGGCATCCGTACCGAGGATGACGTGCTGATCACCGATGACGGGCATCGCGTGCTGACCGAAGGCCTGGCGCGCAGCGCCGACGAGATTGAAGCGGTGATGGCGGGGTAAGGGGTTTCGGCAGGGCTTGCAGCCCTGCACCTGCTGTAATCAACGGCAACGTCAAAAGCCGAAGCGGCATTCCGTGGGAGGGCGGGGCACTGTGGGTTTGCGGGGACGCCGCAAGTACGTCCCTGTAGGCTTGGTCGCCGCATCCATGCGGCTCACACCCCGCAAACCCACAGTGCCCCGCCTTTGACAGGTTCAGGCGGCTGTTGGTGGGTGCCGACCGTTGGTCGGCACATCTGTCAGATATCGAATGAATCCTCCACGCATGGCGTGGATCTACTGGCGACTGCGGCCGTTGGAACGCGCGGCTGTTGGTAGGTGTCGACCTTGGTCGACACAGAGCGAGCGCAGCGAGCGACCCGCTTCTGCTTTTCTTTTTCTTTTCCGTGGTTGAACGCGGCAGGAAACTGTCAGAGGTGGGGCGGGTGGGCCATGCAGGGGCGTTGGCGCCATGGATGGCGCCATCGAGCTTACAGGGACGTACTTGCAGCGTCCCCTGCATGGCCCACCCGCCCCGCCAAACCCATGAACCGCTTTCCGCGACCAACCACGAGGGGCTCAGCCGTTCGCCGCCGCAAACTCCGGCCGCGTCAGGTTGTCCGCCTCGCCCTCAGTGCACAGCACTTCGTCTTCGATGCGGATGCCGCCATACGGACGGAAGAAGTCCACGCGGTCCCAGTTGATCGCATCGCCATGGCCGGCATCCTTCACTTCATTCAACAGCATGTCGATGAAGTACAGGCCCGGTTCGATGGTCACCACCATGCCCGGTTCCAGCACGCGGGTCAGGCGCAGGTACGGGTGGCCCGCCGGGCGCTCGATGCGGCCACCCTCGTCGCTGGCCGCGAAACCGGCCACGTCGTGCACCTGCAGGCCGATCAGGTGACCGATGCCATGCGGGAAGAACGCGGCGCTGACGCCGGTTTCCACTGCGGTCTGCGGCGAGACCTTGATCACGCCGAAGTCCTTCAGCACGCCCATCAGCGAAAGATGTGCGTCCACGTGCAGCTGCTTGTAGTCGAAGCCCGGGCGCACCGCTGCGCACATCTGCTGCTGGGCAGCGTCGACGGCGGCGATCATCGCGGCGAACTCGTCGTGGCCCTGCGCGGCGTAGGTGCGGGTGATGTCGCTGGCGTAGCCGTGCGCGCTGGCACCAGCATCGATCAGGAAGCTGCGCAGCGGCTGCGGCGCCTTGCGGCCCAGCTCGGTGTAATGCAGCACAGCGGCGTGTTCGTTCAACGCCACGATGTTGCCGTAGGGCAGCTCGTTGGCATCCTGGCCGACGGCCTGGCAGTACGCCATGTGGATGCTGAACTCGTCGGCGCCGTTGCGGAACGCGGCTTCGGCGGCACGGTGGCCGCGCACGCCCAGCACCTGCGCCTGGCGCATCAGCGCGATTTCATACGGCGTCTTGCTGCCGCGGTGCCATTCCAGGTAGTTCACCACCGGTGCCGGGTTGTTCGGCACGTAGTTGCCCAGCGTGCTCTGCGGCTCGCCGAGGATCGCGCAGCGCGACGGGTCGGCCGGCAGCAGGGCCAGCGCCTCTTCGGGCTTGCGGATGATGTGGATGTCGAAGTGCTCCACCCACCAGCCGCTGGGGGCGTCCGGTACCACGTGCCAGTAATCGAACGGCTGGTGGAAGATCACCGCCGGGCGCTTGCCGGGGGTGAACACGATCCAGCTGTTGGGCACGCGGGTCAACGGCAACCAGGCCTTGAACTGCGGATTCACCGCATACGGGTAGTCGCGATCGTCGAACACCTGGTAGTGCAGGGTGCCGCTGGGCACCACCAGGTGATCGAAGCCGCCGCGGGCCAGCGCCTGTTCGGCGCGTCGGCACAGCACGGCCAGGTGGTCGGAATACAGGGCGCCGGGGTCTTGCTGGATCATTGCGGTGGCTCGACACGGAAAACGGCCCTAGATTCTGCCGCATACCGCGAAAAACCGCTGTGCCGGAACCGGCACTCAGGCCGTCGAAACCGGTCCCTCGTCGCTGTCCTCGCCCACCCACTGGCGCAGCAGCTGCCGATGTTCGCGTGACAGGGTCAGGAAGCGGAAGCCGGTCCAGCTCTGGCCGGGAACGTGTGCGGGCTCGCTCCACAGCAGGTGCACGCCCACGTCGATGGCCTGCTGGCGGCCATCACCCAGTGGCAACGGGAAGCGCAGCTGGTACAACGCATCCTCGCGCAGCGGCACGCTGGCCAGCATCAGCATGCCGGTTTCGGAGACATTGCCGAGGCGTCCGACCACGCACTCGCGCATCTGGTCGGTGACCGGCACCAGGTCCGAGACCTGGCGGCGCGGCGCGCGGCGGGTGTCCTGCGGCGGTACGGCTTTCATGCGGGGGTCTCCTGTGCGCGGCCCGTGGCCAGTGCGCGCAGCGCACCGAGGCTGGCTTCCCAGGCACGGTCGACCAGCCGGCCCTTGTCTTCGGTGACCAGTTGCGCGCGCCCGGCACTGATCTGCCGTGCCAGCGTATCCAGGTCGGTATCGGTGATCTTCTGCCCGCGTGGATTGACGAACAGGGCGTGGCCGGTCAGCAGGCTGTACCAGGACAGGCGCTGGCGGCGCAGCGTGCCATCACCGGTATCGATGTCGAACCAGCTGCCGAACGGCAGCGTGGACAGCTGCTGGTAGGCGGCTTCTTCGGCACTGCTGCGGGGCGTTGCAGGCGCCGTGCCGGTGGGCGCGCCGGCGTGTTCGCCCAGGCGCGCACGTGCCTTCAGGCGGGCACTGAGTTCGGTACGCGAGGTGCTTTCATCCTCGCCGCCGGGCGTGGCCAGCCTGCGCGCGACGGCGGCGGCTTCCTCGGCGTGGTAGCCGACCTGCAGCAGTGCGGCCTCCACGTCCGCTGCCAACGCGGTATCGGTGCCGCCGGGGGCGTCGATGGCCTGTGCGGTGATGGCAGCGATGCGCTCGGTCTGTTGCAGGCGTTCCTGCCACTGTGGTGAATCATCGCCATGGCGCAGGCGGGTGAGGGTCAGTGCATCGGCCCAGGCCTGGCGCAACAGGGTCTGCACGAAGCGCGGTGGCGACTGCGTGTCGCAGCACTGGTCGATCTGTGCGGTGGCCTGGCGACGGGCCAGTTCCAATCGTTCCTTGCCGCGCGCGGCCTCCACGTGGCGGCGCTCGGCCAGTTCGGCACGATGGGCCGCCGCGCGCTGGTGCTGCTGCACGTCTTCGTTGGCGGCGGCAAAGGCCTCCGGTGCGCGCGCATCCTGCCCCAGCAGGCCCTGCACGCTCTGCGCCATGCGCTGCAGCAGCTGCGGGTCGACATCGTCGTCGCCCAGCCAGTTGGCGCCGACTTCGGCGATCTGGTTGAGCAGCTCACGCGCGGGATGTTCGTCGCGTACGAAGAAGCCCGGGTCGGCCATGGCCGCGCGTGCCAGGGGCACCTGCAGGCGGGCCAGCAGGGCGGCCGGCACCGGATCGGGACGTTGCTGCTGTTGCACCTGCTGCATCAGCATGCGCAGCAGGTCCAGGTTGTCCCGGTCGTGACTGCCCAGCTGGGCCTGCGCACCATGCTCGCTGCGCAGCTGCGCGACCACGGCCGCCTGCAGGTCGGCCACGCCGGTTGCCGCGCTGGACTGAGCCTGCAGACGCGCGAGTACCGCGTCGACTGCCGCACTGGGTACTGCGCCGCTGTCCGCCGGGGCAGGGTTGGCGTGCCGGGCCTGCTGCAGCAGCTCATGCAAAGCACTGCCGGTGGATGTGGTCACGCCCGGCGTGGCGGGGCCGGCTGCGCCACCCTCGTGGAAGGCGTCCTGTACCAGGCTGGACCAGGAGCCGGCCGGTGCCGAACCGTTCCAGCCGGTCAGGGGGGCCGCGCTGCGCTTGGCCGGCTGCGTGGTGCGGCCACCACCCACCGACTGGGTGATGATCCGACGCGTGCTCGACGAGCGTGCCAGGTAGGGGGTGTAGACCAGCCCCGGCAGTACGCCGGACTGGGCCAGCAGCGCATTGGCACGGTCAAGGATATCGCCCAGCCGTTCCAGCACCTGTCGTTCGAAACTGCGATACAGCGCCAGCTGTACCTCGACGCTCAGCGCGTCCTGTTCGGCAATCCGGCGCACCATCGCGCACAGTGCCTGCGGCGCCAGCGGCAGGGTGTCGGCCTCGAAGGCCGGCGCCGCCGCCAGTACCCCCAGGCGTTGGCCCAGCAGGTTCAGTGTGTTGGTTGAACGCAGGGTTTCGCGCCGCACCATCTCGGTCAGCAGCAGGTCGCGATCCACTTCGTGCTCATCAACCAGCGACAGCCCGAGCATGCCCGGCAGCGCTGGCGGCGTAGCACTGGTGCTGACACCGTTGGCCGGATCGCGCAACCGTGCGAGGGCGTCGGCAACGGCATCAAGCATGCGGTCGGCGAAGTGGCCGGCGAAGGCGTGCAGCTGTCCACGCTGGGCCATCAGCTCGGCCTGCTGCTGCGGATTGCGTGCGCGATCGGCGTCGTGCAGCAGGGTCTGCTCCAGCGCTTCGACAGTCAGGATCAGGGGCGCGGCCAGCGTCTGCCGGCACAGGCCGATCAGCGCGCCCAGCAGCTCACGTACCCGCGGTGGCAGGTCGCTGGCGGCCAGGCGGTTCTTGTCGGCAGGAGTGATGGAAAAGACAGCTGACATCGGCAGGCGGTATCCGGATTCCCGCGGATCGATCTGGTGAATCTACCGTGTCGGCCGCTGTCGGCGCTACTTTAGGGCGAATGTGCATCCCGTTCGCCAGGCATGGCCAGACCGATGAACGGTAGTGCCGGCCGCTGGCCGGCAATCCGCGCCGATCGAGCTGCCGGCCAGCGGCCGGCACTACCCCCTGTCAGGCGAGGATCACTCCTCCAGGAACAGGCTCACCACATCGTTGGTGAAACGGCGGCCCAGTTCGGTCGGCTGCACATGGCCATCGGTCACGTCCAGCCAGCCGCGCTGCACGGCCTCGGCCAGCGGTGCATCCAGCACGCTGCGCGACAGCCCGGTACGCGACTCGAAATCGCGCAGGCCGAAGCCTTCGTGCAGGCGCAGCAGATTCAGCATGTACTCGAAGGGCAGGCGCTCAGGCGCGATCACATCGTCACCCCCGAACGAGGCCGGGGTGCCCGCGCTGTCCAGATAAGCCTGCGGATGCTTCAGCTTCCAGCGTCGCAGCACGTGTTCCTCGGCGCCCGAGCTGATCTTGCCGTGCGCGCCGGCACCGATGCCCAGGTAATCGCCGAAGCGCCAGTAGTTCAGGTTGTGCGCGCTCTGCCGGCCAGCGCGTGCGTAGGCGCTCACCTCGTACTGGCCGAAACCGGCCTGCGCCAGCAGCGCCTGGCAGTGTTCCTGCATGTCCCAGGCGTTGTCTTCATCGGGAATGCCCTGCGGCGGCCGCGCGAAGAACACCGTGTTCGGTTCCAGGGTCAGCTGGTAGTGCGAGATGTGTGGCGGCTGCAGCGCGAACGCGCGTTCCAGATCAGCCTCGGCACCGGCCAGGGTCTGTTCCGGCAGCGCGTACATCAGGTCGATGTTGAAGTTGTCGTAACCCGCGTCCTGCGCCATCTTCACCGCGCGCTCGGCTTCGCCACTGTCGTGGATGCGGCCCAGGCGCTTGAGCATCGCATCGTCGAAACTCTGGATACCGAAGCTGAGGCGATTGACGCCGGCCGCGCGATAGCGGTCGAAGCGGCCATGCTCGGCGGTGCCCGGGTTGGTTTCCAGGGTGATTTCGGCATTGGGCGCGAAACGCAGGCGTGCGCTGGCCTGTTGCAGGAAACGGTCGATTGCTTCCGGCGGGAACAGGCTGGGCGTGCCGCCACCGAAGAACACGCTGTGCACCACCCGGCCCCAGACCAGCGGCAGGTCCTGGTCGAGGTCGCGCAGCAGCGCATCGATGTAGGCATCGAACGGCAGCTCGCCCTTGGCCTGGTGCGAATTGAAATCGCAGTACGGGCATTTGCGCACGCACCACGGCAGGTGCACGTACAGCGACAGCGGGGGTGGCACCAGTCGCGGCGGGCTGTCGTGGTCAGCGGAGCAGGCTTCGCCGGGCAGGTGGTTGCAGTGGTCGTGGACGTGCGGCATGGGCTTCATCGGTAGTGCCGGCCGCTGGCCAGCTTCCCTGGTTCGATCGGGTGGCGTCAGTACAGCGTCGCCAGCTGCTGCTTGAGCTGTTGCAGGGCAATGGCACGGTGGCTGATGGCGTTTTTCAGGGCCGGCTCCATCTCCGCGGCGGTCAGGCCGTGGGTGGTATCCAGGAACACCGGGTTGTAGCCGAAACCATTCGTGCCGCGCAGTTCGCGGATGATCTGGCCCTCCCAGCGACCTTCGCAGATCAGCGGCTGCGGGTCGGTGGCGTGACGCAGCAGCACGATCACCGCATAGAAGCGGGCGCCGCGCTGGCCATCGGGAACGTCGGCCATCGCCTCCAGCAGCTTGGCGTTGTTGGCCGCGGCATTGGTCGGGTGGCCGGCATAGCGCGCGCTGTAAAGGCCCGGCGCACCGCCGAGGGCATCGACGATCAGGCCGGAATCATCGGCCAGCGCCGGCAGGCCGGTCGCTTCGCAGGCCGCGCGCGCCTTCAGCAGCGCGTTCTCGACGAAGGTCAGGCCGGTCTCTTCCACGTCGCCCAGGCCCAGCTCGGCGGCCGAGGTGATCTGCAGCGGCAGGTCGGCGAGGATCTCCTGCATCTCCACCAGCTTGCCGGCGTTGTGGCTGGCCAGTACCAGTTTCTTCATTGACGGGGCTCCAGCAGGTCCCAGGTGTTGCCATACAAATCGCGGAACACCGCGACCGTTGCATAGGGTTCTTCGCGCGGCGCTTCCAGGAACTCGACCCCGGCGGCCAGCATCGCCGCGTGGTCGCGGTGGAAGTCATCGGTGTTGAGGAAGAAGGCGACGCGGCCACCGGTCTGGTTGCCGATGCGGCTGCGCTGTTCCTCGTCGCTGGCACGGGCCAGCAGCAGGGCGGCGGCACTGCCGTCGGTCGGGCCCACCACCACCCAGCGCTTGTGGCCCTGGTCGATGTCCTCCAGCAGCGCGAAGCCGAGCTTGCCGGTGTACCAGGCGATGGCTTCGTCGTAGTCGGCCACCACCAGGGTGGTCAGGGCGATGCGCCGGTTCATGCCGAAAGCGCCGCCTGCTGTGCGTCCAGCAGCTCGCGCACGCCCTTCTCGGCCAGGCCCAGCAGCGCGTCCAGTTCATCGCGGCGGAAGGCATGGCCTTCGGCGGTGCCCTGCAGCTCGATGAAGCCACCGCCGTCGTTCATCACCACGTTCATGTCGGTGTCGCAGTCGCTGTCTTCGGCGTAGTCCAGGTCCAGCACCGGGGTGCCGCGGTAGACGCCCACCGACACCGCTGCCACCGCGCCCAGGATCGGGTTGCGCTTGATGTCGCCGCGCTTCATCAGCACATTCACCGCATCGACCAGGGCCACGTAGGCGCCGGTGATGGCGGCGGTGCGGGTGCCGCCGTCGGCCTGCAGCACGTCGCAGTCGAGGGTGATGGTGCGTTCGCCCAGCGCGTTGCGGTCCACGCACGCGCGCAGGCTGCGGCCGATCAGGCGCTGGATCTCCAGCGTGCGGCCGCCCTGCTTGCCACGGGCCGCTTCACGGTCGCTGCGGGTGTGGGTGGCGCGCGGCAGCATGCCGTATTCGGCGGTCACCCAGCCTTCGCCCTTGCCGCGCAGGAAGCCCGGCACGCGGTTCTCGACGCTGGCGGTGCACAGCACACGGGTTTCACCGAAGCACACCAGCACCGAACCTTCGGCGTGGCGGGTGAAGCCGCGTTGGATGACGACCGGGCGGAGCTGGTCGGGCTGGCGGCCGCTGGGGCGGGAATCGGACATGGTGCGGGTTCCGTAATGGCGAGGGAGTACGCCGCCACGCCCGCGGCCTTCACGGGGCGGGCAAGGGGGCTCTGGTGAGGGCGCTAGGGTACCATTCCCCCTTTGCACGCACCGGACACAATCCATGATTCGAAGCATGACCGCCTATGCCGGCGGCGAGCGGGTCACCCCGTGGGGCACGCTGGGCTGCGAGCTGCGCTCGGTCAACCACCGTTTCCTGGAGGTCGGCACCCGCCTGCCCGAGGAACTGCGGGCGCTCGAACCGCAGCTGCGCGAGCGCATCGCCGCGCGCCTGAGTCGTGGCAAGCTGGATCTGGTGATGCGCCTGCGCGCGCCGGAAGCGGCCGCCAACCTGCAGGTGGACGAGGCCCTGCTGGGCCAGCTGGGCCGCCTGGCGCACCGCCTGACCTCCGATTTCCCCAACCTGCAGGTCAGCTTCACCGACCTGCTGCAGCTGCCGGGCGTGACCCGTGGCGAGGCCACCGACGCCGCCGCCCTGCAGGTCGAGGCGCTGGCGCTGCTGGATCAGGTGCTGGATGGCTTCGTCGAGGCCCGTGAGCGCGAAGGCGGCAAGTTGGCTGCGGCCATCAGCGAGCGCGTGGACGGCATCGAACGCATCGCCACCGAAGTGCGTACGCTGATTCCGGCCATTCGCGACGGCCAGCGCACCAAGCTGGCCGCACGCCTGGCCGACCTGCCGCACCCGGTCGACCCCGGCCGCGCCGAGCAGGAACTGGTGCTGTGGCTGCAGAAGCTGGACGTGGATGAAGAGCTGGACCGCCTCGGCAGCCACATCGTCGAGATCCGCCGCGTGCTCAAGCAGCGCGAGCCGGTCGGTCGCCGCCTGGACTTCCTGCTGCAGGAGTTCAACCGCGAAGCCAATACGCTGGGCTCGAAGTCGGTGGACAGCCGTACGTCCAATGCCGCGGTGGAGCTGAAGGTGCTGATCGACCAGATCCGCGAACAGGTGCAGAACATCGAGTGATGTTCTGCGCAATCGCCTGGGGGGATCACAGTCCTTCCAGGCAGTCCCCGGCTATCGCGACGCAGTGATCGAAGCCTGGCGTGTAGTCCAGCGTGTCGATGGCGTTGAACGCAATATTCAATGTCGGATGGGGATTGCGGATCTGATCAAGAAACGTTGATCGATGGCGGACCAGCGCGTGCGCGGCGGCCGCCAGCGCGTCCGGCTCGCGTTCGATGACCAGCGCAAGATCGAACAGGTCTCGGGCGGTTGTTCGATGCCCGCGATGGAACATTTTCTTGGCGATGATTTCCGCCGACGTTTCCACCCGTATGCGCTGACCATCGATCGTCCATTCCTCCCAGGCATCATCGAGAAGATTGGGGGCCGCGACGAAATCCACCTCGCCTTCCTCGAACTGCAGCTTGACCCATGCGCTGGGATCTTCGCTGTAGTCGCCGGTAAGGCTCGCGGCCACATCGCTCAAGCGGGGAGTAACGAATCCCAGATACTGGGGATTCGGCACGAAGATGTCGATGTCCTTGCTGAGTCGGTGCCGATGTCGAAACATCAGTACCGTTCCGCCGCCCAACGTCCAGAACGGATCGGTGATGCCGCCGTGGCGCCGGATCTCCCCGATGAGGACAAGCGCCCGAGGCAGCAGCGTCTGCCAGGCGCCGGCCGGCAGTTTGCGGTTCACAACCACAGGTCCTTGCGATGGGCAGAAAGTGTGTTGGCCATCTTCGCCACGTTGCGCCAGATGCGCCGTGGCGGCAGCTGCGCGCCGATTGCAGCTTCCTCGACTGCCATCACCATCATGGAGGGAGGGGCTTCATCCAGCAGGTGCGCCATCTGCGCTGCGTAGGTGGCAGGAACTTCCCCGCTGACCAGCACGCGGGCCAACTCGCCAGCCGTCAGTTCGCTCGCGTAGCTCACGTTCGCGGTTCGTGCGGCCATTTTCAGGCCTTGTTTGCGCTGCCGGTTTTCGGTAGTGGGTGCCGGAACATCCAGGCCGAGCACGGACAACAACTGGCCGACACGATTGACGCCCAGGTCGCTCAGGGTGCCCCCTTCCAGGCCGACCACGGTCTGCCGGGAAAGACCGCTGAGGTGAGCCAGTTGGCCTTGCGACAGGCCAAGCTGCTCACGGCGGGCACGAACCGCCTTGCCGATGTCGATCAGGTTCATGGCCTGAGTGTCCAATATTTTGGACATAATTCAAGTGCCCGGAAACGGTACGTTGGCAAACCTTCACATCTCAAACCACCCTGACGCCCGCCGCTCCCTCGCTCAAGCGCCCCAGCACGGCCGCCTGGCCGAACCCCGCATCGTTGAAGCAGGCCAGCACCGCATCCAACGCTTCCGGCGCACAGGACACCAGCAGGCCGCCGCTGGTCTGCGGGTCGGTCAGCAGTGGCTGCCAGTGGGCGGCCAAGCCCTCGGCGAAGCGCACCTCGGCGCCATACGAGGCCCAGTTGCGGTTGGAGGCGCCGGTTACGCAGCCGCGTTGCAGCAGGTCCAAGGTCTGCGGCAGCAGCGGCACCTGTGCACTGTCCACCTCGGCGGCCACGCCACTGGCGCGGCACACTTCCAGCAGGTGGCCGAGCAGGCCGAAGCCGGTGACGTCGGTCATGGCATGCACGCCGTCCAACGCGGCAAGGGGCAGGCCCACGCTGTTCAGGCGGGTGGTCGACTCGACCATCTGCCGGTAGCCCTCGGCATCCAGCACTTCTTTCTTCAGCGCCGACGAATACACGCCCACGCCCAACGGCTTGCCCAGCACCAGCACGTCACCGGCGCGGGCATCGGCATTGCGCTTGAGCCGTTGCGGGTCGAGCACACCGATCGCGGCCAGGCCGTAGATGGGTTCCACCGAATCGATGCTGTGGCCACCAGCCACCACGATGCCGGCATCAGCACAGGCGCGTTCGCCACCCTGCAGGATGCCGCGGATGGTGTCCTGCGGCAGGCTGTTGATCGGCATGCCGACGATGGCCAGTGCGAACAGCGGGCGCGCGCCCATCGCGTACAGGTCCGACAGCGCATTGGTGGCGGCGATGCGGCCGAAGTCGAACGGGTCGTCGACAATCGGCATGAAGAAGTCGGTGGTGGCGACGATCGCCTGCCGGTCATCGAGGCGATACACCGCGGCGTCGTCGCTGGTCTCGCGGCCGACCAGCAGTTCGACCGGTGCGGGAAGTGCCGGAACCCCGCGCAGCAGTTCGGTCAGCACACCCGGCGCGATCTTGCAGCCGCAGCCACCGCCATGCGCGAGAGACGTCAGTCGTTGCGGGGCATCGGCCGTTGAGGGGGCGGGGGGCTGCGCGTGCGTGGCCATGCCGACATCTCCTGCGGAAACACGAATGGCGGAAGGCAGCAGGAGTCGAACCTACCAGGGAACGATCGACGCCCCCTACTGGGTTTGAAGCCCAGCCGCATGCCCGGATGCGCATGCCTTCCGAAAGTATGGCGGTACCGGTGGGCTCAGTCGCGGGCTGCGTTCCACTGCAGGTCGCCGCGCGGCCGATGCCGGTCACCCACGCGTCGAGTGTAGCCAACGCGATTGAAGAACTCCAAGATCTGGATGCTGCGTTTGCGGCCCAGGCCGATGGCATCGCGGAACGCCGCTGCATCCACCGTGCCGCTGGCCTGTGACAGCTGCGCGACGATAGCAGCGAGTTCCCCAATGCGCGCGGGTGAATAGAACAAGTCCGGTATCACCTGGAACATTTCACCACGTGCGGCGGCGCGGCGCAGGACCGCGCGGACCTCGTCTTCGGCCAGTCCGGCGTCGGCGGCCAGGGTGCGCACCCACGGTGGATCGAAGCCACCGGCATGCAGTTGCGGCAGCACGCGTTCCAGCAGAAGGCGTTCGCGTTCCGGCGGTGCATGGTCATGGCCGGGCAGGCGCCACCACGCGCCCACGCGCTGCAGCGTGCCATCGGCCAGCAGATCCTGCAGCAGCGCATTCCACAGGTCGCTCGCCAGCATGGGCAGGGTGCTGCGCTGCAGGCGTCCGCTGTCGACGCCGGGTTCGTCCGGGCGTCGTTCATGCCAGCCGCGCAGCGAGGCGATCACCTGCTCGCGCAGCGCCTGCCAGTGCGAGGCGAGGATGATCACCGCGTCATCGCGGGTCGCGATGCGTCGCGCGTCCTCGGGCAGGTCGATGCGGTCGGCAGCGCGTCGGCAATAGCGTTGCAACGCGGTGAGGGGAATGCCGGCAGGTGCCTGCTGCAGCAGCGGGACAACACCGGCACCGGCCGCCAGCTGCTCCAGTGCCTCCAGCCAGGCCAGTCGTGCAGGACTGCGCCGACGCCGCTGCGGAGGATCCGGATCGAGCACGACGCCACCGCCCAGTGTGTGGGTGGCCGCTGAATCACGGGCGATGAAACGATCGCCACACATCGCGCAGACTGGTGCATCGAACACCAGCTGCACCAACTGACCATCGCCGTGGTCGTGGTCTTCCAGCAGTACTACATGGGCCTGCCGGTGCGTCGTGCCCCAGTGAATATGCAGCGGTGCCCAGTCGCGCAACGGTGCGGCCAACGCGGACAGCCGCAGGCGCACGTCGACGCGGGTAGTGGCCAGCAGCGCGCGTGGATCGGCAATCCAGTCGCCACGGCGGATGTCGTCGCGGGCGATGGCGGCCAGGTTCAGCGCGCAGCGTTGCCCAGCCATCGCGTGCTCGCTGGCCTGGTTCTGCGCATGGATGCTGCGCACGCGCACGTCGGTGGCGGCCGGCATCAGCTGCAGATGCTCACCCACCGCGGCGATGCCGCCATGCACCGCGCCGGTCACCAGCGTGCCGTGGCCGGCCAGCGAGAACACGCGGTCCACCGGCATGCGGAACAGTTCGCTGCGCAGCTCGGCCTGGCGTGTGCTGGCGTCGTCCGCCGCCCATGCGTGCAGCTGGGTACGCAGTGCGCTGATGCCGGCATCGTCGGGTGCGGTGCTGTTGCAGGCGAACAGAGGAGAATCCTGCAGCGGTGTCGCGGCCAGCAGCGCGGCAATCTCGATCTCGACCCGGGCGAGGCGTGCCGCATCCACACGGTCGATCTTGGTCAGCGCCACCGCACCACGATCCACGTCCAGCAGCTGCAGGATGGCCAGATGCTCGCGGGTCTGTGGCATCACGCCGTCGTCGGCAGCGATCACCAGCAGGGCGACATCGATACCCGTGGCGCCGGCCACCATCGTGTGCACGAAGCGCTCATGGCCTGGCACGTCGACGAAACCCAGCGTCGCAGCCGGGCCTTCGGCGTCCCTGCTTTCCACCGGGACATAGGCGTAGCCCAGTTCGATCGATATACCGCGCGTTCGCTCTTCCTGCAGGCGATCGGTTTCGATGCCGGTCAGTGCGCGTACCAGGCTGGTTTTGCCATGGTCGATATGCCCGGCGGTGCCGACGATCATGCCTGCAGCGTGCTCCACTGGGCGAGGAAGTCGGCTTCGTCGGCCGGTTCCAGGCAGCGCAGGTCCAGCCACAGCGCGTCATCGGTAATGCGGCCCAGCACGGGTCGCGGCAGCTGACGCAAGCGCTTGGCCAGGCGATCCAGTCCGCCACGGCGCGCGCTGGTAATGCGCAGTCCGGCGCTGGCCAGCTGCGCCTGTGGCTGGGCGCCGCTGCCGATCTGGCTCTGCATTGGTGACCGTTCAAGATCGTAGTCGGCCGCGAGCACGGAACGCATCGGCTGCAGCAGGCGCTGGGCCTGCACATCGATGTCCTCCTGCGTGCGTGACAGGGTGCGCAGGGTCGGCAGCCGCTGTGCCAGCAGCTCCGGCTCGCGGTACAGGGCCAGCACCGCTTCCAGTGCGGCCAGGCCCATCTTGTCCATGCGCAGTGCCCGCTTCAGCGGGTTGCGGTTGATCCGCGCGATAAGGTCGGCGCGGCCGGCGATGATGCCGGCCTGCGGACCACCCAGCAGCTTGTCGCCACTGAATGACACCAGATCGGCGCCGGTCGCCAGCGTTTCCTGCACGGTGGGCTCGTGCGGCAGGCGGAAGGCCGCCAGATCGCACAGGCTGCCACTGCCCAGGTCCACCACCAGCGGCAGGCCGTGCTCGTGCGCGATCGTTGCCATCGCTGCGGTGTCGACCTTGGCAGTGAAGCCGGTGATCGCATAGTTGCTGGCGTGTACCTCCATCAGCAGCGCGGTGCGCGCGCCGATGGCATTGGCGAAGTCGGCCGGGTGGGTGCGGTTGGTGGTGCCCACTTCCCGCAGCCGCGCGCCGGCACTGCGCATCACATCGGGAATGCGGAAGGCACCGCCGATCTCCACGAGTTCGCCGCGCGACACCACCACCTCGCGGCGGTTGGCCAGGCTGTTGAGCAGCAGCAGGACCGCCGCGGCATTGTTGTTGACCACGGTGGCGGCTTCGGCGCCGGTCAGCTCGCAGATCAATGCCCGCACCCGGGCATCGCGATCGCCGCGGCGGCCGCGGCTGATGTCGAATTCCAGGTCAACCGGCGCGGTCATCGCGCGGGTGACGGCATGCACGGCGGCATCGGGCAGCAAGGCGCGGCCGAGGTTGGTGTGCAGCACGGTGCCGGTCAGGTTGAACATCGGCTGCAGATCCTGCCGTGCGTCAGCGGCCAGTGCGGCCTCGACTGCTGCCACCAGCGCCGGGCCGTCAACCGCTTCCTGCAGCTGCGTGGCCGAGAGCTGGCCGACGCTGATACGGTCGCGCAGCACCTGCAGGTGCGAACGCAGCAGCTGGGTGATACGGCTGCGGCCGTGGCCCTCGATCAGTGCTGCCAAGGCAGGCAGACGCAGCAACCGGTCCAGCGAGGGCAGGGCAGCGGCCGATGCCGGGGTGGGGGACGCGGCTGTCATCGCCTCACTCGCCGTCGGATTGCCACAGCAGCGGATTCTGGCTGGCGCGCGCATACCCTTCCTCGCCCAGCAGCAGGTCCAGCGCTAGCGTGCCGAGGTCGTCGGCCACCGGCTCCAGCGACGGGTCTTTTTCCAGATACAGGATCTTGCGGTAGCTGTGGCAGTGGTCGCAGGTCTCGGCACGGACCGCGCTCTCGCGCACCGCCTCGCCGCTGTCGCCGTCCACATCGGCCAGGGCGCGATAGGCGATGTCCTTGCCGGCGGCACCACACTGGCTGCACTGCACGCGTACGTAGTGCCACTGGCAGGCACACAGCGAGCACGACAGGTAGCGGTAGGAGGCATAGGGCGGCCGCGCCTGCACCACGCTGACCACCGGCAGGGTGCCGCACAGCGGGCACAGCCCCGGTGCATCGGCCAGCGGCTTCAGCTCGGTGGGGCGGAAGCTGTCCGCCAGCACCGCCCAGTAGACCTGCAGCGCGTTCATCACCAGCAGCGCAGCCACCGCATCCACCGACGGCGCGTCATCACGCTCCAGCACCGCATGCGCCTGCGCATCCAGCCACCCGTCATCGGCAGCAGCAACGCGCTGCAGTTCCTGGCGGGTTTCCGCCGGCAGGCCGGCTTCTTCAGCGCAGTGCTGGCATAGCGTGCGCAGCCAGCCGCGCCAACAGCCATCCAGCTGAAGTGTGTTGGCCGGCCGCAACGGCATCCCGGCGCCGGCCGCCGCACTCGACTGCTGTGCACGCGCCTGTGCCTGAAGTTCCTCGCGTTGCTGCGGTGTCAGATCCTCCAGCAGCGCCTGCTGCGCATCGGCCAACGCCGCCAGCAGCTGCAGGTAACCACCGATGGCACTGTGTGCAGCCAGACTGCGCAGGCGGTCCGCACGTCCGGCAAACAGCGACGCGGTATCGGGCAGGATGATGCGCGGCACATCGCGCGAGGCCAGCGTCTCGATCTCACCGGGTTCAAGGATGCGTTGCGCCATGCAGGGCCAGCCAGAAGAACCAGGCTCCATCCTCGCCGTTGTCAGCGCCGGCGTCCAGCGCACAGCTGGCCATTTGAAATGGTTGGGGTCAGATCCGTTTTCCATAGGAAAACGGATCTGACCCCATCGGTTGTTGCCGTGTTCATCGTGTCGACCAAGGTCGACACCCACCAACAGCAACGCAGAACGCCGTCCCGACAGATCGCAGAACTCTGTTGAAGGCGGGGTGGGTCCGGTTGCGGGGGCGTGAGCCGCATGGGCCCGAGGCATGCCTCGGGCGGGTTGGGCAGGACGCCCAACCCCGGTCTTGCCGTGTGCGCAGGACTGCGCACACGAGCAAGCGGCGACCGAGCTTACATGGACGTACTTGCAGTGGCCCCCGCGACCGGACCCACCGCGCCATCCCTCAGGAAACCCGCTCTTGACGTTGATGTTGACGTTGATCCAGCGGGTGCAGGGCCGCAGGCCCTGCCGCTACCCCTCTTCCCGCCGTCCGCGCAGGATGTCCCGGAACCACTGCCGGTGATGCTTGTACGCCCACCCGTAGGTCACCTTGCCCTGGGTCATCGCCCGCACCGAGCCCTTGATCCAGATCGCTGCATAGATGTGCACCACGATCGCGCACACCAGCACCCAGCCGAACAGCGCATGGGCCAGCATCGCGAAGCGGATCACCCCGATCGGGAAGAAGTGGCTGAAGTACTGCCGCCAGATCACGAAGCCGGTCAGCAGCAGCGCCGACAGGCAACCGATGATCGCCCAGAACAGCAGCTTCTGGCCGGCATTGAAGCGACCCACCGGTGGCAGCTTCTCGTCCTCGTTGCGCAGTACATCGCGCATGCCGCGCATCCACTTGCCATCGTCGGCGGTCGGCAGATTGTCGCGCCACATGCGGAACGCCAGCAGCGCAAAGCCCACCACCATGGCCAGGCCGATGAACGGGTGCAGGATGCGCGTCCATGGCCCACCGCCAAACAACTGGGTCAGCGGGAACAGGGCAGGGTGGAACAACGCCAGCCCGGACAACGCGGTCAACACGAAGCAGATCGCCACAATCCAGTGATTGATGCGGGTCGGCGCGCGGTAGCGGATGATCTGCCGCGGGTGCGGGGCGTACTTCATGGCCGCTGCTCCTCTTCGATCTTCTTCGCCTCGTGCTCGGCTTCCTCTTCTTCCTCGTCATTGACCGTGTTGCGGCCGATGCCGATGTAATGCAGGAAGCCGGCGAAGGCGGTAGCGGCAATCGCCAGCACGCCCAGCGGCTTGGCCACGCCCTTCCACACCTCCACCATCGGGCTGATGCGCGGGTCCTTCGGCAGGTCGGCATACAGTTCCGGCTTGTCCACGTGCTGCAGCACGTACATCACATGGGTGCCGCCCACACCCTGCGGGTCGTACAGGCCGGCGTTCTCGTAGCCGCGCGATTTCAGGTCTTCCACGCGGCCGGCGGCATGCTCGGTCATTGCCTGCTTGCTGCCGAAGGTGATCGCGCCGGTCGGGCAGGTCTTCACGCAGGCCGGTTCCTGGCCCACCGCCACCCGGTCCGAGCACAGCGTGCACTTGTAGGCCTTGTGGTCCTTCTTGGAGATGCGCGGCACGTCGAACGGGCAACCGGTCACGCAGTAGCCGCAGCCGATGCAGTTCTCTTCCTGGAAGTCGACGATGCCGTTGGCGTACTGGATGATCGCGCCCGGCGACGGGCAGGCCTTCAGGCAGCCCGGATCGCTGCAGTGCATGCAGCCTTCCTTGCGGATCAGCCACTCCAGCTTGCCCTTCTCGTCCTCGTACTCGCGGAACTTCATCACCGTCCACGACTGTTCGCTCAGGTCGGGCGGGTTGTCGTAGCTGCCAACGCAGCTGCCGACCTCGTCGCGCAGATCATTCCACTCCATGCAGGCGACCTGGCAGGCCTTGCAGCCGATGCACTTGCTCACATCGATCAGCTTGGCGACCTGGCCGGTGTGCGCGCCACGCGCCTCCGGCGAGGGCGTGGTGGTGGCCGAGCGGCGGATGATGTCCAGGGATTGCAGTGACATGGCGTGTCTCCTACACCTTCTCGACCTTGACCAGGATGCACTTCGATTCGGGCGTCTGCGAGTTGCCGTCACCGATGGCGTTGGTCAGCGTATTGGCGATGTATCCGGGCTTGGCCGCACCGAGGAAACCCCAGTGGATCGGCACGCCCACCTGGTGCACGGTTCTGCCATCAATCTGCAGGGCCTTGATGCGCTTGGTCACCATCGCCACCGCTTCGATGTGGCCACGCTTGGAACTGACCCGCACGCGGCTGCCGTTGTTGATGCCCAGCTCGTCGGCCAGGGCCGCGCCGATCTCGACGAACTGCTCGGGCTGGATGATGGCATTGAGCTTGCCGTGCTTGGTCCAGAAGTGGAAATGCTCGGTCAGGCGGTAGGTGGTGGCCACATGCGGGAACTCGTCCGGCGAACCGATCTGTGCGCGATCGCTGGCGAACACGCGTGCCGCCGGGTTGTTCAGCGTCAGTGCCTGCCCCGGGCTGAGCGGATTGCTGCGCAGCGGGGTATCGAACGGTTCGTAGTGCTCCGGGAACGGGCCCTCGGCCATGCCAGCCTTGGCGAAGAAGCGGGCGATGCCTTCCGGGTTCATGATGAACGGGCCCATGCCCCCGGCGGGATCTTCATCGGCCTTGAAGTCCGGCACGTCCACGCTGCCCCAGTTCTTGCCGTTCCAGGCCAGCAGCGTGCGCGGCGGATCGAACGGCTGGCCGGCCACGTCGCACGAGGCGCGGTTGTACATCACCCGGCGATTGGCCGGCCACGCCCAGGCCCAGCCCAGCGTGTTGCCGATGCCGGTGGGGTCGCTGTTGTCACGTCGCGCCATCATGTTGCCGGTCGGGCCCCAGGCGCCGATGTAGATCCAGCAGCCGGAGGACGTGCTGCCGTCGTCGCGCAGGTCGCCGAACGCCGCCAGCTGCTCGCCGGCCTTGCGCACCAGCTTGGTCGGGTCCTTCGGATCGAACACGTCGGCCAGTGCCTTGCCGTTGTATTCCATCGCCAGTTCTTCCGGCGTCGGCAGTTCCGGGTTGGAGTACTTCCAGGCCAGGTCGCGCACCGGCTCCCACCACGCACCGCCGTCCTTCTCGTACATCGCTTTGATGCGATGGAACAGCTCGGACATGATCTCGATGTCGCTGCGCGCTTCGCCCGGCGGGTTGGCCCCCTTCCAGTGCCATTGCAGCCAGCGCGAGGAGTTCACCACCGCGCCGTTTTCCTCGGCGAAGGAAGTGGTCGGCAGGCGGAATACTTCGGTCTGGATCGTGCTCGGGTCAACGTCGTTCAGCGCGCCATGGTTCTGCCAGAACGCGATGGTCTCGGTTTCCAGCGGGTCCATGCTGACCATGAACTTCAGCTTGGAGAACGCGCTGATCAGCTTGCCCTTGTTCGGCGCCGAGGCCAGCGGGTTGAAGCCCTGGCAGATGTAGCCGTGGATCTTGCCCTCGTTCATCAGCTCGTACGCCTGCAGCATGTCGTACGGCTTGTCGAGCTTGGGCAGATGGTCGAAGCACCAGTTGTTGTCGGCGGTAGCGGCGTCGCCCCACCACGACTTCATCAGGCTGACGTGGAACTTCGGGTAGTTCTGCCAGAACGACATCTGGTTGGCGCGCAGCGGCTTCTGCGTGCGCTTGGCGATGTAGGCGTCGTAGTCCTGCTCGTCCTGTTTCGGCAGCGTCAGGTAGCCGGGCAGCAGGTCGGACATCAGGCCGATGTCGGTCAGGCCCTGGATGTTGGAATGCCCGCGCAAGGCGTTCATGCCACCACCGGCCACGCCGATGTTGCCCAGCAGCAGCTGCACCATGGTGCCGGCACGCACGTTCTGCGCACCGATCGAATGCTGCGTCCAGCCCAGCGCGTACAGGATGGTCATCGCCTTGTCCTTGCCGGCGGTGGACGCGATCATGTCCCAGACCTGGCGGATGCTGTCGGCGGGCGTGCCGCAGATGCGTTCGACCATCTCCACGGTGTAGCGCGCGTAGTGCTGCTTGAGCAGGTTGTAGACGCAGCGCGGGTCCTTCAGCGTCGGGTCGCTGCGCACGAAGCCATCGTCACCGTAGGCGTAGTCCCAGCTGGAACGGTCGTAGCTGCGCTTCTCCTCGTTGTAGCCCGAATACAGGCCGTCCTTGAAGGCGAATTCGTCCTTCACCAGGAACGACATGTCGGTGTAGTTCAGCACGTACTCGTGCTGGATGCGGTCCTCGGTCAACAGGTAGTTGATCAGACCGCCCAGGAACACGATGTCGGTGCCGGTACGGATCGGCGCGTACACGTCGGCCACCGCGGCCGAGCGGTTGAAGCGCGGATCGACCACGATCAGCCGGGCCTTGTTGTGTGCCTTGGCCTCGGTCACCCATTTGAACCCGCACGGGTGTGCCTCGGCGGCATTGCCACCCATGATCAGGATCAGGTCGGCATTCTTGATGTCGACCCAGTGATTCGTCATCGCACCACGGCCTAGCGTCGGGGCAAGACCTGCCACCGTCGGGCCGTGTCAGACACGTGCCTGGTTGTCGAATGCAAGCATGCCAAGGGAGCGCACGACCTTGTGGGTCAGCACCGCGGTTTCATTGCTGGTCGCCGAGGCGGCGAGCATGCCGGTGGTCAGCCAGCGGTTGACCGTCTGCCCGGCCTCGTTCTTCTGCACGAAGTTGGCATCGCGGTCTTCCTTCATCAGCCGCGCGATGCGGTCCAGCGCATCGTCCCAGCTCAGCCGCTTCCACTCGTTCGAGCCCGGTGCGCGGTACTCGGGGTAGAGCAGGCGCGACTTGCTGTGGATGATGTCGGCCAGGCCGGCACCCTTCGGGCACAGCGTGCCGCGGTTGACCGGGTGGTCCGGGTCGCCCTCGATATGGAAGATGCTCGGCTCGGCGTTCTTGGCGCCATCGCCGAGGCTGTACATCAGGATGCCGCAGGCCACCGAGCAATACGTACAGGTGTTGCGGGTCTCGGTCGCGCGGGTCAGCTTGTACTGCCTGACCTCCGCGAGCGCGATGCCGGGCGCGAAGCCCATCAATGCCAGGCTGGAGCCGACCAGGGTTGTCCCGGTCACTTTCAGGAACTGGCGGCGGCTCATCGATGGCATGCCGTTCTCCTGGGATGGCGGGGAGGCGCAGGCCTCCGGGCTGTCGTTGGGTACGGCCCGGTTATAGCACAGGCCCCCGCACGCCCATGTGGCACAAGGCCCGGCGCCTGCCGGACGGGCGCGCAACGCGGCCGCTCTGGTAAAGTTGCGTGCCCGCCCCCCGGGGAAGCGTCTGCCGGGCCTGGTTCCAGGATGTTCCGCGCAGCCCCCGCCGTCCTGGCGCGATCCTCCGCGCCGGATCTGGAACACCGAGGAAAAATTTTGCGAAATCAACCAGTTGGGTTCCGCGCATGAGCGCCCCGTCGAAGCCGTCGGACGCCGTTGCGCGCGGCACGCTGTACATCGTTGCCGCCCCTTCCGGCGCCGGCAAGAGCAGCATCGTCAATGCCACCCTGGCGCGTGACCCGCAGATCGCCCTGTCGATCTCCTTCACCTCGCGCGCGATGCGCCCGGGTGAGGTGAACGGCCAGCACTACCATTTCGTCTCTGCGGAAAAGTTCGAGGAAATGATCGCCGCCGGCGACTTCTTCGAGCATGCCTGGGTGCACGGCGACTGGAAGGGTACTGCCCGCCAGTCGGTGGAACCGCAGCTGGCCGCCGGCCAGGACGTGCTGCTGGAGATCGACTGGCAGGGCGCGCAGCAGGTGCGCCAGCTGGTGCCGGGCACGGTCACCGTGTTCATCCTGCCGCCGTCCAAGCAGGCCCTGCAGGACCGCATGCGCAAGCGCGGCCAGGACAGCGAGGCCGTCATCGCCCAGCGCCTGGGCGCGGCCCGTGACGAGATGCTGCACTTCAACGAGTTCGACTACGTCATCGTCAACGAGGTGTTCGACACCGCCGTGGACGAACTGTGCGCCATCTTCACCGCCAGCCGCCTGCGCCGGGAGGCCCAGAAGGTCCGCCACGCAGGCCTGATCCAAGCCTTGTTGACCCCCGATCCGGGCGCAACTGACTGATTCCAAAAGAATCGGGTAGGGGTTGGCTTGATTTTGTCCAGCCCCTGCCAGTACACTCCGTCCCCTTTCCCTCATTCGACTGAGCGGCCGACCGGTCGCCGGGAGCCCGTATGGCCCGCATCACCGTAGAAGATTGCCTGGAAGTCGTTAACAACCGTTTCGAACTGGTCATGATGGCTTCCAAGCGTGCCCGCCAGCTCGCCAACGGCGTGCAGGCCACGCTGGACAACAGCGAGACCGAGGACAAGCCGACCGTGCTGGCGCTGCGCGAAATCGCCGCCCGCAAGATCGACAACGCGCTGATCGACGAAGTCGAGAAGGCCGAGCGTGAGCGCGCCGAGCGCGAAGCGCTGGAGTGGGCTGCCGCGGAAGTGGTCGCCGACGAAGACATGTCCAAGAACGACGATTGATCGCATCGATCAACGTAATCGTTGGATGTGCCGAACAGCCCGCCCCGTGCGGGCTGTTTCGCATTCAGGATTTGCCGTAAACGTCGCGCTGGAATAGGCTTCGGGCATGAACCCAGGCCCCACTGCCAAGGTCGCCGCAGCCCCCGCTGCCGCCGTACCCGACTACGTCCTCCAGCTTGAACGCGCCGCCCATTACCTGCCGCCGGAACAGCTGCCGCTGTTGCGCCGTGCCTGGGAAGTCGGAGCCGCCGCACACGCCGGGCAGACGCGCAAGTCGGGCGAGCCCTATATCACCCATCCGGTTGCCGTGGCCCAGGTGCTGGCCGAGCTCGGCCTGGACGTGGAGGCGCTGATCGCCGCGATCCTGCACGACACCATCGAAGACACCCCGCTGACCCGTGAAGCGCTGGCTGCCGAGTTCGGCGAAGCCGTGGCCGAACTGGTCGACGGCGTGACCAAGCTGGACAAGCTGAAGTTCCGCGACCGCCAGGAAGCGGCCGCCGAGAGCTTCCGCAAGATGCTGCTGGCGATGTCGCGCGACCTGCGCGTGATCATGATCAAGCTGGCCGACCGTCTGCACAACATGCGCACGCTGGGCGCGCAGAGCCGCGAAGCGCGCGGCCGCATCGCCCGCGAGACGCTGGAGATCTACGCGCCCATCGCCCAGCGCCTGGGCATGAGCCTGGTCAAGAGCGAGCTGCAGAACCTCGGTTTCAAGGCGCTGTATCCGTGGCGCCACGCGATCCTGGAAAAGCACATCCGCAGCCAGCCGGTGGTCCGCCGTGAAGCGCTGGCGCAGGTGGAAGTGCAGCTGTCGCAGCGGTTGGCGAAGGAAGGCATCGAGCACCGCCTGGTCAGCCGCATCAAGACCCCGTGGAGCATCTACAACAAGATGCGCGACGAGAACAAAACCTTCGACCAGGTGATGGACGTGTTCGGCTTCCGCCTGGTGGTGCGCAGCGTGCCCAGCTGCTACCACGCGCTGGGTTCGGTGCATGCCACGTTCAAGCCGCTGGATGGGCGTTTCCGCGATTTCATCGCCATTCCCAAGGCCAACGGTTACCAGTCGCTGCATACGGTGCTGTTCGGGCCGTATGGTTCGCCCATCGAAGTGCAGATCCGCACCGAAGAGATGGACCTGATCGCCGAACGTGGCGTGGCCGCGCACTGGACCTACAAGTTCGGCGGCGATTCACCGAACAGCGCGCAGAGCCGCGCACACGCCTGGATCGTTGAGCTGATCGACTCGCAGCGTGCCGCCGGTTCCTCGCTGGAGTTCCTCGACAACGTCAAGGTCGACCTGTTCCCGGACGAGGTCTACCTGTTCACCCCGAAGGGCAAGATCCTGGCCCTGCCGCGCAATTCCACCGCGCTGGACTTCGCCTACGCCGTGCATACCGACGTCGGCAACATGGCCGTGGCCTCGCGCGTGGACAAGAAGCTGGTGCCGTTGCGCACCAAGCTGGTGTCGGGCCAGTCGGTGGAGATCATCACCGCGCGCTCGGCCACGCCGAAACCGCAGTGGCTGGAATTCGTGGTTACCAGCAAGGCGCGCACCGCCATCCGCCACCAGCTCAAGCAGCTGGAGCACGAAGACGCCGTGCAGCTCGGCCACCGCATGCTCGACCGTGCGCTGGAGGCGATGGATTCGTCGCTGGAGCGGCTGCCGAAGGGGCGCCTGGATGCGTTCCTGGCCGAGCACCGCTTCCCGCGCCTGGAGGCGCTGCTGGCCGAGGTCGCACTGGGCAACTGGATGCCGACGCAGGCTGCACAGGCGCTGATGGCCTACGCCGAACTGCGTGGCGGCCCGCATTCGCGCCACCACTCGCAGGAAAAGATCCTGATCAACGGCAGCGAGCGCGGCGTGGTCACCTTCGCCGGTTGTTGCCAGCCGATTCCGGGCGACGAGATCATGGGCTACCACACCGCCGGCAAGGGCATCGTGGTGCACCGCATGGACTGCCCGAACCTGGCCGAGCTGCGCAAGTCGCCCGAGCGCTGGGTGCCGATCGGCTGGGACACCACCGTTTCCGGCGACTACGACACCTCGCTGGTGGTGGAAGTGGAGAACGGCACCGGCGTGCTGGCGCAGCTGGCCGCCGCCATCGCGCAGAGCCATTCCAACATCGAGCGCGTGGACTACCTGGACCGTGATTTCAACGCCGCCGTGCTGGCGTTCAACATCCAGGTGCGCGACCGCAACCATCTGGCCGAAGTGATGCGCCGCCTGCGCCGCCTGTCGGTCGTGCAGTCGGTACGCCGCCAGTAATGCGAACCCGATAGTGCCGGCCGCTGGCCGGCAACTTCGCGGTGCTTCCGACGTTCATGGGTTTGCCGGCCAGCGGCCGGCACTACCGAAGCGGCGCGGTAGATCCACGCCATGCGTGGATGCGCCCCCACCCGGTACAATCACCGCTCTGTTTTCCCCCAAGCACCGGAGCGACCCATGTCCCGCCAGATCATCAACACCGAAAAGGCCCCCGCCGCCATCGGCCCGTACTCGCAGGCCGTGCGCGCCGGCAACACCGTGTACTTCTCCGGCCAGATCCCGCTCGACCCGGCCACCGGCGACATCGTCGGCGCCGGCGACGTCGAAGCACAGGCCCGCCGCGCCTTCGACAACCTCAAGGCCGTGGCCGAAGCCGCTGGTGGCTCGCTGGACAAGGTCGTGCGTCTGGGCCTGTACCTGACCGATCTGGGTGAGTTCGCCAAGGTCAACGCGGTCATGCAGGACTACTTCCAGGCCCCGTACCCGGCCCGTTCCACCATCGAAGTCTCCGGCCTGCCCAAGGGCGCCAACTTCGAGGTCGACGCGGTGATGGTCATCGACTGACCGCCACGTGGCACGCAAGGCGGCGGTCACCCCGGTCCTGTCACCGTCCGGCGAAGCATCCCTGGCGATGCTCGCCGGCGTCGGTCCGGCCGTGGCCGCCAAACTGCAGGCGCGTGGCCTGGCCACCCTGCAGGATCTCTGGCTTCATCTGCCGCTGCGCTATGAAGACCGGACCCGGCTGACCCGCATCGAAGACCTGCGCAACGGCGTGCCGGCGCAGGTGGAAGGGCGGGTGGTCGCGGTCGAGCGCGGCATGCGCTACCGGCCGATGCTGAAGGTCGCCGTGGAGGATGAAGGGCAGGGCACCCTGGTGCTGCGCTTCTTTCATTTCCGCCAGCAGCAGGTCGGCCAGTTCGCGGTCGGCAACCGGCTGCGCTGCTTCGGCACCCCCAAACCCGGCCATCTCGGCCTGGAAATCGTCCATCCCAGCTACCAGGTGCTGGGCCGCAACGACGATCCCGAACTCGGCGACCGCCTCGACCCGGTGTATCCCACCGTCGAAGGCGTTGGCCCGATGACGATGCGCAAGCTGATCGGCCAGGCCTTGGATCGCCTGCCCGAGGAAAGCACGCTGGAACTGCTGCCCAGCGGCTGGCTGGATGGCCTCGGCCTGCCGTCGCTGCGCAGCGCGTTGCTGACCGTACACCGGCCGCCGCCGGATGCCGATCTGGCCGCCTTGGCAGCAGGCACCCACCCGGCGCAGCGTCGCCTGGCGATGGAAGAGCTGCTGGCCCACCACCTCAGCCTGCGTCGCCAGCGCATCGCCTTGCAGGCACACCATGCGCCGCCGCTGGCCGGTCCCGGCAAGCTGGCCAAGGCGCTGCTGAAACAGCTGCCGTTCGCGCTGACCGGCGCCCAGGCACGCGTGTTCAAGCAGATCCGCGAGGACCTCGCGCGACCCAGCCCGATGCTGCGGCTTGTGCAGGGCGACGTCGGCTCCGGCAAGACCGTGGTCGCCGCACTGGCCGCGATGCTGGCAGTCGAGCAGGGTAAGCAGGTCGCATTGGCAGCGCCCACCGAACTGCTGGCCGAGCAGCATCTCAACAACCTGCGCGGCTGGCTGGAACCGCTCGGCGTGCGTATCGCCTGGCTGGCCGGCAAGGTCACCGGCAAGGCGCGCGCCAAGGTGATGGAGCAGGTCGCCAACGGCGAAGCGCAGGTGGTGGTCGGCACCCACGCGCTGATGCAGGAGGCGGTGGTGTTCCAGGACCTGGCCCTGGCCATCGTCGACGAACAGCACCGCTTCGGCGTGCACCAGCGGCTGGCCCTGCGCGACAAAGGCGCGGGCGGCAACAGCGTGCCGCACCAGCTGGTGATGACTGCCACGCCGATTCCACGCACGCTGGCGATGTCCGAATACGCGGATCTGGATGTGTCGGCCATTGACGAACTGCCGCCGGGCCGCACGCCGGTGCAGACCGTGGCACTCAACAACGATCGTCGTCCCGAGCTGATCGAGCGCATCGCGCTGGCCTGCCAGGAAGGGCGGCAGGTGTACTGGGTGTGCACGCTCATCGAGGAAAGCGAAGAGCTCGACGCCACCCCGGCGCAGGCCACCTACGAATCGCTGCAGGCGCTGCTGCCGGGCGTGCGCGTGGGGCTGGTGCATGGCCGTCTGAAAGCCGCCGAGAAGCTGGCGACGATGGTGGCGTTCAAGGCCGGTGAGATTGACCTGCTGGTGGCGACCACGGTCATCGAAGTGGGCGTGGACGTACCGAATGCCTCGCTGATGGTGATCGAGAATGCCGAGCGCCTCGGCTTGGCCCAGCTGCACCAGCTGCGCGGCCGCGTCGGTCGTGGTTCGGCGGTATCGCGTTGCGTGCTGCTGTACCGGGCGCCGCTTTCGCAGATGGCGCGCGAGCGCCTGCAGACCATGCGCGAAACCAATGATGGGTTCGTCATCGCCGAGAAGGATCTGGAGCTGCGTGGCCCCGGTGAACTGCTCGGTACCCGCCAGACCGGCCTGGCCGGTTTCCGCATCGCCGATCTCGCGCGCGATGCCGGCCTGCTGCCTGGCGTGCATGACCTGGCCGAGCGCCTGCTGGACCAGCAACCCGCGCTGGCCGATCGCGTGGTGCAACGCTGGATCGGCACCGCCGTGCGTTACGCCTCGGCGTAATGCCGCATTGGTGGGTGTGGACCCTGGTCCACACATCCACGCATGGCGTGGATTTACTGCGCGCCGCGCGCGTGAGTCGAGCATGGCTCGACTCTACAGACAGCGCTTTCGATCACCTTCCCGTCATCCCCGCATGGCGTAGATCTACAGCGCCAAACGTTCCGACAGACCGGGTAGCACGAGATACTCGGAGGCCTTCCCGACGCGCTCTTTGCTGACAAGCCCGGAAGCCACCAATCCGTTCAGATCCTTCAACGCGGTCGGATAGGTAATGGTGTGTGCCGCCTGGTGGCTGGCGACGGTGTAGGTCCGGTCAGGATCCTTCAGCGCGTTGGCCAGCAACGCGCGCTGACGATGATTGAGAGGCACACCGCCAAGCCGGGCGGTTCGCAGCACGCGTCGCGCTGCCTGATCCTCCGCATGCTTCCTGGCGATGTAGGCATGCAAACCCTGGATCGATTGCTCAATCGCCTCCAGTTGTTGCGCCACGAAGTAGCCAAGATCCCGGTTGTCGCTTTCGGTGTAGAGGTAGGCCCGCATGTACTTGCCTGGGGACTTCTTCAACACGCTGGAAATGGAGAAGTACTCGGTCATCCAATATCCGGCATTCATCATCGCCCAGTAGAACAGTGCGCGTGCCGTACGGCCATTGCCATCCACGAAAGGATGGTCATAGCCAATCTGGAAATGCAGTGCGATGGCCTTGGCGACAGGATGGATGAACGGTGTGCTTTCCTCATTGATGAACGTGCACAGCCGCTCGATCCGTGCGGGCACTTCCTCGGCCGGAGGAGGGATGTGCAGCAGCGTAGGTGGTGAGCCGCGATCGAAGATCGCAACGTTGTCTTCGGCGGTTCTGAAACGCCCGCTGTCGGTTGGCAGCTCCAGCGTGCCGTCGGTGAGGATGCTGTGCAGCTCCAGAATCTCGCCGGGAGTGATCGGGCGTATGCCGCGCTCGCGGATCACGTTCATTGCCACGTAGTTGTTGTAGATCATGCGCTCGGACTGGTCGCGCGGCGCACGGCCTGTGCTCAGCATTTCCTTTGCCACCGCCCGCGTGGTCGAGGCGCCCTCCAGCTGCGATGAGGTCATCGCTTCCTCGATCAGCGAGCGGATCAGGAACCGTCCTTGGCCGCTGGCGGCATCCACACCCTTCACCGAGCCTGCGGCCTCCCGATCAATGTAGTGCAGGTGCCGCTGCATTGAATCGGTAAGTGCCAGCTTGAAGGGTTGCTGCGTCTTGTCCAGCAACAGCGGTAGCGGCTTCAGCAATGCTGCGCGCGTCCACGTGATGCCCAGCCACCACTGCTCCGCGTTCAGGCCCGCCGGTGGCATCCTGTGGCGCACCTTGTCCCAGTGCTCATAGGCGCCGTTCACCTCGGGCCCGATCCGGGCGTCCAGGATGGTACCGAGGGTCTCGATGTACTTCCGTGTAAGGGTTGCCAGATCGGGAGCTGGTGTGGGCAGCTTCATGGTCGTTTTCTATAAAAAATGCATCATTTTTTATAGCAAATGATGTTGAGCGCTCCAAGCGTGCCCAATCAAAATCTGTTCATGTTCGTGAGTGGGTTGGGCGGGCCGATAATGGCGGGCAACGGATCCGACCCTCTCCCCGACACCTTTGCCGTTGGGACAGGGCGCTCTTGCAACGGTCATCATCCCGGTCCACACTTCGTTGCCGATCTGAAGACGGCAACGATGACCCACAAGATCCCCCTGTTGATCGACACCGACCCCGGTGTGGACGACGCCCTGGCCCTGCTGATGGCCTTTGCCGATGAACGGCATGACGTGGTCGCCCTGACCATCGCCGCTGGCAATGTCGGCCTGCAGTACACCGTCCGCAACGCCCTCAAGCTCTGCGACATCGTCGGCCGCGCCGACGTACCGGTGTTTGCCGGCAGCCCGGATCCCCTGCTGCATCCCTCCGTTGACGCCGCCCACGTGCATGGCCGTGACGGCTACGGCGACGTGGACCTGCCGCCGCCGAGCCGCCAGGCTGAAGCCGAGCACGCCGCACTGGCCATCCTGCGCCTGTCGCACGAGCACGCCGGTGAACTGATGCTGGTGATGCTTGGCCCGCTGACCAACCTGGCCCTGGCACTGAAGCTGGACCCGACCCTTCCCGAGCGCATCAAGCGCATCGTGGTGATGGGCGGTGCGGTCACCTGCCACGGCAACATCACCCCGGCGGCCGAATTCAACATCGCGTTCGATCCGGAAGCGGCGCACGTGGTGTTCACTTCGTTCAAGCACCTGCTGGTGTCGGACTGGGAGGCCACCGTCGCCCATGGCCTGCCGCTGCAGGATGCTGAAAAGTGGCTGCAGGCTGATTCCGATCGCGCCCGTTTCTACGAGCTGATCTCGCGCAAGACCCGTGGCCTGTCCGAGGACAGCAAGGGTGGCCGCTGGTATACCGCCGATGCGGTCGCCATGGCCTGGGCGCTGAACCCGGAAGGGCAGCTGCAGGTCGAATCGCGGCCGCTGAACGTGGAGCTGAACGGTACGTTCAGCCGCGGCGCCACCATCGTCGACTGGAACCGCCAGACCGGCCAGCCGGACAACTGCGATCTGCTGATGGCCTACGACCAGCAGCGTTTCGAGGCCCTGGTGCGCCAGGCCCTGGGCGCGGACTGAAGTCTGTTGACCCGCACCGGTTGCCCCGAGCGGCAACCGGTGCTTATAATGCCGCTCTTGACCACCAGCCCATTTACGGTGTGAGCCCATGAAGGCCGATATCCATCCGAACTACCGCGACGTCGTCTTCCATGACGTCACCTCCGATTTCAAGATCCTGACCCGCTCGACCATGGCGACGAAGGAAACCATCCAGTGGGAAGACGGCAACGAATACCCGCTGGTCAAGGTTGAAATTTCCTCTGCTTCGCACCCGTTCTACACGGGCAAGCACAAGGTCATCGACACCTCGGGCCGTATCGACAAGTTCCAGAAGCGCTACGCGCGCTGATCTGTCGATCCAGCTTCGAACCGACGGCCGCGCTCTGCGCGGCCGTTTGTTTTTCCCCAACGCCTACCCAACGGGCGTTTGGATGGACGGAACACTGCGTTCGGATGACAACGCTTTTGCCGATCCGGGCCGCTCAACGGCCGGCGTCTGGCCGCCTGTCGTATACGACTTCTGTCTAGCGCCGGGCAAATGCTGCTGTGCGATAATGGCGTGATCCCCGGCACAGGCCGAGGACGTCATTCACGTGCCTGACCAATGCGCTTGGGCAGGCGCCTTCCCATGAAGGAGCGCACACAGTGTCCGATCTTGATCAGGTCACGCTCAACGCCGGCGATAAGTCGGTCGTTCTGCCCGTCATCAAACCCACCCTTGGCAACGACTGCGTCGACATCGCGAAGCTGACCAAGGAAACGGGGTATTTCACCTACGATTCCGGCTTCACCGCGACGGCCAGCTGCAAGTCCGCCATCACCTACATCGACGGCGACAAGGGCGTGCTGCTGTACCGCGGCTACCCGATCGAACAGCTGTCGGAAAAGTCGAGCTACGTCGAAGTGGCCTACCTGCTGATCAACGGCGAGCGCCCGAGCGCCGAGCAGCTGAAGGCCTTCACCGACGAGCTGGCGGCTGAAGCCAACGTCGATGAGTCGATCAACACCCTGATCGGCAGCTTCGCCAAGGATGCACATCCGATGGCCATCCTGACCGCCGCCATCGCGCAGCTGTCGGGCATCTACCACGCCTCGCTGGACCTGTCCGACGCCGAACAGCGCCGCCAGGCCGCTGTGCGCCTGATCGCCAAGGTGCCGACCCTGTCGGCGCTGATCTACCGCCACGGCAAGGGCCTGCCGGCCAACAAGCCGGACACCTCGCTGGACTACGTCAGCCGCTTCCTGAAGCAGACCTTCGAGTCGGCTGATGGCCAGTACGATCTGAACCCGGACGTGGTCAAGGCGCTGGACCTGCTGTTCATCCTGCACGCCGACCACGAGCAGAACGCCTCGACCTCGACCGTGCGCCTGGTCGGCTCGACCGGTGCCAACCCGTACGCGTCGGTCGCCGCTGGCGTCACCGCGCTGTGGGGTCCGGCCCACGGCGGTGCCAACGAAGCCGTGCTGAAGATGCTGGAAGAGATCGGCAGCGCTGACAACGTCGAGTCCGCCGTGGTCAAGGCCAAGGACAAGACCTCCGGCTTCCGCCTGATGGGCTTCGGCCACCGCGTCTACAAGAACTTCGATCCGCGCGCCAAGGTCATCGGCGAGATGACCAGCAAGGTGCTCAAGCAGCTGGGCGTGCAGGATCCGCTGCTGGACGTGGCCGTGAAGCTGGAACAGGCCGCGCTGCAGGACGAGTACTTCGTCGCCCGCAAGCTGTACCCGAACGTCGATTTCTACAGCGGCATCATCTACAAGGCGCTGCAGATCCCGACCGAAATGTTCACCGTCATGTTCGCCCTGGGCCGCACCTCCGGCTGGGTCTCGCATTGGCTGGAACAGCAGGTTGACCCGGAAATGAAGATCGGCCGCCCGCGCCAGGTCTACACCGGCAGCGACGTGCGCGACTACCAGGGCTGATCGCCCGCGTAGGTTGTGCCGAGAACGCCCCGCATCCGCGGGGCGTTTTTTTTGCTTCGGCTCTGGTAGCTGCCAACCTTGGTTGGCACGCTTTCGACACTCGTGAAAAATCATCCACGCATGGCGTGGATCTACTTTGTCCTCGCCCTTGGTTGGCACGCTTCCCCATCCACGCATGGCATGGATCTACCGCGTTCCCGCTTTTTGGTAGGTGCCAACCTTGGTTGGCACGCTCTTCACCGCGCCAAGACCGCGTGATTCAAGGGTCTCGCCAGCTTCACAAGCGCTCGCGCAGCCTCAGGACGCCAGCTGCATCCGCAGCATCTGATCCGGAGCGTCCGTCCCATGAGTACCCGATTCGACCCACCCGAGCGCGGCCCGCTCGGCCCTGACGTCGGCACTGTCGTCGCCGCCCCCATCGTTGCCCCGCCAAGCGAAAGCGCCGTGTCCTGGGGTGCAATCTTCGCCGGTGCCGCCGCCGCCGCCGCGTTGTCCCTCATCCTGCTGATTCTCGGCGTGGGCCTGGGGCTGTCCTCGGTGTCGCCGTGGTCGTTTGAAGGCGTCAGCAAGGAAACCTTCGGTTGGTCCAGCATCATCTGGCTCACCTTCACCGCGCTGGCGGCTTCGGGTCTGGGTGGCTATCTGGCAGGACGCCTGCGTACCAAGTGGACGCAGATCCATGGCGATGAAGCCTACTTCCGCGATACCGCACATGGCTTCGTGTCGTGGGCGGTGGCCACGCTGCTCACCGCCGGTCTGCTCACGTCGGCCATCGGCGGCGTACTCGGCACGGGCGCGAAAGTGGCCGGTGCCACTGCAGGCGCCGCTGCCTCCACGGCAGGCGTTGCCGCCGCGAGCGCCGGTAGCGCCGCCGCGGCTGCGCCGGAAGGCGACCTCAACTACTGGGTGGACTCGCTGTTCCGAAGTGCCACCAGCGCAGGGCCGTCTGATCCTGCAACGCCGCCTCCGCCGGGTGCGCCGATGGATCCGAATGCGGCCCCGCCGCCGCCGGTCGCAAGCGTCGGCCCGCGCGACGCGCGCATGGCCGCACCGCCGCGTCCGATGCCAGGCAATGGCCCGGTGGCTGACCGCCGTGAAGTGCGTGCCGAGGTGAATCGCATCATCGTCAACAGTCTGCAGGGAGATGGCCTGGATCCGGCCGACACCCAGTACCTGTCCCAGCTGATCGCGCGCGAGACCGGCATGAGTCAGGCCGAAGCGCAGGCGCGCGTGACCGATGTGCAGACGCGCATGCGTGCTGCGCTGGAGAAGGCCAAGAACACTGCCAAGCAGGCCGCCGACGACGCCCGCAAGGCAGCAGCGTATGCCGCGCTGTGGCTGTTCATCACGCTGCTGATCGGCGCGTTCTTCGCCAGCCTCAGCGCCACCTGGGGCGGCCGCCGCCGCGATCTGTAACCCCCGTTCCATGCAAGGAGACCTGCCATGAAAATGATTCTGCTCTGGTTGTTGGGCGTACCGATTCCGCTGCTGATCCTGTACGCGATCTTCTTCTGATCACGCGCCAACGCGAGGTCCACGCATGCGTGGATGGGTCTTTGTAGAGTCGAGCCGTGCTCGACTCTACAAAACCTTGCTTCAGGATCTGAACGAATTCTGACACTGAGTGTCGCTTTCACATCTCTCGGATCTATTGCATAGGCATCACATCCGGGGCGATAGAACCTGAGGACACTTACTCAGCCATGGAGACCACCATGAACCGACTGCTTGCCATTGCCCTCATCGCCACGCCGCTCACCCTGTTGAGCCCGCAGGGGTTCGCGCAGTACACCGGCCCAGGCGCAGGAGTCGCTGCCAGCACCGTGGCCGATGCGCGCGCCCAGCGCGATGACCACCCGGTGGTGCTGCGTGGCACCCTGGTCGCCAAGCTTGGTCACGAGCGCTACCAGTTCCGCGATGCGAGCGGCCAGATCGAAGTGGAGATCGATGACGAAGACCTGCCGCCGCAGGCCATCGGTGCGGACACCGTGGTGGAACTGCACGGCAAGGTCGACACGCATCGGCTCAAGCCGACCGACATTGATGTTGATCGCGTCACCGTGGTGCCCGCAGGCTGAGGCTCGCGGCAGCCGAGCATGGGCTCGGCTCTACAGTAGAGCCACGCCGCGCGTGGATGGCGTGGAAATGACCGGAGAAGCTGTCTCTACAAAGGCGATGCAATGAGGTTTTTTGCATTCAACGAATGAGGGAAATTGCATAACCCTCAAACATTGAGCGCCTTCAAGAATCCTTCTTAACGTTCAACGTTTTAGGAATGCTTGAATGGCCTGCAGGACAATGGGTTCCTAACATTCTCTCCGTCGCCCGTAACCACCTCTGCGGGCGGCGCCTCCCTCCCTTTCTCCTTAGGGGAGGGGGGCTTTCTCATTCCCCCTTGTCCGAGAGAGACAACCCATGAACGCCATTCTCAAGAAGGCCGCGCTCGCTGCAGCGCTGGCTACGGCTTCGCTGTCCGCGCACGCCGTGGAAACCAAGATCACCGTCTATGCCGACGTCGACCCGACCCTGGCCCTGCTGCGTGATGACGGCAGCGCACTGCCGGACGCCGTCACCCTGACCCACGATCCGCTGCGTGGCCTGATTCCGGATACCCAGCACGTGCGCATCCACTCCAACGATGACGCCGCCGATATCGAAGCCAAGATTGGTGGTGCATTCGTGCTGGCCAACGGTGACGGTACGGTCACCGTGCCGATGAAGGTCAGCCTCAACGGTCGCGATCTGGGCCTGACCCCGATTGAGTACGCTGCGGCCGATCTGTTCACCGGTGCCGGCTCCACCCCGGGCGCGTCGATCTCGATGCCGCTGGTCATCGCCCAGACCGCTCCGGCACCGCTGACCACCCAAGGTCGCTACACCGGCGTCGTCAATATCGTGCTGAACCAGAAGGCCACCACGCCGTAATCCCCGCGCCGGCCCGCACGCCGGGCCGGCTGCCTTTCCAGCGGTACCCCCATGACCCCACACGCCCCCGCCATCACCCGGCTGGCGGTCGCGCTCGCCCTGGCGCTGGCAACGCCGCTGGCGGCGGCGCGCGGCGTCCCGCCCGGCTTTGAGGATCTGGTCGAAGGCCAGACCGAACAACTCGACATCCAGCTGTTCGGCCGCTCGGCCGGGCTGTCGCCGGTGCGTGTGACCCTGGAGCACGTACAACTGGAAGATCCAGCAAGCGTGCTGCAGGCGCTCGACCTGCCCGCCGAGGCGCAGGCCGCGCTGCTGCCCGCGTTGTCACAGCCCATGCCGCGCAACAGCCATCTGGCCTGCCGCTTCGGTGGCGCCACCGCCGGCTGCGGCTATCTCGATCCACCGGAAGACCCCGCCGCCGTGCGCGCCCTGTACGACGAGGGCGAGGGCGCAGTGCGCCTGTTCGTCGCCCGCCAGTGGATTCCCGGCAAACCGGCTGCCGAACGCTTCCACAGCGTCAGCGCCAACGCCGAAAACGCCTTCCTGCACCAGCAGGTGATCAACGTCAGCGGCAGCCGCGACTACCAGACGCTGTCCGCGCGTGGCACCGGCGTGCTGGGCCTGTTCGACCGCGGGCATGTCTCCGCCGAATGGAACTTCAACCAGCAGCGCTACCGCAGCCGCGGCAGTGACAGTGAATTCCAGTTCGACAACGTCTATTACCGCCACGACCTGGGGCAGGCGCACTACCTGCAGGCCGGGCGCATGGACCGCCGCAACCTGTCCAGCCCGCAGGGCGGCACCTTCAGTTTCAGCATGCTGCCGCTGGACCGCCTGCAGGGTCTGCGCGTGGGCACCACCCAGGCCTATGTGGATGCCGATGCCGCCGTGCAGGCCACGCCGCTGACCGTGCTGTTGGCCCGCGACGCACGCGTGGATGCCTACGACGGCACGCGGCTGCTGCAGACCTCCTACCTGCAGGCCGGCATCAATCAGATCGACACCCGCAACTTCCCGTTCGGCAACTACAGCGTCACCCTGCGCATCTACGAAGACGGCGTGCTGGTGCGCAGCGAAGACGCGCCGTTCGACAAGGGCGGCGACTGGACCAACAGCCAGTGGCAGTGGTTCGTGCAGGGCGGCAAGCGCAACGAGCGCCGCAGTGATCGCTTCGATGGCGAACGCGTGGCCGTGGCCGGCATGCGCGTGCCGCTGGGCCGCGACGTGGCGATGGTGGCCGGTGCCGCCGACCTCGGCGGCTTCCGCTATGGCGAGCTGCGCGTGGACCTGCGCCGCCTGTACGCCACCCAGGAACTGCGCGCCAGCTTCGGCGGCATGCGCGGCAACGATGGCAGCACCGGCCAGCAGCACCAGCTGTCGTACCGTCGCACCGCATCCTGGAACATCTACCAGCAGCGCATGCGCGGCAAGGCCTGCCAGTTCGAGGCCGACGCGCGCGACCAGCTGGGCTGCACCAACTCGCTCAGCGCCTCGATGGCGCTGCCGCTGGCCGGTGGCAGCGCCTATGTGGGTTACACGCGGCGCCAGACCTGGCGCGCAGGGCGCATCCTGCCGGGTGCGGAAGACGATCCGCTGGCCGGGCTGGACCCGCTGCTGCCACCGCCACCGCCGCGGCAACCGCGCCGCGAGCCGCAGCTCAGCCGCACCTGGCAGGCCAGCTTCAGCCGCAGCCATCGCTGGCAGGATTTCAGTGTCTCCACCCGCGTGGGTGTGTGGCAGCAGCGCGCCAGCGACAGCCTGCGCGGCAGTGACCAACGCGACCGCGGCATCTACTTCAACCTGAGCCTGACCCGCCTGCTGCGCGGCACCGCCGGCAGCGGCCAGCGCCGCTACAGCGTTGACGTGCGCCAACCGCAGCACCAGCGTCCGGACATCAACTACAGCGTTGGCCACAGCCTGCGCCAGGACGTCGATGCACAGTACCGCGAGCTGTCAGCCGAACTGCGCGCCAACAACAGCGACCGCTACAGCGCCACGCTCAGCGGCCAGCTGCAGAACAGCCTCGGCCAGAGCGGCGCCACGCTGGCGCACTACCAGCAGCGCGGCCGCAGCGAGACCGCCTACAGCGGCATGCACAGCTCCGGCTTTGCACTGGGCAAGCGCGGCTTCTACTGGAGCGGCAGCAACGGTGCCGATGCTGGCTTGGCCGTGCAGGTGGCCGACACCGACGACGTCGACCTGCGTGGCGTGGCGGCCGAACTGCAGGTGGGCGGCCTGCGCAGGCAGCGCCTGCAGATTGGCGAGCGCCGGTTGCTGCCGCTGTCGTCGTACCAGTCGCACCGCGCCGAAGTACAGGACGCCAGCACGCTGGACAGCATTGCCGCCATCCGCGTGACCGGCGTGGGTGGCGCGCGGCCGATGTTCCTCAGCCCCGGGCGGCTGATGCGCATGCCGGTGCCGATCGAGGTGACCTACACCTTCATCGGCAACGCCAAGGATCTAGCCGGAGCGCCGCTGGGTGGCGCCCGCATCCTCAACGCGCCGGTGCCAGGCACCAGTGCCAACGGCGGCTTCGTTGCCGATTTCCCGCGTCGCGAGACAACGCTGTACCTGCTGCAGGACGACCGCCTGCTGCACTGCCCGCTGCAGGTGCGCGAGCGCCGCCAGGTGGTGCTGCTGGTGGGCGCCGTGCATTGCGAGCCGCTGGCCGTGGCCCAGCTGCCGGCAGAGATCCGCCAGCAGGCCCGGGTGACCCGCCTGCTGCAGGAACGCGCATTGATTGCCGCCACGCCCCAGACCGCTGCTGCAGGAGGAACGCCATGAACCGGCGTGTGTTGTTGGTGTTGATGCTGGTGTGTGCGCTGGTGGTGCTGGCGCCGAGGGCGTGGGCGCAGTGGCCGCCGGAGACGCATCCGGCGGATCAGAGCAGGGACATCGTGATGACCTGGGATCGCTCGGCGGTGCCGGGTGATGTGGAGCTGTGGGCGCCGCGGACGGTGTTGGGGTTCAGTCACGACCGGGCGATGAAGTATGGGCAGATCCATGTGGTTTGTGAGTCGAACTCTGACTCAAGTGTGGGTGGCTGCCCGAGTGAGGGTACGCCGGGGCAGATCCTTGGCCATACCCAAATTAGGCTGCGCACAGTGGACGAGCGCACGGGCTATCCAGCAGAGGTCAAAGCGATGGGCTTTATGCGGAGAATCATGTCGGGACGCGTTTGCACGAGCGACTATTGGAATGGCTCGGAGAGGATGCTTCACGAGGCGCTACGGTTTCAATGCCCGCCAGATGAATCAATTGGAACCGGCGTTCAACTGATCCTTCCCAAGTCGGAGCTTGAGCGACTTGTCGCCGGTCGCTGGAAGGCCACGATGCGTCTGAACATCAAAGCCGACCCGGCCGCCGCGCCGGTCGCCACGGCCACCTTCAACTTCGACTTCACTGTCACCGACTACGACGCGATTTCAATCTACTTCCCCGGCTTCGACGGCGTTGCACCGCTGGTCAACATGGACCTGCGCTACGACCCCATCCGCAAGGTCGTCGCCGGGCGCAAGGACGTGGACATGTGCCTGTACGACGGCATTGGTTCGCAGAGCGAATTCCTCGGCGTCACGGTTCGCGACAGCGGGCCACGCCCACCGCCTGGGCGGGACTTCGCGGTCTGGCATCAGGACGGTGGCAGCGACGACACCCAGCGCCTCGACTACCAGGTCGGCCTGAACTACGGCGGCAATCTGTTGGCGATGAAGCATGGCGAGGAACAGTTGCTGCGCGGCATCGACAGCGCGCAACTACGCATGGTGCTGCTGCCGGGCATCAGCCAACCCGTGTACTGCGTGCCCACGCCACTGACGCTGGAAACACCGCCTACGCCCATCGCCAGCAAACGCCCCGGTCTCTACGACGGTGAGCTGACGGTAGAGCTGCGCGTGCCGACCGCCAAACCTTGATCCCACGGAGGCTCATCATGAAGAAGCTGCTGTTCTGCCTGTTGCCGTTGAGTGCACTGCTGGCCCCGCCGGCACAGGCCAATCTGTCCATTCATCCGATGCGCGCAGCGGTGGATGCAAAGCACGGCACGAAGATCCGCGTGTACTCGCAATCCACCCAGCCGCAGTACGTGCAGGCACGCCTGCTGCGCATCACCAACCCGGCACAGGTGGGTGAAGAAGAGATCGAAGTGGAAGCTGCCGATGCGGCGATTGCCATCACGCCCGGCAAGTTCGCACTCAGCGGTGGTGGCAATCGCCTGATCCGGGTGATTCCACTGCAGACCGTCGAGAAGGAGGCGGCCTACCGCATCTACTTCGAGGGGGTAAAGGGCCCCGACGGCACGATCCTGGAAGGCGATGAACAGGCGGCGCAGGCCAACGTTGGTGTCAGCCTGGTCTGGGGGGCGCTGGTGAACGTCGTGCCTGCCAAAGGCAGCGTGGATCTGAAACTGCAAGGCAACACCCTGCGCAATACCGGCACGTTGCGCGTGGGCATCACCGGTGCGTCCGAGTGCAATGCCGGTGGCGTGTGCACGCCGCGCGAGCTGTCCACAAGTCTTTACCCCGATGCCGCGCTGACCTTGCCGTTCCAGCTCCAGCCGGGCAGCAGCCTGCAGTTGCAGTACCGCCTGTCGAACGACGGATATCGCGATCACGTAACGACCCTGGCGCCGAGCGCCTGACCTTCTATCGCCCCGCGTAAGCGCGGGGCTTCACTTCCCTGTGGTGTTAAGGAGAACAAGCATGAATCGAATCTATCGACGTATCTGGAGTGTGGCCAAGCAGTGCTGGGTGGTGGGTAGCGAGTTGAGCAGTCCACGCGGGAAATCCTCCCGGACCAAGCCGCGGTTGCTGGTACTGGCGGCTGTTGCATCGGTCGGGATGTCTGCATCAGCCCAAGAGCGCCCGAAGGATGAGTATGAGAACGGAGAGCCTCAGGAAGAGGTGACCAGGTTCCTGGCCAGCTCTCCCATGATCTCTTCGCTGTTCGCTGCGCAACCGCGCAAGATCGTGGTGCAAGGCGCCATCGTCAATGATGCCTACTACAAAGACTCAACCCTCAACGGTGACATGCAGATGATTCTGGGCTCGAGATCCAGCATCAGCGGTTGGGGTTCGGTGGCCGTCGGCACCGCGTCGGCGCTGTCAGGGAAGGGGAGCGTACTCCTCGGAAATGAGGCGATTGCAAAGGGTGACAGGAACGTGGTGGTTGGGTACAAGTCGGAAGCCACAAGCGGCTACTCGACGGTGCTGGGTGCGAGTTCGGTTGCGTCGGGCGTCGGCACCACTGCTATCGGTCACGATGCTCGCGCCTACGCTCAGAACTCCATAGCAGTAGGTAGTGGCGCCCGCACAGTTGAAAGCACGGCGGGTGTGTCCCGCATCGCGATCGGAGGGAATGCATTTGCGGGAACCGCTGGCTACTCGGGAGCAATCGCCTTGGGCGGAAACTCGCGTGCAGAGTTCAGCGGCGTTGCGCTCGGTCATCATGCGAAGGCACTGGCGGATGGATCGGCCGCCATCGGCGCCAACTCTGAAGCGACCGAGGCGAACTCGGTCTCCGTTGGCAACGCGTCGACCAAGCGACGAATCGTCAACGTGGCTGATGCGCGCTTGAGTGCGACAAGCACGGATGCCGTTACCGGCAAGCAGCTGTTTGCAACCCAAACCCTTGCGCAATCGGTCAACAATCGGGTGGATGCGACAGCACTGGCGCTTGGCAAGGGGGCATTGGCAGAGTCGAATACCACCTATGGCGCAAGCACGGCAGTCGGCAACAACGCCAAAGGCTACAACGGCGCGAGCGTTGCGCTAGGCGATGACGCGCGCGCCGGCGTCGATGTCGCTGGAAACAAGGCCAATGGCAGTTCAGGCGGTGTCTCGGTAGGTTCCGGCACCCGCAGTGCGCACGGCGCCGTTGCCATGGGTCACAAGGCTGTTGCGGGTGGCAATTTCTCCGTTGCGATCGGCTCCGATGCCGTCGCCAATGAGGAGTTGAGTACCGCCTTTGGAAAAACCAGTGTCGCAGGTGCCCAGCAGACGACGGCCTTGGGGAGAGGGACACAGGCAACGGCGAAGTTCGCCACCGCAGTCGGCAATCTTGCCAGGGCAACGGGCATCAATTCGCTGGCACTTGGAAACAGTGCACATGCAGGTCACGAGGACGCTGTTGCGATTGGCGCCGGGTCGGTGACCGCATCGGCCAGCTCCGTTTCGGTCGGCAGCGCCAGCAGGAAGCGGAAGATCCAATACGTCGCCGATGGTGTGGTGGGTGCCGGCAGCACCGATGCCATCACTGGAAACCAGTTGTTCCAGACAAATACCCGGCTCACGGCCGTGGAAAAGATCGCAGGCGATGTCACGGGTGAGCTGGCCGCAGTGAAATCAGTTGCGCAGGCCGCCACGAACCGCATAGATGCGACGACCTTGGCTTTGGGCAGGGGGGCCACCGCAGAGAACGGCAGCTTCGGTATCAGTACAGCACTCGGCAACAATGCCAAGGCCTACAATGGCCGTAGCGTAGCGCTAGGCGACGATGCGCGCGCTGGTGTGGATGCGGACGGCAACAAAGTGACCAACCAGAACGCGGGTGTCTCGGTCGGTGCCGGAACCCGCAGCGCCAATGGCGCCGTTGCAACCGGCTTCCGTGCGAACGCAAGCGGCAACTTCTCCATTGCCGTAGGCGGCGACGCCAAGGCCGAGGCAGAGCATGCTACGGCGGTTGGCTATCTGAGCAAGGCAGGCGCCAGCCAGGCCACCGCACTCGGGCGTGGCAGCGAGGCGACGGCGCAGTTCGCCAGCGCACTGGGCAATCTGGCCAAAGCTACGAACACCAGCTCTGTGGCGCTGGGTGACCGCGCTCAGGCCTCGCATGAGAATGCCGTTGCCTTGGGTGCAGGTGCAGTGACGGCCTCGGCCAATTCGGTATCGGTTGGCAGCGCCAGCAGGAAGCGGAAGATCCAGTACATCGCCGATGGTGTGGTGGGCGCCGGCAGCACCGATGCCATCACCGGAAACCAGCTTCATGCCACCAACCAGGCCGTGACCAAGGCCCAGACAGCAGCTGACGGCGCGACGACCACCGCCAATGCCGCAAAGGTGGAATCGGGCAAGGCACTGGCCGAGACGGTGGTGCTGGGTGGCCTGGTGAACCAGACCGCTGCCAATGGCAGTGTTCGTCTGGGTCAGAAGAACAGTGGCACGCAGCTGGATGTGCGCAACAGCGCCAATGCAAATCGCAGGATCGTGGGCGTCGTCGACGGGGCCATCAGCGCGACCAGTAACGAGGCCGTGACCGGCAAGCAGCTCCATGAAACCAACGCGAACGTGACTGCGGCACAGACGGCAGCCGCCGCGGCGAAGGTCAGCGCGGACACAGCACTGGCTGATACTGGAGTGCTGAAGGGTCTTGTCGGTCAAGTCACTGCCAACGGCAACGTTCGTGTTGGCGAGAAGAACAGCGGCACCGTGTTGGATGTACGTAACAGCGCGAACGCGAATCGGAAGCTGACCGGCGTGGCCGATGGTGCAGTCGGCACCAGCAGCCACGAGGCCGTCAACGGTAGGCAGCTAAACGCGACCAATGACAAGGTGGCAACGGTGGAGAGCATTGCCAGGTCTGCGGGTACGGAAGCTGGCGTGGCAAAGACGGATGCGGCCAAGGCGCTGGCCGAGACAGCGGCACTGGGCGGGCTGGTGGCGCAGGCATCGGCGTCTGGCAATGTGCGCTTGGGCGAAAAGAACAGTGGCACGACCTTGGACGTGCGCAACAGCGCCAACGCCAGTCGGAAGATCAGTGGCGTTGCGGATGGAGTCATTAGTGCTACCAGTGCTGATGCCGTGTCAGGAAGGCAGTTGCACCAAACCAACGGGCGTGTGTCGGATCTGGAAAGCGCGAGCCGATTTGTGAGTGTCGGGTCTGATGAATTCAGCGCTCGTGCTGAGGCTGGTGTGCTCGGTGTGGCGATCGGCGATTCGGCAAAGACTGGGATAGATGGTGGTGTAGCGCTAGGGGCGTTTTCCTCAGCGCTTGGTGTCAATTCAGTTGCGGTCGGGCGCGGCGCTTGGGCTTCTGGAGAGGCAGCCGGTGGCTTTGCGATGGGAGCAGGTGCGCAAGTGTGGACCCGGAATGGGGTTGCCATCGGTGAGAGTTCAAGTGTCCTTTCCGGGGCCGATGGTTCCTTGGCGCTAGGGACCGGCGCGGTGGCCACTGAAAGTGGAACCGCTTCGTTTGGTAGCGAGGGCACGGGACGGCGACTTGTGAACGTCGCGCGCGGTACGGCCGACCATAACGCCACCACTGTCTCTCAGCTCAAGGATTCCCTCGCAACCCTCGGCGGCGGCGCCGGTATGGACGGCAACGGAAACATCATCGCTCCGACCTACGCGGTGCAGGGCGGCTCGCAGGACACCGTCGAGGATGCGTTGATGGCACTCGATGGCGCCGTCATCACCGCCGGCCGTCGCGCGGACAAGGTGGAAGGTCAGCTCAGCTCGATCTTCCAGGATTCACCTTCGGCCCGTGCCGACGGCATGAGCCAGATCGCGCTGAATGGCGTTAACGGCATGGTGCTGACCAACCTTGCCGATGGCCGAGTGGCCCCAGGAAGCCGCGATGCCGTTACGGGCAACCAGCTGTATGCCGCAGAGCAGAAGATCTCGCAGAATCGGAATGATCTGGAGGCGATGCGCAAGGAGCGGGAGATGGGGCAGCAGGCAATGCGAGGGTTGGATGCAAGCGTCATCGACTACGGTGGCGCGCGTTTGACTGGCGTGGCCGATGGCTCCCTCTCTGCCGATAGTCGAGACGTAGTTACTGGGCGCCAGTTGTTTGCGGTGACTGATAGCGTATCCGAGATTGAGTATCAGGGGCGCTTCCTCAAAATCAATACGGATCAGCTCAGCAAGGATGCCTTCGCAGGTTTCTTGGGTGTTGCAATTGGTGACTCGGCTCGCACGCAGGGCGAGGGAGGGACGGCTATCGGTTCGTTCGCCTCTTCGTTGGGCGTAAATTCTGTCGCTATAGGTCGTGGATCTTCCGTGTCAGCGAACGCTTTGAATGGCTTCGCGGTGGGGGCTGGTGCACATGTCGCGTCGACGAACGGAGTTTCAATTGGAGCAAGTTCAAGAGTCCATGCGGGCGCAGACGGATCATTGGCGCTGGGCGTGGGGTCTGAAGCTACTGAGGCAGGAACTGCATCCTTTGGGAGTGCAGGAACTGAACGCCGCCTCGTAAACATCGCCAACGGCACCGCCAACCACAACGCCGCCACCGTCGGCCAGCTGCGCGGTGCGCTTTCCGCGCTCGGCGGCGAAGTGGACGCCAACGGCAACATCGTCGGCCCGCGCTTCAACGTCCAGGGCCAGACACAGTCCACGTTGAATGGCGCACTTGAAGCACTGGATGGCGCGGTCGTCACCAGCACCTCGCGCGTGGACAAGGTCGAAACCCAGCTCCGCTCCGTCTTCCAGGACACCCCCTCGGTCCGCGCCGACGGTGTCAACCAGCTCACCCTCGCCGGTGCCAACGGCATGGTCATCTCCAACGTGGCAAACGGCCTGATCGCGGCCGGCAGCCGTGATGCGGTCAACGGTGGCCAGCTGCATTCGATGCAGCAGCAGCTCAACGGCCGCATGGACGGTCTGGAGCAGCGCATCGACGATGCCTCGGCACCGCGTGCGCTGGCGTCGTCCTCGGTGCCGAAGCCGCAGGCCGAGGAAACTTCGGTGGCACCGGAAGGCAAGGATTCCCAGCAGGTCGCCTCGGTAGGCGAGGGCGACAAGCCCGCACCGCAGCCGAAGGCCAACAAGGACGACTCGCCGAAGCCGCAGGTCGACACCGCCGAGCTGGAGAAGATGCTGGCCCGCGCCAACGAGTACACCGATGGCGCGATCAGCAACTTCGAGCGCCGCCTGGACAAGATGGACAAGCGCTTCAACCGCATGGCGGCGATGAGCAGCGCGCAGAGCGCGATGGCGATGAACACCGCCGGCCTGGCCACCTACAACCGCCTCGGTGCGGGTGTGGGCTACAGCGAGGGTGAGTCGGCCATGGCGGTGGGCTACCAGCGCGTGCTCAACGAGAAGGGCTCGGCCACCTTCAGCCTCAATGGTGCGTTCACCAACAGCGGTGAGCGCAGCATGGGCGTCGGTGTGGGCATCGGCTGGTAAGCCATGGAGCCCCGGCGTGACGCGCGTAATCCACCCCGCCGCGCCGGGGTCCTCGCCCAGGAGATGGCGATGTACAGATGGGTAAAGGGAATCATCAGCTATCGCACGTTCTACATCTGGCGGGCGCGCTATCGCTACTACACACGGAACCTGGATCTGTGGACGCTGATGAGCGGGCTGTGCATCGCCGGTCTGTTGCTGGTGCTGTGGTACATGTGGCGGATGCTGAGCGTGCCGACGCCGCGCGTGCACCCGGAGACAGCGGCGCTGCGCATCGAGGGTGTCACCAGGGAGGCGATCCATCGCATCGTGCTGGTGCGCCACGCGGGTAGCACGCCGGGTGCTCCGTTCACTACGCCGGAGGAGGTGCGGGCAAGCACGCTGCGCACGATACGGGTACGGCAGGTGATGGACAGCGAAGTGGTGTGGCGGCTGAAAGCCGACATGCTGGCGGACATCGCTGACTACATCATGGCCACAGGTGGGTGCTTTCCCTACGATTGCCGGCGGGTGCTGGATCGGTTGGACTACGTGCGCCAGGCGGGTGTTGAGAATGCGCAGATCAACGCTGCGCTGTCGACGATCCTGGAGGTGCCGCTGGACCAGATGCCGCCGTTGGAGGCAGACGAGCATGAGCGGGTGAAGAGTGGTTGGTCGGATGGGTTCAACGACATCTACTACCAGTCCTGGGTGTTGCGGGACCTGCAGGCCATGCACGCACAGATGATGCGGGAATATCCGCAGCGTGCCCCCGCACCGTGGTTGCCGCGGCTGCTCAGCGACCCGCTGCGCGATACCCGATTTGTCTGGTAGCAGGAGCAAGATGGGCATCATCTGCCAGAGCAGGTAACACCGCTTTTGTAGAGTCGAGCTTGCTCGACTGCTCTCCGCTCAGCCATCGAAATGCACGAAGCACAGTGCGGACCGGCGGTCCGCACCTACCAAACACGGGTGCAGCGCCCCCGTAGAGTCGAGATCCTATGTTCGTGGTCAAGCCTGCTGGAAGCAGGCTTGACCCACCTTCAGCATGGCCGGATCGAAGTCCCGGCCGCTTTTGAAGACACCCCAGGCGATCCTGGCCAGCTTTCTGGCCAGGATGTTGAAGACGGCGGTGCTGGGGTGACCGCGTTTTGACAGCTCGTCGTAGAGCGGTTGCCCCCGGCGACACCGCTTTGACAGCTCGTCGTAGAGCGGTTGCCCCCGGCGACACCGCTTGAGCCCCATGGCGGCCATGTAGAGCATCTGGCGCAGCACTGGCGCGCCCTGTTTGGACAGCCGACGCCGTCCCGTTCTTCCGCCAGACTCGTTGGGCCGGGGATCCAGGCCGGTGCAGGCGATCCACGCGTTGGCGTTGGCCAACGGCCAGCGCGTCATGTAGTAGATCAGGTGAGCGGCGACAGCGGGGCCGATACCAGGGATGGTCAACAGGCGCTTGTAGAGCGTGCCATGCTCTCCATCGCGACCCAAGCGCTGCAGTTCGCTTTCCAGCTCGGACAGCGTCCCAGCCAGAGCGCAGAACAGATCTGACAGCTCCCCGGGGGCACTTTTGCTTACCCCGAAGGATTGCTCCAGGCGCGCGCGTGTCTTTACCAGCGTCTGCCGCTTGCGCAGCAAATCGTGCATCTGCTGCTGCTCATCGGTACGCGGTACGTATTCACGCAGGCGATCGTTCTCCTTCTTCACGTATCGGGCGATCGCTTCGGCGTCCATGGCGTCCGTCTTGCCACGCGAGCCCGTCGCCCGGCCGTAGTGCTTGATCAGACGTGGATTGATCACATAGACAACGTGGCCTGCCTGGCCAGCCATCCGAGCCAACAACTCGTAGTACCGCCCCGTCGCCTCCATGCCAATCCGGCATCGCTGGGGCAAGGTGTTGAGCCACTGGGCTATGCCGGCCCGGGTGTTGGCGATCCTGTCGCCGGCCTTGCGGTCGGCCACTGCCGGTACGAACTCCTTGGAGTCCACGTCCACGCCAATATCGAGAGAATCAGACATTTGTACGGCTCCCAGCTATCTTTAAGGGGCTGGGGTGGTACCGCACCGACGTTAGCTTGCCTACATCGACGATCCCCTTTGGGGGCCGTACGATCCTTTATCGACGTTCGTGTGCGGGATGGGGATCGCTCGACTCGTCTGTCGGCTAGTATCCGCAGATGCATGCTTGACGGTCCCTCCACCCTGGCTCCTACATACCGCGTAGGAGCCGGGAGGAACATACAAGCCATGCTCGACTGCTCTCCGGTCAGCCATCGAAATGCCCGAAGCACAGTGCGGACCAACGGTCCGCACCCACCCAAGGCAGGCACCGCTGCGCTCGCCGGCCATGGACCGGCGCTACCATCACCCGCCGATGTACGCGGTGATCTCCGCTTCGGCCAGCACCTGCCGCAACTGCGCCACCGACGCGCGTCGCATCGGCTTCTCATCCACCGGTGACAGTGGCGCCTGGCGCAGGGCGTCGTAGGGCAGCACGGCCAGGTCGAAGGTCAGCTCTTCGGCACTGAACACCCACACCGGCACATCCAGGCAGCGCTCGCGGTCCATGCGCAGGCGGCGTGTGCGCGATTCGGCGGGGATGCCGTGTTCGTCCAGGAAGCGGTGCACGGCTTCCGGGTCGTCGCTGTGCAGGTGCAGCTGCACGGGGCTGTTGGCGTCGGCGGTGCCGTCCAGTACGGGACCGGCCAGGCGCGGGGCGAAGTCGTGCAGGAACTCCAGAGCACGCATGGCGGCTTCGCGGCGGCGCTGCAGTTCGTTGCCGTGCTGGGGCCCGGAGAACAGCCGCTGGTACTCGCGCAGGGCGTCTTCGATCTCGGTATTGCGGGGCAGGGAGGCATCGTCGTGGATGCCGAGCCGGCTGGCGGCCTTCAACTTGGCCTGGTGGTAGTCGCGGATGCCGCCTTCGGCCATCAGGCGGGCGGCTTCGTGGGCGAGGCGGTGGCGCCGCTCGCGGGTCTGGCTGGCAGCATGCTGACGGGCGCGATGCATGCGATGACTCCTTGTTGCGACCTGGCTACAGACTAGCGCACGGATGTGACATCTGCGTGGGTATGGCGGATGCAACTGCTTTGGTGGGTGCCGACCTTGGTCGGCACGGGGCGCCAACCAAGGTTGGCATCTACCAGGGCGGCATCGGTGCCAACCGAGGTTGGCACCCACCAACGCTTTGGTAGGTGCCGACCTTGGTCGGCACGGGGCGCCAACCGAGGTTGGCAGCTACCGGGGCCGCATCGGTGCCAACCAAGGTTGGCCCCACCCACGCTTTGGTAGATGCCGACCTTGGTCGGCACGAGGCGCCAACCAAGGTTGGCAGCTACCAGAGCCGCATCGGCGCCAACCAAGGTTGGCAGCTACCGGGGCGGCACCCGCTGCACCCTTCCTCAGAAGATATCGAACGCGGCGGCGTCGGCCTGCGGCGTATTGAGGTTCAGGTCGTAGTCGGTCAGGCGGTCCATATCTTCCACCTTCACCCACTCGGTGGCGCCGTTGAGGGTGGCCTGGACCATGCCGCTGGGCGGGTCGTTCTGCGCGATCGGGGTGTCCTTCAGCGCGGTGCGCATGTAGTCGATCCAGATCGGCAGGGCGGCCTTGCCACCGTATTCGCGGTAACCCAGCGAGCGGAAGTCGTCGCGGCCCACCCACACGGTGGTCACGTACGGGCCGCCGAAGCCGGAGAACCAGGCGTCACGGTGGTCGTTGGTGGAGCCGGTCTTGCCACCCACGTCCTCGCGGCCGAGCACCTTGGCCTGGGCACCGGTACCGCGCTGGACCACGTCGCGCATCATCGACACCAGCTGGTAGGCGGTGCGGGCGTCGATCGCGCGCGGGGCGGTGCGGGCATCCGGGTTGACCGGCGCGGCCGGGGTTTCGGTCTTGGCTTCGGCCTTGGCGGCAGCAGCCGGGTCCACCTTCGGGGCCGGGGCACCGAAGTTGAAGCCGTCCACCACCTGGTTGACCGGCTGGTCGCTGCTGCCGGCGCAGTCGCGGCAGGCCAGTGCCGGGTTTTCCTTGAACACCAGGTTGCCGTCGCGGTCATTGACCTGGTCGATCAGCCAGGTGTCCACGCGCGAGCCGCCGTTGGCGAACACGGCGTAGCCGCGGGCCACCGACAGCGGGGTCAGCGAGGCGGTACCCAGCGACATCGACAGGTTCGGCGGCAGTTCCGATTCGGCGAAGCCAAACTCGCTGATGTACTTGCGCGCGTAGTCCACGCCCATGCCATCGAGCAGGCGCACCGAGACCAGGTTGCGCGACTGCACCAGCGCTTCACGCAGGCGCATCGGGCCGCGGAAGCCGCCACCGTCGTTCTGCGGGGCCCAAGTCTTGCCGCGGCGGTCGCGGAACACGACCGGGGCGTCGAGCACGATCGAGGCCGGGTTGTAGCCCTTGTCGAACGCGGCCGCATAGACGAACGGCTTGAAGCTCGAACCCGGCTGGCGACGGGCCTGGGTGGCGCGGTTGAACTTGTTGCCGGAGAAGCTGAAGCCACCGACCAGCGCCTTCAACGCGCCGTTGTGGGCATCCAGCGAGACCAGTGCGGACTGGCCGCGCGGGATCTGGTCCAGCAGCCACTCACCTTCCTTGGCACCGGCGCGCACGCGCACGATGTCGCCGCGCTGCACCAGCTTGCCCGGGGTCTTGTTGGTCCACTTGGCGGCGCCGGCCGGCAGCACGATCTCGCTGCGGTTGGCCAGCACCACCGTTGCGCTGCCATCGGCACCGGTGCTGGCGACGATGGCCGGCAGCAGGCCGGCCTGGCCGTACATGCCACGCAGGTGCTCAGCCAGGGCAGCGGCGTCTTCGCCGGCACCCACCTGCACCTGCTTCTCCACGCCGTGCCAGCCGTGGCGGTGGTCGTACAGCAGCAGGCCGTCGCGCACCGACTGGTTGGCGGCGGTCTGCAGGGTGGCATCGATGGTGGTGGTGACGTGGTAACCCTTGTTGACCACATCGCCGCCGAAGCGGGCGATCATTTCCTGGCGCACCAGCTCGGCCACGTAAGGGGCATCGACCTGCACCGGCGGCTCATGCGCGGTGGCGTGCATGGGCACGGCCTTGGCCGCATCGGCCTCGGCCTGGCTGACGAACTTCAGGTCGGCCATGCGCTGCAGCACATAGTTGTCGCGGCGCTGGCGGGCACGTTCCGGGTTGGAGATCGGGTTGCCCGAAGACGGGAACTTGGGGATGCCGGCCAGCGAGGCCATTTCATCCAGGTCCAGCTCGTTCAGCTTCTTGCCGTAGTAGAACTCGGCGGCGGCGGCCACGCCGTAGGCGCGGTTGCCGAAGAAACTCTTGTTCAGGTACAGCTCGAAGATCTCGTCCTTGCTCAGCTCGGACTCGATCTTCCGCGCCAGCAGGATCTCGGCCAGCTTGCGGGTGTAGCTGTACTCGGAGCTGAGGAAGAACTGGCGGGCCACCTGCTGGGTGATGGTGGAGCCACCCGGCACGCGCTTGTCGTTGGTGGTGGCCAGCAGCCACACCGCTCGGCCGATGCCCATGTAGTCCACACCGCCATGCTCGTAGAAGCGGGCATCCTCGGTGGCCAGGAACGCCTGCTTCAGGCGCTCGGGCACGTCCTTCATGGTGATGGGGGTACGGCGGGTCTCGCCGAACACCGCCATCAGCTTGCCGTCGGCGGCATAGACGTACATGGGCTCCTGCATTTCCACGTCGCGCAGGGTCTGCACGTCGGGAAGCTTGGAGGACACGGCGTAGTACAGACCGCCCACGGCGGCCGCGCCGATCAGCGCCAGGACCAGGACAATCAGGAAGATCCAGCGCAGCCAGCGGCGGAGTCGAGTCATCGGGTTCAGATTCCGATTGCGAATTTCGTGGTCGCAGAGTATAGATTACGCAAGGTGGCGGCTGGGGTCGGCACCGGGGAGCGCAAGGGGAACAGTCAGGGGCTGCATGGTGAATCCGTGAGGGACTTCACAGCAGGGCCGTTGCCATTTGCTAAGAATACGTTATTAATGCTCGGGCGCAGGTCTTGCGTCCAAGTGCCCGTCGGCAGGGGAGAAACCGTGGGGCTCATCCCAAAAAGTCAGTCGCCGCTTGTAGGCGTCGACATCAGTTCGACTGCGGTAAAGCTTTTGCAGCTGTCCCGCAGTGGCAATCGTTTTCGTGTGGAACATTACGCTGTGGAACCTCTTCCGCCGAATGCGGTGGTGGAGAAGAACATCGTGGAAGTGGAGGCCGTGGGTGAGGCCATCCGCCGCGCGATGAACCGCTCGGGGAGCAAGGCCAAGCTGGCCGCTGCCGCCGTCGCTGGGTCGGCGGTGATCACCAAGGTGATCCCGATGCCGGCCGAGCTCGACGAGAACGACATGGAAGCCCAGATCGAGCTGGAAGCGGTCAACTACATTCCGTACCCGATCGAGGAAGTGAACCTGGACTTCGAGGTGATCGGGGCGATCCCGAACAACCCGGAGATGGTCCAGGTGCTGCTGGCCGCGTCGCGTTCGGAGAACGTGGAACTGCGCCAGTCGGCGCTGGAGCTGGGTGGCCTGCAGGCCAAGGTGATGGACGTGGAGGCCTTCGCGGTCGAGAACGCCTATGCCCTGGTCGCCAGCGAGCTGCCGGTATCCATCGAGGGTGTGGTCGCGCTGGTCGACATCGGTGCCACCATGACCACCCTCAATGTCCTGCGCGGCGGCCGCAGCCTGTACAGCCGCGAACAGGTGTTCGGTGGCAAGCAGCTGACCGACGAGATCATGCGCCGCTACGGCCTGAGCTACGAGGAAGCCGGCCTGGCCAAGCGCCAGGGCGGGCTGCCGGAAAGCTACGAGATGGAAGTGCTGGAGCCGTTCAAGGAAGCCACGGTCCAGCAGATCAGCCGCCTGCTGCAGTTCTTCTACGCAGGCAGCGAGTTCAACCGCGTTGATCACATCGTGCTGGCCGGCGGCTGCGCCGTGCTGGGCGGTCTGCCGGAAATGGTCGAGGAACAGCTGGGCGTGCCGACCGTGGTCGCCAACCCGCTGGCGCAGATGACCCTGGGGCCGAAGGTGAACGCGCATGCGCTGGCCCAGGATGCCCCCGCGCTGATGATCGCAACCGGTCTGGCGCTGAGGAGCTTCGACTGATGGCACGCATCAATCTATTGCCCTGGCGCGCCGAGCGGCGCAAGCAACGCCAGCGCGAGTTCTACGCAATGCTGGGCATGGCCGCGATCGGTGGCCTGCTGCTGTCGCTGGTGATCTGGTTCTACTACGACCGCCAGGTGAGCGGCCAGATGGACCGCAACGCCTATCTGGAAGCCGAGATCGAGAAGGTCAAGGAACAGAACAAGGAGATCGACCGCCTCGACGCGCAGAAGGAACGCCTGCTGGCCCGCAAGAAGGTGATCGAGGAACTGCAGGCCAAGCGCTCGCAGATGGTGCACCTGTTCGATGCGCTGGTGCGCACGATTCCCGATGGCCTGGTGCTGACCGCGCTGAAGCAGGAAGGCGACGTGCTGACCCTGGAAGGCCGTACCCAGTCCAATGCCCGTGTTTCGGCGTACATGCGCAACCTGGAGACCTCCGGTTGGATGACCAACCCGGAACTGTCGATCATCGAAGCGCGTGATCCCGAGAAGGACAAGGACGGCAAGGTGGGCCCGCTGGCCGACATCAAGGCGCTGCCCTATGTGTTCGTGGTCAAGGTGAAGCTGCCGGCACAGAGTGAGGAAGTGGCCGGTACGCCAGGCCTCAACGCCGATGGTTCGGTGGCAACGCCGGCTCCGCCCGCAGTGGCACCGCTTGCAGCCGGCCCGGATGCAGCGGCACCTGCTGCACCGGCCGCAGGCCAGCCCGCTGCTGCACCGGCTGCACCCGCACCCGCCGCCGCGCCGGTCAACCCACCTGCTGCCACCCCGGCCCCGGCTACGCCGAACCAGCCGGCAGCCCCGGCTGCAAAGCCTGCGCCGAAGCCCGAGGGCAGCCGCCTGGCGCAGCCGCCGCAGGCCTTCAACGCCCCGCTGCAGGGGGATCGCGCATGAGCCAGAAAATCGATCTGAAGAACCTGGATTTCAACGACATCGGCAACTGGCCGCAGAAGGCCAAGATCGTCTTCTGCTCGCTGTTGGCGCTGGTGATCATGTTCGTGGCGTGGATGCTGCTGATCAGTGGCAAGCGCGAGGAACTGGCCGGCCTGGAATCGAAGGAAGTCGAGCTGCGTTCGGAGTTCACCAAGCAGCAGGAGCGTGCGGTGAACCTGGCGCCGCTGAAGCAGCAGCTGGCACAGATGGAACAGGTGCTGCAGCAGATGCTGCGGCAGCTGCCCAGCAAGACCGAAATGCCGGACCTGATCATCGACATCTCGCAGACTGCGCTGTCCAGCGGCCTGACCAACGAGCTGTTCGAGCCGGAGCAGGAGCAGGTCAAGGAGTTCTACGCCGAGAAGCCGATCAAGCTGCGCATGGTGGGCAGTTACCACCAGTTCGGTGCCTTCGTCAGTGGCGTGGCGTCGCTGCCGCGCGTGGTCATCCTGACCATGCACGACATCAACCTCAAGCCCAAGGACAAGACCAGCGGCAACGCCCGCAGCGGTGCGCTGGAGCTGTCCGGCACGGTCAAGACCTATCGCTATCTGGATGAGACCGAGGTGCAGGCACAGCAGGCGGCTGACGCCGGCAAGGAGGAGAAGAAGTGATCCGTTCCCTCTTTGCGCGTTGTGGGATGGCTGCCGTCGTGCTGATGCTGGCCGCGTGCGGCCGCGATGTGACCAGCACGCCGGGTGATGCACCGAATCTTGAAAAGTGGGTGGAAGGCGAGCGTGCGCGACCGGCGCAGCCGCTGGAGCCGCTGCCGGTGATGCAGCAGTTCGAAACCTTCGAATACTCCGCACAGGGTCTGCGCGATCCGTTCACCGATGCCTGGACCAATCCGCAGCAGGGGAATGGCGGATTGCGTCCGGATCCGAACCGGCGCAAGGAGCCGCTGGAAGGCTTCCCGCTGGACGCACTGGACATGGTCGGCACCATCGGCACCGGAGCCGCCACCGTGGCGCTGGTGATGGGGCCGGACAAGGTGACCTACCGGGTACGCCCGGGCGGCTACCTGGGGCAGAGCGACGGGCGGGTCACGGCGGTCTTCGAAGACCACGTGGAGCTGATCGAACTGGTGCCGGATGGCGCGGGCGGCTGGCTGGAACGGCCGGCGACGCTCTCGCTTGAAGATCAATGATCGTTTACTGGGGATAGCACGATGACCTTTCACCAAGCCAAGGGGCTGCGTCCCATCCGGCGCTTTACCTTGAACCGTGTCAGCGCGTTGGGAGTCGCGCTGATGCTGGCCTGCGCTCCGGCGCTGGCCGCCGCACCGGCGGAAAAGCCGGTGGGCGCCACCGTGGCACCGGCGGCAGCGCCGGCCGGCCTGTCGGTGGCCAAGATCGATTTCAAGCGCGGCGATGATGGCGCCGGGCGCCTGATCGTCCAGTTCGACGGCCAGGGCGCGGTTCCGGACCTGCGTACGCAGGGCAACAGCGTGGTGGTCGATGTCGGTAACGCCCGACTGCCGGCCAACCTGCAGAAGCCGATGAACGTCATCGACTTCGCCACGCCGGTGCAGCGCATCGACGCCAAGCCGTCCGGTGCCGGTACCCAGCTGGTGCTGAGCACCGGCGGTGCGGTCGAATCACTGGCCTACCAGAGCGGCAACGAATACGTGGTCGAGATCAGCCCGCGGCAGGCGCCGGCCGCTGTCGGTGCAGTCACCGCCGGCAGCGTCACCCAGGCTGCCAAGGCTGTTGGTCAGCGCGGTTTCACCGGCAAGCCGGTGACCTTCAACTTCCAGGACGTGCCGGTGCGCACCGTGCTGCAGTTGATCGCCGAGGAATCCAATCTCAACGTGGTGGCTTCCGATTCGGTACAGGGCAATGTGACCCTGCGCCTGGTCAACGTGCCGTGGGACCAGGCGCTGGACATCGTGCTGCGTGCCAAGGGCCTGGACAAGCGTCGCGATGGCAGCGTGATCTGGGTCGCTCCGCAGGCTGAGCTGGCCAAGTTCGAGCAGGAGAAGGAAGACGCGCGCATCGCCATCGAGAACCGCGAAGACCTGGTCACCGATTACGTCCAGATCAACTACCACAGCGCCACGCAGATCTTCAAAGCGCTGACCGAGGCCAAGGGCATCGGTGGCGGCAGTGGTGGCGGCAATGGCGGTGGTGGCGGCTCGTCGCAGGAGGAGAGTGGCTTCCTGTCCGGGCGTGGCCGCATCGTCGCCGACGAGCGCACCAACACGCTGATGATCAGCGACATTCCGAAGAAGATCGCGCGCATGCGCGAGCTGATCAGCGTGATCGACCGCCCGGTCGACCAGGTGCTGATCGAAAGCCGCATCGTCATCGCGACCGACACCTTCGCCCGCGAGCTGGGTGCGAAGTTCGGCATCAGCGGCAGCCGCGACAACGTGTACTTCAGCGGCAGCCTCGCTGCCAACGAGGAAACCCGCAAGTCGCAGGTCGATACCGCACTGGCCAACGCCAAGGCGGTCCGTGAGTGGCAGGCCGGTGGCAGCGTCGGCCCGGCGCCGATTCCCAGCGGCCCGACCATCAAGCGTGGCCTGAACTGGAACCTGCCGGTGGCTACGGCCAGCAATCCGGGTTCGCTGGCGCTGTCGATCCTCAACGCAGGCTACTTGCTGGACGTGGAGCTGTCGGCCATGCAGGAAGAGTCGCGGGGTGAGGTGATCTCCAACCCGCGCGTGGTCACCACCAACCAGCGCGAGGCGATGATCAAGCAGGGCAAGGAAATCGGCTACGTCACCATCAGCGGCACCGGTGCTGCCGGTGGCGCCGGTTCCACCCCGAACGTGCAGTTCAAGGAAGTGGTGCTGGAACTGCGGGTGACTCCGACCATCACCAATGACAACCGCGTGTTCCTCAACATGCAGGTGAAGAAGGACGAAGTCGACCGCCTGATCGAACTGCAGGGCTACGGCACGGTACCGTCGATCAACCGCCGTGAGGTCAACACCGCGGTGCTGGTCGAGGATGGGCAGACCGTGGTCATCGGTGGTGTGTACGAGTTCACCGACCGCAGCAGCATCAGCAAGGTGCCGTTCCTGGGCGACGTGCCGTTTCTGGGCAACCTGTTCAAGAAGCGCGGCCGCAACAAGGACAAGGCCGAGCTGCTGGTGTTCGTGACCCCGAAGGTGCTGCGCGTGGCCAAGCAGAACTGAGCCCGCGCCTCCGCGAAACGCAGAAGGGCCGCCCTGCGCGGCCCTTCTGCGTTTCCGCCAGTAGATCCACGCCGCCCATGTCCAGTAGATCCACGCCATGCGTGGATGGGCCGTTCAGCCGTTCTTGATGCCATTCGCAGGGCACCCTGCGATGATGTCGGGAACCCGTGCCGTCCCGCGCCGGTCAAAGGCCCCCATGAACCTGCCACCGCCGATGCCCGAAACCGTCTCGCCGCCGTCCGCGCCGGCCACCTCCCGCCTGCATGCCGCTTTCAGCCAGCTGCGCGACGCATTGTCGGCCGAGATCGTCGGCCAGGCCGCGCTGGTCGAACGCCTGCTGATCGCGCTGCTGGCCGATGGCCACCTGCTGGTGGAAGGCGCTCCGGGCCTGGCCAAGACCACGGCGATCCGCGCGCTGGCCTCGCGCCTGGAGGCCGACTTCGCCCGCGTGCAGTTCACCCCGGACCTGCTGCCGGCCGACCTGACCGGCACCGAGATCTGGCGCCCGCAGGAAGGCCGCTTCGAATTCGTACCCGGCCCGATCTTCCATCCGATCCTGCTGGCCGATGAAATCAACCGCGCGCCAGCCAAGGTGCAGTCGGCACTGCTGGAAGCGATGGGCGAGCGCCAGGTCACCGTGGGCCGCCACACCTACGCGCTGCCGCCGCTGTTCCTGGTGATGGCCACGCAGAACCCGATCGAGCAGGAAGGCACCTTCCCGCTGCCGGAAGCGCAGTTGGACCGTTTCCTGATGCATGTGCGCATCGGCTACCCGGACCAGGCCGCCGAATCGGAGATCCTGCGCCTGGCTCGCGAGCGAGCCCGTGGTGCGTTGGGCGAAGCCGCACAAGCGCCGGAAAAGCTGCCGATGCAGGATGTGTTCGATGCCCGCCGCGAAGTGCTGGACCTGCACATGGCGCCGGCGCTGGAACGCTACCTGATCGAGCTGGTGCTGGCCTCGCGTGATCCGTCGCGCTATGACGCTGGCCTTGGCCGCCGCATTGCATGGGGCGCCAGCCCGCGCGGTTCCATCGCGCTGGAACGCTGTGCACGCGCGCGCGCCTGGTTGGCTGGCCGCGATTTCGTCACCCCCGATGACGTGCGTGCGGTTGCCGCCGACGTGCTGCGCCATCGCGTGCTGCCCAGCTATGAAGCCACCGCTGAAGGCTGGGATGGCGAACGCCTGGTGCAGGAGCTGCTGGCCCGGGTGCCGGCACCCTGAGCCTGCGCATGACCGATCCATCCCTGCACCACGCCTCCTCCGTCAGTGACGGTGACGGGCTGCGCCCGCAACTGTCCGAACTGGTGGCGCTGCGCCGCCTTGCACAGCGACCGCCGCCGCCACGCCGTGGCCGCGCCGGCAACGCCGGGCAGGCGCCGTCGCCGCTGCGCGGGCGTGGCATGGAATATGCCGAGTCACGCGAGTACGTGGCCGGTGATGATGCACGGCATATCGACTGGCGGGTGACCGCGCGTACCGGACGTGCCCATACCAAGCTGTTCCAGGCCGAACGCGAGCGGGTCAGCCTGATCGTGGCCGATACCTCGCCGGCCCTGTACTTCGGCACCCGCGTGCGCTTCAAATCGGTGCAGGCTGCACGCGCGGGCGCCGTCGCCGCGTGGTCGGCGCAGCGTCGCGGCGATCGCATCGGCGCCCTGCGTGGCAGCGACCGTGAACCACCGATTGCACCGGCAGGCGGCCCGCGCGGCGTATTGCGTGTGCTGGACGCGCTCACCCGCTGGTATGCGCAGCCCCCGGCCGATGACCTTGGCCTGGAACGTGCGCTGGACCATGCCGGTCGCGTCCTGCGCCCGGGTGCACGTGTGCTGGTGCTGGCCGATCCGCAGCAGGCCATCCGTATTCCGCCGGCGCGCTGGAGTGCGCTGGCCCAGCACCACGACCTCAGTCTGGTGCTGCTGGTGGATCCACTGGAACTGCAGCCTCCGTCAGCCGCGCTGCAGTTCCAGACCCTGCAGCAGCGCATCGGCCTCGACCTGCGACGCGGCGAGGTCCAGGCTCATTGGCAGGCCCATTTCGTTGAACCGCTGCAGGAGCTGCGGCGCCAGCTGGGAGCGCGCCGCGTCGATGTGCAGGTGCTGTCCACCGACGCGCCCAGTGATGCCTGGCTGGCGCCATTACCGACCGAGGTGCCGGCATGAGCGCGAACCTGCCGCTGCGCGATGTGCAGGTGCCACCCGCCCCATCATGGTGGCCGCCGGCACCGGGCTATCTGATGATCGGCGGCGTGGTGCTGCTGTTGCTGGTGGTGGCGGTCTTCTTCTGGTGGCAGCGTCGCCGTCGCCGCCAACGCTGGTTGCAGCTGTTCGATCAGGAGCTGGCATCTACCGCCGATGCTGCTGCGGAACTGGCAGCCATCGCCGGACTGCTGCGTCGCGCCGCACGCCAGGCGCAGCCCGGCAGTGAATCCCTGCGCGATGACGCCTGGTGGCAGCGCGTGGATCCGAAAGGCACGCTGCCCGCGGCACGTCGCAGTCTGCTGGCGGAAGGCGCCTATCGCCCACGGGTGGACGCCAACGATGTGGCGGCGCTGCGCAGCTGGGCGCGCGAGCGCTACCTGGGCATGCTGCTGGAGCGGCGCCGATGAACCTGCTGGCAAGTTACTGGCCATGGCCGGACCTGCAGCTGGCGTGGCCGCTGGCCCTGCTGGCGCTGCCGTTGCCGTTGCTGATGCGCTGGTGGAAGCGTCGTGCCGATCCCGGCGCTGCGCTGCGGGTGCCCTATGCGGCGACGGAACTGCAAGCGCTGTCCGGTGGCGGCCGCGTTGATGTGTCGTGGCTGCGCACGCTGCTGTTGTGGCTGGGTTGGTGCGCGCTGTGCGTCGCACTGGCTCGCCCGCAACAGCTGGGTGAAGCAATCACGCCGCCGCAGGAGGGCCGGCAGATGATGCTGGCGATGGACGTGTCCGGCAGCATGGGCGAGGGCGACATGGTGCTGGGCGGGCAGGCGGTGGATCGCCTCACTGCCGCGAAGGCGGTGCTGGCCGACTTCCTCGATCGCCGCGCCGGTGATCGCATCGGTCTGCTGATCTTCGGCGACCGCGCCTACACGTTGACGCCGCTTACGGCCGATCTGGCCAGCGTGCGCGACCAGCTGCGCGACAGCGTGGTCGGCCTGGCCGGGCGCGAGACCGCCATCGGTGATGCCATCGGCCTGGCGGTGAAGCGCCTGCGCAGCCAGCCCGAAGGCCAGCGCGTGCTGATTCTGCTGACCGACGGCGTCAGCAATGCCGGCGTGCTGGAACCGCTGCGTGCCGCCGAAGTCGCGCGTGCCGAAGGTGTGCGTATCCACACCGTCGCCTTTGGCGGTGATGGCAGCATGCGCCTGTTCGGTATTCCCATTTCCGCCGACCAGGATCCGGTCGACGAGGCTACCTTGAAGAAGATCGCGAGCATGACCGGCGGCCAGTTCTTCCGCGCCCGCGACACTGCACAGCTGGCCGGCATCTATGCCGAACTGGACCGGCTCGAGCCGATCGCTGCGAAGGGACCAAGCCTGCGACCGCGAGAGGAACGCTATGCATGGCCGCTGGGCCTGGCCTTGCTGCTGGGCGCATTGGCCTGGCTGTGGCCGGAGCGTCGCCGATGATCGCGCTTGCTTCGAATCTTCCCGACTGGAACGCGCTGCACTTCCTGCGTCCGGAATGGCTGTGGGCGTTGCTGGCGTTGCCGTTGATCATCGCTGTGGCATTGTATCGGCAGCGGCGCAGCGACGTGTGGCGAACAGCGGTGGATGCCCACCTGTTGCCGCATCTGCTGGCTGCGGGCACGCGCCGCCGTGCACGCCTGCCCTGGGCCGTGCTGCTGGGCTGGACCTTGGCAGCGTTGGCCATGGCCGGGCCGAGTTGGCGGCAGCAGGCACAACCGATGTTCCAGGCCAGCGCACCGCTGCTGGTCGTGCTGGATCTGTCCAGCCGGATCAATGCCACCGATCTGCCGCCGTCGCGCCTGCTGCAGGCTCGGGCGAAAGTGGGCGAGCTGCTGCGTGCCCGCCAGGGGGGCCAGGTGGGCCTGGTGGTCTATGCCGAGGATGCCTACACCGTGGCACCGCTGACCGATGACGGCAGCAACGTCGCGCTGTATCTGGACGCGCTGTCGCCGGATGTGATGCCGCGCGACGGACAACGCGCCGACCGTGGCATCGACTGGGCGACGCGGTTGATGCGCCAGATCGGGGCATTGCGGGGGCAGATCCTGCTGGTCAGCGATCAGGCGGATGATGAAGCGGCACTGGCCGCAGCGCAGGCGCGCAGCCTCGGCATGCAGGTGTCGGTACTGGGGCTAGGCACATCTGCCGGTGCGGCGTACCGGGATGGCACTGGGCAGATCCGCCAGGCCGCGCTGGATGAAGGCAGCCTGCGTGCGGTGGCGACCGCAGGCGGAGGCCGCTATGCCCGCATCGCCACCGATGACAGTGATCTGCGTGCGCTGGGCGTACTTGATGCACGCGAGGGTACTGCGGCGCAGCGGCCCGGCGAGGGCAAGCAATGGCGTGATGAAGGGTTCTGGCTGCTGCCACCGGTGATGCTGCTGGCGCTGCTCGCTTTCCGTCGCCGCGCGCTGCTGGCGGCGGTGCTGGCGGTGGGCCTGCTGCCATGGATGAGTGATGTGCAGGCGCAGGCGCCTGCGGTGCCGGCTGCACCGCCGGCGCAGGGCACGCTGTGGAAGCGCGCCGACCAGATGCAGCACCAGCGTCTGGCCGAAGGTGCGCAGGCTTACCGCAACGGTGATTTCGCCAGTGCTCGCAAGCAGTTCGAGGGCATCGACAGCGATGCGGGCTGGTACAACCTGGCCAATACGCTGGCCCGCCAGGGCCACTACGACGAAGCCATTGCCGCCTACGACCGCGCGCTGGCACTGCATCCCGGCATGGCCGATGCGGTCGCCAACCGTGCCGTGGTCGATGCCGCGCGCAAGCGCAAGCCGTCGGGTGGCAAAGGCCAGGATCAGCAGAAGCCACCGCAGAACGGACAGCAGAAGCAGCAGAACGATTCACAGGGCCAGCAGAATCCGCAGGGCCAGCAGCCGCAGCAGGGCCAGCAGAATCCCGGTCAGGGACAGCCGCAGTCGGGTCAGCAGGGCCAGCCCAATCCCGGTGACGACAAGAACCAGTCGAGCCCGCAGCCCGGCGAGCGCGGCCGCGATGGACAGCAGGCGCCGCCACAGGTGGAGGATGCCAAGGCGCAGGCCCAGGCTGATGAGCAGCAGCGCCAGCGCATGCAGCAGGCCATGCAGCAGGCACGTGAGGGCAAAGGCGATCAGGATGGCATGCCCGTTCCAGGCAGCGACGGCACCACCCCACGCCAACGCGAGGAGCAGCAGGCGGTGGAGGCGTGGATGCGGCGCGTGCCGGATGATCCGGGCGCATTGCTGCGGGCCAAGTTCCAGCTGGAAAACGAACGCAGGAAGAGGGAAGGGCGATGACGCGGGCGATCAACATGCACGGGCACTGGCCCCGACAGGTACTGGCGGCGCTGCTGCTGTGGCTGCCGCTGCTGGCCTGGGCGCAGCCGCGTGCGTGGCTGGACCGCGACCGCATCGCGATGGGCGACACGGTCACGCTCAACGTCGAGAGCGACCAGGGCGCCCCTGACTTCACACCGTTGCGCACCGACTTCGACCTCAGCGGGCAGACCAGCAGCCGCCAGGTAGCGTGGAGCAACGGCAGCATGCAGCAGCGCAATCTGTATGGCGTGGCACTCACGCCACGGCGTAGCGGTGCACTGGTGGTGCCGGGCCTGCAGGTGGGCAGCGTACGTACCGCACCGTTGACCCTGCAGGTGGATGCCGCTGCCGTGGCCGGTCCCGACAGCAATGCGGTGGCGTTCATCGAAACCGCTGTCGATGACGAGACACCGTATGTGCAGCAGAGCGTAGGCGTGGTGGTGCGGTTGTATTTCGCTTCGCAGCTGGCCTCCGGCGAACTGGTGCTGGATACACCGGCCGGCGCGTCGTTGCAGCGGGTGGGCGATGACCGCACCGATGTGCGACAGGTCAACGGCCGCCGCTACAACGTGGTCGAGCGCCGCTTCCTGCTGATCCCCGAGCGCAGCGGTGCACTTCGGCTGGCCGGTGCGCGCTTCAGCGGGCGCAGTGCCGGTGGCTTCTTCGACGATTTCTTCGGCGGCGGCGACGGGCGCATGAATGCCACTGGCGCCGATCGCACGTTGCAGGTGCAGGCGCAACCGGCACAGGCGCCGCAGCCATGGCTGCCGCTGCAGGGCCTGCAGTTGCGCTACACCAGTGCACCGACCAGCGCCCGTACCGGCGAGGCGGCCAACGTGGTGGTGGAGGCGATTGCCGAAGGCGCCACCCGCGCGCAGTTCACCGATCTGCCGGTGCCCGACGTCGGCAACGCCGCGCAGGTGTTCGCCGAACCTGCGCAGTACGAAGAGACCTTCAATGGCAGTACGCCGCGGCTGAAGATCACCCGCCGCTATTCGATCGTGCCGCGCCAGCCAGGTTCGCTGGTGGTGCCGGGGCCGCGCCTGCCGTGGTGGGACGTGCGCAATGGCAAGGCACAGGAAGCGAAGCTGCCGGACCTGACGCTGGCCGTGGTGGCCGGTAACGGGGGAGGCAGTGCGTCACCTGCACCGCTGCCGCCGATCGACACCGATGCGGTGCTGCCGGGTGGCGATGGCCAGGACAGCCGTATCGCGGCGACCGATCCGCGCGCCAGTGGTTTGTCCGAGCGGCCATGGCCGTGGATGGGCGCCGCCATCGGCCTGGCGTTGCTGTGGCTGCTGACGCTGTTGTGGGGCTGGCAGCGAGGCCGTCGCCCGCGCGTGGCGGCCAAGGGCGCTGTGCCGGCTGTGGCGACTGGACGTGCCGGCGTGGCCGAACTGCGCCGCGCGCTGGATGGTGAAGGGTTTGATCAGGTGGAAGCGCAGCTGTGTGCGATGGCCGGTGTCGAACGTATCGAGCAGGTGATCACGCGGCTCGATGACCCGGCCCAGCGCCAGGTGCTGCAGGAGCTGCAACAGGCCCGATGGGGCGGGCAGGGCGACCTGGCCTCGCTGCGCGCGCGTCTGCGCGAGCTCTTCCGTGACGGACCGCACTGGTCGGCGGCTACCGGCGCCGCTGACACTGGCCTGGCGCCGCTGTATCCAACGCGGCGAACCTGAACCGGCGCCGCTTGCGCGCTTTGTTAGAGTGCATTCATTTTTCGAGGAAACCCGCGCATGACAGCAGCTGCTGCCGACAAGAAGAAGTTGCCCCTGCATTGGAAGATGGGCATCGGCTTTGCGATCGGCCTGATCCTGGGACTGATCGTGCACGCCCTGGGCGGCAGCGTCGATGGTCTGCAGGCCGGTGCCAAGTGGGTAATGGACTACATCACCACCCCGGCGTCGGGCCTGTTCCTCAACCTGATCTTCATGCTGATCGTGCCGCTGATCTTCTCGGCGCTGATCATGGGTGTGTCGGAGATGGGCGACATCCGCGCCCTAGGCCGCATCGGCTGGAAGACCCTGGCCTATACCGTGCTGCTGTCCGGCATTGCCGTGGGCATCGGGCTGGTGCTGGTGAACCTGCTCAAGCCGGGTGTCGGTGTCGACCCGCAGGTCGCTGCGATGATGCTGTCGGAGAACGCCGAGCGCAGCAAGGAGATTGTCGCGGGCATCCACGGCACGCCGAAGGGCATGGACATGCTGCTGTCGATCGTGCCGAGCAACGTGCTGCAGGCCGCGTCCGACAACGGCGCGATCCTGTCGCTGATGTTCTTCGCGCTGATGTTCGGCATCGGCATGGTGCTGACCGACGATGAGAAGGTCGCGCCGCTGCGCCGCGCCATTGAAGGCGTGTTCGAAATCTCGATGACCCTGATCAACCTGGTCATCCGCCTGGCCCCGTATGCGGTGGCCTGCTTCATGTTCAACTTGGCCGCGCTGTTCGGCTTCGAGCTGATCATCCGCCTCGGTGCCTACGTGGGCGTGGTGGTGTTGGCACTCGGCCTGCACATGGTGGTGAGTTACGGTACGGCCGTATGGCTGTCCGGTCGTTCGCCGCTGTCGTTCTTCCGCGATACCCAGGAAGCGACGGTGATGGCGTTCTCCACCGCCTCCAGCAACGCCACCCTGCCGACCGCGCTGCGCGTGGCCGACCAGATGGGCCTGCCGCAGCGCGTGTCGCGCTTCGTGCTGACCGTGGGCGCCACCGCCAACCAGAACGGCACCGCGCTGTTCGAGGGCGTGACGGTGATCTTCCTGGCCCAGTTCTTCGGCGTGGACCTGAGCATCGGCCAGCAGATCATGGTGATGGCGGTCTGCATCCTCGGTGGCATCGGCACGGCCGGCGTGCCGTCAGGCTCGCTGCCGGTGGTGGCGATGATCTGCGCGATGGTGGGCGTGAACCCGCTGGGCATCGGCCTGATCCTGGGCGTGAACCACTTCCTGGACATGTGCCGTACCGCGCTGAACGTGACCGGCGACCTGGCCCTTACCACCCTGGTGGCCAAGGGTGAGTCGCACGATGGCCCGGCGCTGGGCCCGCAGCAGGACTGAGACCGGGGCCACTGCTGGCGACCTGATCGGGGTCGGATTCCTTTCCGCAGGGAAAGGGCTCCGACCCCGTTTCACATGCGGAATCCGGCGGAGATGACGACGTTGCCGGCCGGCGACCGGCACGACCCGGCAAGGTGAACCGACCCCCTGCCCGGCGACTATGGGACAATAGGCCGCCCGCACGTCCGCGGCCGCCTCCCGATTCCGACAGAACCATGACGCAGCCTACCCGTCGCCAGTTGGCCAACGCCATCCGCTTCCTTGCCGCCGATGCGGTTGAAACCGCAAAGTCCGGCCACCCCGGCATGCCCATGGGCATGGCCGACATCGCCGAAGTCCTCTGGAACGACTATCTCCGCCATAACCCGAGCAATCCGCACTGGTTCAACCGCGACCGTTTCGTGCTGTCCAACGGCCACGGTTCGATGCTGCAGTACGCGCTGCTGCACCTGAGCGGTTACGACCTGCCGATCGAGCAGCTGAAGCTGTTCCGCCAGCTGGGCAGCCACACCGCCGGCCACCCGGAACGCCACGAGACCCCGGGCGTGGAAACCACCACCGGCCCGCTGGGCCAGGGTTTCGCCAATGCCGTGGGCTTCGCCCTGGCCGAGAAGCTGCTGGCACAGCGCTTCAACCGCCCGGAACTGGAAGTGGTCGACCACCGCACCTGGGTGTTCATGGGCGATGGCTGCCTGATGGAAGGCGTGTCGCATGAAGCCGCTTCGCTGGCCGGTACCTGGGGCCTGCACAAGCTGGTCTGCTTCTGGGACAACAACCACATCTCCATCGACGGCAACGTCGAGGGCTGGTTCACCGACAATACCCCGGAGCGTTTCGAGGCCTATGGCTGGAACGTGGTCCGCGATGTCGATGGCCACGATCCGGAAAGCATCAAGGCCGGCATCGAGGCCGCGCTGTCGCAGAGCGACAAGCCGACCCTGATCTGCTGCCGCACCACCATTGGTTTCGGTTCGCCGAACAAGGCGGGCAAGGAATCCAGCCACGGCGCTCCGCTGGGCAAGGACGAGCTGGAAGCCACCCGCAAGCAGCTGGGCTGGGAATACGGTCCGTTCGAGATCCCGCAGGCGATCTACGACGGCTGGCGCGCCAATGGCGCTGGCACCCTGCGCCAGGCCGAGTGGGAACAGCTGTTCGACAAGTACGCCAGCCAGTACCCGGCTGAAGCGTCCGAGCTGACCCGCCGTTCGCACGGCGAGCTGCCGGCCGACTTCGTTGCCAAGGCCGATGCCTACATCGCCCAGGTGGCCGCTGAAGGCCCGACGATCGCTTCGCGCAAGGCCTCGCAGCTGGCCATCGAAGCCTACGCCCCGCTGCTGCCGGAAATCGTCGGTGGCTCGGCCGACCTGGCGCACTCCAACCTGACCCTGTGGAAGGGCAGCAAGTCGGTTGCCAGCGACGACGCCAACGCCAACTACGTGTACTACGGCGTGCGCGAGTTCGGCATGACCGCCATTGCCAACGGCCTGGCCCTGCACGGCGGCTTCATTCCGTTCGACGCCACCTTCCTGGTGTTCAGCGACTACGCCCGCAACGGCGTGCGCATGAGCGCACTGATTCCGGCGCACGCCATCCACGTCTACACCCACGACTCGATCGGCCTGGGCGAAGACGGCCCGACCCACCAGCCGGTGGAGCACCTGGCCTCGCTGCGCTACATCCCGAACAACGACGTGTGGCGTCCGTGCGATGCGGTCGAGTCGGCGGTGAGCTGGAAGGCTGCGATCACCCGCCAGGACGGCCCGAGCTGCCTGGTGTTCAGCCGCCAGAACCTGCCGCACCAGCCGCGCAGCGCCGAGCAGATCGCCCAGATCGAGCGCGGTGGCTACGTGCTGGCCGATGCCGCCGGTACCCCGGACGTGATCCTGATCGCCACCGGTTCGGAAGTTTCGCTGGCGACCGAAGCCAAGGCCCAGCTGGACGCGGCTGGCCTCAAGACCCGCGTGGTCTCGATGCCGTCCACCGACGTGTTCCTGCGCCAGGATGCGGCCTACCGTGAATCGGTACTGCCGAACGCCGTGCGCAAGCGCGTTGCGGTGGAAGCCGGTGTCACCGGTTTCTGGCGCCAGTTCGTCGGCCTGGACGGTGCGGTGATCGGTATCGACACCTTCGGTGCCTCGGCCCCCGCCGACCAGCTGTACAAGCACTTCGGCATCACCACCGCCCACGTGGTGGAAGCGGCCAAGGCGCTGTAAGCAGCCTCGGGAAGCAGGAAGGGAAAGGCCGGCGCACGCCGGCCTTTTCTTTGCTCGAGAGAAAAGGGGACGGAGGGGATTAAGTCGTTTGTGCACAAACGACTTAATCCCCTCCGTCCCCTTTTTCAGGCGGTGCGTGCCAGTGCGAGGCGCAGCAGTCGCGCGTCCAGGCGTTCGGCGAAATCCTTCGGTGCCTGCAGGCCCATGCGCTGCAGGTACACCGCATCGCCGTCGCCAGCCGGTTGCCGCAGCGCTGCCCAGACGGTACGCAGTTTCTCGCCGCGGGTCTGCGTGTTGGCCTTCAGCCAGCCCAGCGCTTTCACCAGCACCTGCTCGATCTCGTTGAAGTCGCTGCCCAACGGATAGTCGGGCAGGCTGCCATCGACGCGGAACGGTGCCAGTGCCGCGGACAGTGCCTGCGGCGTGTTGCGCTGCTGGCGCTCCGGATCCGGTTGCGTGGCCGCCAGCAGCTTGCGCGAGGCGTGTGCCTGCTGCAGCAGGCCGCCCTGGAACGGGGCCTCGGTGATTGCGGTCATCGCATGCACGCAGTCCTCGTCGGTCAGGCCGCGCAGGTCGGCGATGCCGTATTCGTTGAGGTAGATGTCGCGCAGGTGGCGTGGGATGGTGGTGTGCCCGTAGTTCCAGCGCACGTTGGATTCGCGCTGGCCCTTGTCATCGCGCGCGGCGCGGAACATCAGCACGCTGCGCGCTTCCGGCAGCGCATGTGCCATCGCCACGAAGTTGTACTGACCACCCACGCCGGACACCACACGTCCATCATCCAGCGCATCCGACACCGCCGCGCCCAGCGCGGTGGCCATCATGCAGGAGTTGAAGAAGCGCGCGTGGCGGCGTTGCAGGCGTTCCAGTGTCTCGTTGCCACCGTACAGCTGGTTGATCTCGCTGATGCGGCGCATGCCGATCGCACGGCATTCGTCTTCCGGCAGCGTGCGCAACCACTCGTAGAACTCCGGCGAGCCCAGGTAGAAGGCGCCATGCAGATACTCGCCCTCGGCAGCCAGGGTGGCGTGGTCGATGGACAGCGTGCTGCCGTTCTCGATGCGTTGCATCAGCGCCAGGTCATCGTGCACCTTGCGCTTGATCACGCCGGTCTGTACCAGCCGGCGGAAGCCCTCGTTGAGCATTTCGCTGCAGCCGTACAGGCCCACTTCGAACGGGTCGACGCCGCCGATCTCCTGCACCAGCGGATGGCTGACCAGCTGCGGATCCAGCGCGTGCAGTACACGGCGGTAGCGCGCGTTGTCGGTGTGGCGCAGCACCAGCGCATGGCTGAGCGCGTCGGCCAGCGTGCCGATGCCGATCTGCAGGGTGCCACCGTCGCGCACCAGCGTGCTGGCATACAGGCCGATCGCGTAGTCGGCATCGCCGACCGGCTGCCGCGGCAGGCCGAACAACGCCGGGTACGGTGGTGGCGGGGTGATCACCAGATCGAAGAACGACACATCGACCGTGGCCGAGCCACCCAGGTAGGGTAGCTGCGGATCGATCTCGGCGATCAGCAGCGGGCGAGGCAGCCCGCGAGCGGTCATCGCATCCAGCGTGTCCTGGGTGATGTCGTTGTTGCACGACAGCGAGAGCCGGCGGTCGTTCGGCCGCATCGCCACCTTCTGCACGATAACCTGCGGCGCGCGCTGCGCCACCGCATCGGCGGCGTGGGTGTAGTTCAGGCTGGTATAGCTGGACTGCGCCTGCCGCGAGCCGAGCAGGGCGCCGGACTGCATGTAGAACTCTTCCACCTGCACATGTGCCGGCAACGCGTCGCGCGCGATCGCATCGGCATAGGCCAGGCGCGGGAAATCGTCGCCGAAATGGCGCTGCGCGAACGGCGCCATGAAGCGCGCTTCCAGGCCGTTGCCGCGCGCCTTCGGCGGGTTCAGCGACAGCGCGGTATACAGCTGCAGTGGCCGCGACGGATCGTGCTCGACGCGTGCGTAAAGGGCATTGAGCAGCCGATGCGGCTTGCCCAGTGCCAGCGGTGCCCCGATCCGCAGCGGCCCGTCCACGCGCGCAAACAACCAGTCGACGGCGGCGTCCAGGTCGGTGAGGTGTTCGGTCATGCGCGGCGGTCCTGCGTGTGGGGGAGTGCGGGCATTACAGCATGTCGGGCTTGAACCGCCGTCGACGGGAGACTTCGGCGCCAGACACCATGAACTGCCCATCGCCCCGGTAATGCATCGTGCGCGGTAGTTTCGGCCGGGGCGCAACATGGGCGCGTACGATTTCCCAGATGAACAGGTTGTTCGACGCCACCTGGCTGTCGTCGTACAAGCGGCATTCGAAGCACGAATGGCATTGGCCGACCAGCGGCGCGCCGACCTCGCGCGCGGGCAGCGCATCAAGCTCGAAACGGGCGAACTTGTCGACCTCGCGGCCGCTGCAGTTGCCGATGTCCACCACGGTATCGAGCAGTTCCACACCCGGCACATTGATCACGCACTCGCCGCTGCCACGCGCCAGCGCATGGCTGTGGTTTGCGTCCCACAGGTAGGTGGCGACCAGCGAAGGCGAGAAGCCCATCACCATGTGCCAGCCCATCGTCATCAGGTTGCGCTGGCCGCGCCAGGCGGTGCTGACCAGCACGACCGGCCCGGGTTCGAGGAAGCGGCGGGCCTGCTCGACCGGGAATTCCTTCTTGGGCAGCGCTTTCATCCGGGGCCTGGGGCGGGAGGAATCGATGCTGGCGCAGCCGGGATGAACCTGGAGTCGAGGGGCTTGACAGACGATTCGATTACGCGCGTAATCAGGTCGTCGATTACGGATGTAAACCATGACCCCGATCAGCGAAGCCGAAGCCGTTGTGATGGAGGTGCTATGGCAGCAGGCACCGCGTAGCGCTGATGACGTGGTCGCCGCACTGGCCCACCGCGACTGGGCCGAGCCGACCATCAAGACCCTGCTCAACCGCCTGCTGACCAAGGGCGCGATTACTGCCGAGCGCGATGGCCGGCGCTACCTGTACCGGCCGCTGCTGCAGCGGCAGGCCTGGGTGGAGGCGCAGAGCCAGGACTTCATTGGTCGTGTCTTCGAAGGGCGCGTTGCGCCGCTGGTTGCGCACTTCAGCGAACGGGGCCAGTTGAGTGCGCAGGACATCGCCGAACTGAAGAAACTGATCCAGGAGCTGGACCATGACTGAGCTGCTCGATGGGCTGTGGCAGGCCAGCCTGTGGCTGGCGGTGGGCGTGGTCGTGCTGGCGGTGCTGCGACCCTTGCTGGTGCGGCTGGGGGGCGGGGCGTTGGCCTACCGCAGCTGGTGGTTGCTGCCGTTGCTGCTGCTGGCACTGATGCTGCCGTTGCCGCAGGTGGCACTTCTGGAGCATGTGCCGACGCTGCCGCTGAAAGTGGTACCCGGCGCCGTCGAAGGCATGGCAGGGCAGTCGTTGCCGTGGGCCGGGCTGTTGCTGCTGGCATGGACACTGGGGGCGGTCCTTTGTCTGCTACGCGATCTACGTGCGCAGCGGCGCTTTGAACGTGGCATGGGCCAACTGTGTGCACGCGCCGATGGCAGCTGGCAGGCCAGCGCCGACCCGGGCCTGCCCGCGCTGGTCGGCCTGTGGCGTCCGCGCATCGTGGTAGGCCCGGATTTCGACCAGCAGTTCACCGCACAGGAGCAGGGCCTGATCCTGCAGCACGAGCGCAGCCACCGTCGCAATGGCGATCACTGGGCCAATGGGGCGCTGCTGATGGCACGCGCGGTGTTCTGGTTCCATCCGCTTCTGCCGTGGGCCTCCCGCCGATTCCTGCTTGACCAGGAGCTGGCCTGCGATGCCCGCACCATTGCCCCGCAGCCTGCGCTGCGCGGTCTCTACGCCAGCACGCTGCTGAAGGCGCAGCTGGTCCATCCGGTTGCGCCGGTGGTCTGCCATTGGCGCAGCCAACCCGTGTTGAAGGAGCGTATCGCCATGTTGAAGCAGTCCAAGCGGAAGGCATTGCCGTGGGTGTCGGGGCAGGTGCTGGTGGTCGGGTTGTGCCTGGGCATGGGGGCGGTGGCGTGGGCCAGCCAGGGCGGCGTGGCCGGGAGCCCGAGGATCGGTGTCGAGCCGTTCGAGCACGCTGAAGAAGATGCGGCCAAGGCAGGGCTGGATCGTCCGATCCAGGTCGACAAGATGCCACCGCCGTCCTACCCGAAGTCTGCGGTCGAGCAGCGCCAGGTCGGCGTGGTGAACCTGCGCGTGGAGGTGGATGCGCAGGGGCGTCCCGCCGATGTCCAGGTGCTCAGCGCTACCAATCCCGGCGTGTTCGATGCGGTGTCGGTGGCGGCTGCGCGCAGCTGGACCTATCGTCCGGCAATGAAGAACGGCAAGCCGGTGGCAGGCGCAGTGAAGATTCCGATCACTTTTGCGATGGACGACACCGAGGACGCGAAGTGAAGTGCGCGCCGCTGTGGATGACGGCGGCGCTGTTGGCCGGATGCGCCAGCCAGGAGCGGCTGACCACGGTGGATACCCGCAGCGAGAATGTCGGCCACCAGCGCCTGCAGCCGCAGGCGGGCGGTGGCAGTGGGCAGTTGCAGGTGTATTCGCTGGGTGCGACCGAGGGTTACCGGATGCCACAGCTCTACGCGGCACCGGACCCGGAGGTCGGCGATCGTGATCCGCGCGCGGAACTGGCGCCGACTACGATCTGCCTGCAGGTGGTGGTGGATGCGCAGGGCAGCGTCGAACGCAGCGTGCCGCTGACCGATCGCCCTGAGTGCGCGGCAGGTGCTGCAGGCGAGAATGCGCCCCTGCTGCAGGCGGCGCAGGAAGCCGTGGCGATGTGGAAGTACTCGTCCGCAGCGGTCTGCCACTTCGCGGCTGGCAAGGTGCCTGCCGACCGTGGCGACTGTCGCGGCGCCGAGCGCGTCGAGCCGGTGGCGGTCACCCTGCAGTATGCCTTCACCTTCGAGATCGTGAAGGGACAGCACGTGGTGCGTACGCAGGGAAAATGACCGCTTGCGATGACCGCTTGCGATGACCGGGGCAGCGCCGGGCCATGCCCGACGAGCGCAGCGGCGTGGATCAGGCCCCGCCCTGGATGTTGGCCTTCACCGCGGGCTGCATCAGCTTGGGTTCTTCCAGCGTCGCATCGCGTGCCTGGCGCACGCTGACGAACTCCGCCTCGGCCACGCCGTCATGCACGTGGATGTTGTGTGCGCGCTGTTCGCCGATGGTGGTTTCGTTGGCGAATGCACGACCACCCGGACCGTAGTCGTGGCAGACGAACACGCGCGTCGCATCGGGCAGCGCCAGCAGGCGCTGGATTGAACGGTACAACTGCGCGGCATCGCCACCCGGGAAGTCGCAGCGGGCGGTACCGCCGTCGGGCATGAACAGCGAGTCACCGGTGAACAGCGCATCGTCGATCAGGTAGGCGATGCTGTCGCTGGTATGGCCGGGCACGGCGATCACCTGACAGCGCAGTTCGCCCAGAGCAAAGGTTTCGCTATCGCTGAACAGGTGATCGAAGATGTCATCGGCCGCCGGAAGCTGCAGCCCATAGCGCGGTGCGAAGGTGGCCTGCACCGCGCGGATGCCTTCGCCGATGGCCAGCGTGGCCTGCGGGAAGCGCTCCTTCAGGCGGCGCCCGGCCGACACATGGTCGGCGTGGGCGTGGGTTTCCAGCAGCCAGCGCAGCTGCAGGCCCTGTTGTTCGATGGCCTGCAACGCGGCATGCAGCGGCGCTTCACTGCTGGCGTCGGTATCCGGGTCGTAGTCCAGGACCGGGTCAATCAGCGCCGCTTCGCCGCTGGCCGGATCACTGACCAGATAGCTGAAGGTATTGCTGTCACGGTGGAAGAACGACTGCACCTGGACTGACATTGGAACGCTCCTCAGCGCGTGCCCAGCACGCGGTTCAGCAACTGCGCCAGGTTCTCACCGGCCAGTCGCAGCTGCGCTTCGGCCAGCGGCCGGTAGCGCTCGGTGTATTCATCACCGATTTTACGCGAGGCCGGATAAACGCCAGCTTGCATGGAGATGCGGCAGCTGGCTTCGGCCCACGTCTGCGGGTCGCGCTGCGGGTTGGACTGGCGCACCAGCTTCGGCGCGCGCTGGCTCTGCAGCAGCGGGAGATAGCCGGCGTCGTCCAGCTTGCGGGTGTTGAGCATGCCGCTGTCCCACAGCGAGTGCAGGTTGGTACCGCGGTTGCCGAACTGCAGCTGGAAGTCGTTGCCGCCCTTGTCGTGGGCGTAACCGGCGTGCATCGGCTGGTGGATATCGCCGACCAGGTGCACGACGAACTTCAGCGCCTGCAGGCGCTCGCCGTCGGTCAGGCTGCGGTCGCCGAGGATGGCGCTCTGTGCCTTCAGGGCCTCGACGATGCAGTTGCCGTTCTTGCAGTGCTTCGGTGCTTCGTAGTGGCAGTTGTCTTCGGCGATGTTGACGTAGTGCCAGCCGGCCGAGCGACGGCCCAGGCCCGGGTCTTTGGCGCGCAGCTGGTCGGCCCACGGCGCGATGCTGGCCAGCGTGGCATCCGGTTCGGTGGCCAGCAGGCGGTCCACTTCGGCGCGGGCGGTGGGGTTGAGGCGGGCGTCGGCGACTTCGGCGACCAGACGGTGGCCTTGCGCGCCCCAGGCATGGGCGGGGGCGGAGACGGAGAGCAGGGCCGGCGCCAGGGCGGCGGCGAGGAACAGGGAGTGCAGGGCTTTCATGCGCACATTCTAGCGGGGCGCGAAGAGGAGGGGGCTGGCATGACGACCCATGGAGAGACAGTCACGTCCTCAGTGGCCTGTCTGGTCGAATTTGAGACTGGCACGGTCATCAATCTGTAAGCCGGGAGAGCGCTCCCACATGGCAAAGTTGACCATGCGGAAGGCGACGTTGAGGGATCAGTGCGTTAGTCGATAGAGCTCGAGAGGTATTGTGGTTATTTCGACGTCGACTTTGTTGGTCACGTTGCCAACGCGCTGCCATTTGCCGGTGTCAAAGTTCAGTTTCTCCACCTCCCGCCACCACTTGTTGAGGCCAATGATCCCGGATGCCGATTGCCGGGGGGCACGAGCAGTAACGACGAGATAGACCAGGGAACGATCGTCGCTGCCGTACTCGCCCACAAGGAATGATGAATTCGACAGCCAGCCTGAGACCTGGGCCGATGGAACGCCGAGATTGTTGTCGGCAAAACCCAGATAGTTGACGTTTGCCAGTGCGGACTGGACCTGTCTCGTTACACCGAAAGTGCTTTGCTGATCCGAAGCCAGATTGCGAAGGTTGTTGCGTTTGTCGAGCAGTCCGAGCATGTCATTCCCATTCGGAACACTGGCGGCATTGCTGACATCGTGGGTAATGAAGTTCGCGAAGCCGTTGATGCCGAATGCAAAAGACCATCCGGCGAACCAACGCAGATCATGGAAGTTGGCGTACTCGAAAGGGTCCTGGGCCAGCGAGGGATGTGCGGATTGCACATTCTGGAGGTAAGCGACGGCAGTTTGCCCCCTGGATCTGGCGAGATTCGAAATGATCGACATGTTCTCGGACATCAGAAGGTCCTTCGCCGTTGGACACTTCCTGAATGACGGGGTAAATGGATAAATGTCGAAGGCGAGGTAGTCAGGGCGCACCTCGTCAGATACCCGGCGCGCAAACGTCGAGTAGCGTGCCACCATCTGTGCGGTTCTTTCAGGTTGCGAAATACTCGCTTCCATGCAATCCACACCATAGTCAGTGGGTGACATGGCGCCGGCATGTTCAGTGCCCGCATAGGAGCCCGCGTTGGCATGCAATGGGAACAGGTTGATGAACACCTTCATGCCTGCGAGACGGTGGTCGCCTTTGACGCATCGGTTCATCTCTGCGAGTGGAGAAATGTCTTTTTCTGGTGGTTCATCCTTGAAATGAAGACCAGCAAAGCTCTTGCCAAACTCGGCACGGAGTTTGACTAGAACTGGATCAATCCGTTCCTGAGTGTAAGTCTGGCAGTTGAACTTCCCGGCTTGGGTTGCAGATTCGAACGTCCAACGTTCATACGTAAAGAACTCAAGCCCTCGCGTGCTGATCGGGGTCGCAATGGTACGCAGCTGACTCAACGTTGCCGATGGTACGAGAAAACGCGTGACGCCGATTGCCGCAAGTTGATCGACTACTTTCTCCGCGATGGCGGGATTGTCCAGATAGCAGTCTTGGGCAAAGTCATCGCAGGATCCTCCGGACATCATTGCGAACGTTCCATCTGCAACGTCAGTGGCATGTGCCGTCGGAGCTCCTAGAAGGAACGCGATTGTTAGCCAAGCCAACTTCATGGTTGAGCTCCTTCTCTTGTCGGTGGAGGCCTGAAGATTCTAGTCGTATCTGCGCTAGTGGTTTCTTGGCATGGCATGGTCGGGGTAGGGAAATTCAGAACAAAAAAGCCCCGGCAATCACCGGGGCAACATGCTGCGAGGGTTTTGCGTGTAGCGGGGGAGCGGGGGCGAAGCCCCCGCGCTCAACACACCGCTTAGAACTTGAAGACGTACGAAGCGCCGTAGACCAGCGGATCGATGTTGACCGTGCCGATCTTCTCGCCGTTCAACTTCACCTTGCTGTCGATGTCGATCCAGCGCATGTCCACGCGCAGTGCGCCCTTCTCGCCGATCGCGAAGTCCACGCCCGCATGCGCGGCCAGGCCCCACGAATCCTGCAGCTTCAGGCGGCTGTCCTTCAGCGCACCGGTGGTGTCTTCGCTGAAGAAGGTCGTGTAGTTCACGCCCGCACCGATGAACGGCGACACCTTGCCCTTGCTGTTGAAGTGGTACTGCACGGTCACCACCGGCGGCAGCTGCTTGGTGCTGCCCACGCGGCCCAGGCCGTTGATGTTGATGTCGTGCTTGAACGGCAGCGCGGCCAGCACTTCGATGCCCAGGTTGTCGGCAATGAAGTACTCACCGGTGATGGTCGGCTTGACGTCGTTGTCGACGTCGACCTTCAGGGTGTGGTTGGCCAGCCAGCCGTTGTTCGACTTCGGGGCCACCTGGTGCACGCCGGCGGAGAGGGTCCAGTCGCCCTTGGACTGGGCCATGGCCGGGGCGGCGGCGAGGGACAGGGCGGCGGCCAGGCTGGCCACGATCAGGGGGGAGGTCTTGCGCATGGGGGTGATCTCGTTGCTGGGTGGATGCGGCCAGTCTCGGCCTCACATCGCGCTAACGCTTTGATCCGGATCAAATCCTGTCCGCCGGCCTGCTGCCTGCCGGGGCTGGCCGGCGGTGGCCAGCCCCGGTTTGCTAGACTTGTGGGCCCTATCCATCCCGCCGCACCCGTCGCGGCCGCAGGAGCTTGAGAACATGGCAATCAAGGTTGGTATCAACGGTTTCGGTCGCATCGGGCGTAACGTCCTGCGCTCGGCGGTGCTGAACTTCGGCGACGACATCGAAATCGTGGCCATCAACGATCTGCTGGAGCCGGACTATCTGGCGTACATGCTCAAGTACGACTCCGTGCACGGCCGTTTCAAGGCTGACGTGGCGGTGCAGGGCAACGACCTGCTGGTCAACGGCAAGAAGATCCGCCTGACCCAGGAACGCGACCCGGCCAACCTGAAGTGGAACGAAGTGGACGTGGACGTGGTGATCGAATCCACCGGCCTGTTCCTGACCAAGGAAACCGCGCAGAAGCACATCGATGCCGGCGCCAAGAAGGTCATCATGTCGGCCCCGTCGAAGGACGACACGCCGATGTTCGTCTACGGCGTGAACGACAAGACCTACGCCGGCCAGGCGATCGTCTCCAACGCGTCGTGCACCACCAACTGCCTGGCCCCGCTGGCCAAGGTCATCAATGACAAGTGGGGCATCAAGCGTGGCCTGATGACCACCGTGCATGCGGCTACCGCTACCCAGAAGACCGTCGATGGCCCGTCCAACAAGGACTGGCGTGGTGGCCGCGGCATCCTGGAGAACATCATTCCGTCGTCCACCGGTGCGGCCAAGGCCGTCGGCGTGGTCATCCCGGAACTGAACAAGAAGCTGACCGGCATGAGCTTCCGTGTCCCGACCTCGGACGTGTCGGTGGTCGATCTGACCGTCGAGCTGGAAAAGGAAGCCACCTACGCCGAGATCTGCGCCGAAGTGAAGGCACAGAGCGAAGGCCCGCTGAAGGGCATCCTGGGCTACACCGAAGACAAGGTCGTGGCCACCGATTTCCGCGGCGAGACCTGCACCTCGGTGTTCGACGCCGAAGCCGGCATCGCCCTGGACGGCACCTTCGTCAAGCTGGTCACCTGGTACGACAACGAGTGGGGCTACTCGAACAAGTGCCTGGAAATGGCCAAGGTCGTCGCCGCCAAGTAAGGCTGGCCAAGATCGCACGCGGACCCCGGCCTGGCCGGGGTTCGTCGTTTATGGGGCCAGCCCTGTCGTAGCATGGGGCGGTCGACCGCTGCCGCTGGGGCGCGGGATTGCAATGGAAGCATGCAATGGAAGCATTGATAGCCCTGGTGGTACTGGTTCTGCTGGCCATCCCGCTGCTGCTGGTGGTAGCGCTGGTGATGATTGCCGGCCTGCGCCGTCGTGTGGCCGCGCTGGAAGGTGCCTTGGCCGCCGCGCCGACCGCCCGCCCGGCTGCAGCCGAGCCTGCGCCGGAACGGGCTGCGCCCATGCCTGCGGCCAGTGCCGATCCACCGTTCCTGCGGCCGGTGGCGGCTGCCGCGCCGCCTCCCCCCCAGCCAACGCCGCCGCCGGTGCACGAACCGGTGCCTGCGGCAGCGGAGGCGCCGCGCCCGGTCACGCCACCGCCGGTGCCACCCGTGCCAGTGCAGCCGCCGTTGCCTTCCGAACCGACGCTGCCGAACTTCATCGAGCGCGGCATCGGAGCGGTCAAGCGCTGGTTCACCGAGGGCAACGTGCCGGTCAAGATCGGCATGCTGGTGCTGCTGGCCGGTGTTGCCGCGCTGTTGAAGTACGTCAGTGACCAGGGCTGGCTGGTGCTGCCGATCGAGCTGCGCCTGGCCGGTGTCACCGTGGGTGCGCTGGGCCTGCTGGCGTTCGGTTGGCATCAGCGCGAGCGCCGGCGCTTGTTCGCACTGGCGCTGCAGGGCGGTGCCATCGGCGTGCTGCTGCTGACCATCTTCGCCGCGTTCAAGCGGTTCGAGCTGCTCAACCCCGGGTTTGCCTTTGCCAGTTCGATCGCGCTGGTGGCCGGGCTGTGCGTGCTGGCGGTGGTGCAGAACTCGCGCACGCTGGCGGTGCTGGGCATCCTCGCAGGCTTCATGGCGCCGCTGTGGCTGTCCACCGGCAGCGGCAACCACGTGGGGTTGTTCAGCTACTACGCGGTGCTCAACGCCGGCATCTTCGCCATTGCCTGGTTCCGGCCGTGGCGCGCGCTGAACCTGCTGGGCTTCGCCTTCACCTTCGGCATCGGTACGTTCTGGGGCGTGCTGCAGTACGCGCCGGACAAGTTCAGCAGCACCGAGCCGTTCCTGCTGCTGTTCTTCGCCTTCTACCTGCTGATCCCGCTGCTGTACGCACGCCGGCAGCCCGCCGGGCGGCGTGACCTGGTCGACGGCAGCCTGGTGTTCGGTACGCCCTTGGTCGCCTTCTCGCTGCAGGCCGGCATGCTGCACGAGCAGCCGATGACGCTGGCGCTGTGCGCACTGGGCCTGGCGGCGATCTATGCCGTACTGGCGCGGGCACTGATTGCGCGCGCGTCGTACACCGTGCTGGCGCAGTCGCATGCGGTGCTGGCGGTGGGCTTCGCCACGCTGGCGGTACCGCTGGCCTTGTCGGCGCGTGCCACCGGCGCGGTGTTCGCGCTGGAAGGTGCAGGCCTGGCCTGGCTGGGCCTGCGTCAGAAACGCTGGCTGCCGCAGGTGTCCGGTGCGTTGTTGCAGATGGGCGCAGCGTTCGCTTTCGTGGCCGGTGGCGATCACTGGCATGAGGACCTGCGCTTCCTGCTCAACGCGACCGCGATCGGTGCACTGCTGCTGGCCGTTGCCGGCTTCGCGTCGGCCTGGAGCTACCAGCGCAGGCAGCGCCACGAGATTGCCCTGGTCTACTACCTGTGGGGCCTGCTGTGGTGGCTGGGTGGCCTGGTGCACGAGATCACCCGGTTCTTCCCGTACCGCACCGAAGTGGATGCACTGCTGGTGCTGGCTGCGGTGACCGCATGGCTGGCCGCCGAGGTGCAGCGCCGCCAGCCGGCGCGTGCGCTGGGGATGACCGCACTGACGATGCTGGCGCTGGGCTTCCCACTGGCGCTGATACAGAGCGATGCGCACCAGCAACCGTTCGCCGGCTACGGTGCGCTGGCCTGGGCGGCGTTCGCGGTACTGGGTGTGCGCACGCTGCTGTGCCTGCGCCAGGGCGGCGACACCGTGGCACGCATCGCGCAGTTCCTGTGGTGGCTGCTGTGGCCGTCGCTGCTTTCGCTGCTGGCCCTGTGGGGCGGTGGTGAAGCCGGGCTGGCACAGGGCTGGACCACGTTGCTGGTGACGCTGCCGTGGTTGCTGATGGCGGCGCTGTCGCTGTGGCGCTGGAATGCGCTGCGCTGGCCGCTGGGTGAAGCGTTCGATCGCGTGCGCCAGCCGCTGCAGTGCGTGCTGTTCGGCCTGTTGTCGATCGGCTGGCTGTCCGGCCAGCTGTTGCCGGGCGATGCCGCGCCGCTGCTGTGGCTGCCGGTGTTGAATCCGGCGGAGATCGGGCAGTGGCTGAGCCTGCTGCTGCTGGCGCGTTGGCTGTACAGCGATCAGGCGCCGCAGGCGCTGCTGGGTATCCGCGTGCCGCTGCTGTCACTGGCAACCTTCGTCGCGCTGACCAGCGTTGTGCTGCATGGCGTGCATCAGTGGGGCGGCCTGTCGTGGAACGCGTCGATGATGCGCTTCAGCCTGGCGCAGACCAGCCTGACCGTGCTGTGGAGCGTGCTCGGCGTGATTGCCTGGGTGTGGGGCTCGCGCCGTGGCCAGCGCGTGTTGTGGATGGTGGGTGCGGTACTGATGGGCGTGGTGCTGGCCAAGCTGGTCATCGTCGATCGCCAGCACCTGGGCAACCTGCTGGGCATCGCATCGTTCATCGCCTACGGCCTGCTGTGCACGGTCGTGGGTTATCTGGCACCGGCACCGCCGAGCGCGGCGCCGACCGTGGAGGAAAAACAATGAAGACGTGGAGCAGGGCGCTGCTGCCGGCGATGTTCGGCATGCTGGCCGCCGTCACCGCACAGGCCGCCGATTACCGTACCCAGTACGCCGAGCAGTGGCCGCTGACGTTGTCCAGCGCACAATCGGGTGCCTACCGTGTTGTGCTGGAACCGGCGATCTACCGTCGCGCCGGTAGTGCGGACCTGGGCGATGTGCAGGTGTTCAATGCCGCCGGCCAATCGTTGCCGTCGGCATTGCTGGCGCCGGACCAGCCGCTGGCACAGCCGCCGGTGCAGCGTGAGCTGCCGTGGTTCGCGTTGCCGCCGCTGGCCGAAGCGCAGCGCAACGACCTGCAGTTGCTGACCGAGCGCGATACCGATGGTCGCGTACGCCGGGTCGAGGCGCGTGTGGGTGGTGGTGCGGTAGCGAACGGGCAGGGCGGTTGGCTGATCGATGCCAGCGTGCTCGGCCAGCAACCATTGGCGGCACTGGTGCTGGATTGGGCGGACAGTGGCCAACCGTTGCAGGCACAGGTGCAGCTGGACGTCAGCGACGACCTGCAGCACTGGCGTGCGATTGGCCGCGACATTCCGCTGGTGGATCTGCAGCGCGCCGGCAAGCGCCTGTTGCAGCGCCGTCTGCAGGTGGATGGCGAAGCGCGCTATCTGCGTGTGCTGGCGCAGGGCGATGCCCGTCTGCCAACGCTGCGCAGCGTACTGGCCGAGTTGCCGCCGGCACCGGCCACACTGCCGTGGGAGTGGCTGTCGCTGGAACCGACCTCGAAGCGCAAGGGCGAATACACCTTCGAGATGGACGGCCGCTTCCCGGCGGCGCGTGCTGACGTGGCCAGCACCGACAACAGCCTGGTGCAGTGGACATTATTCAGCCGCGATGACGAGAGCGCGGAATGGCAGCGCCGTAGTGCACCGTGGATTGCCTATCAGCTGCAGCAGGGCACGAATGGCCAGCGTCAGCAATCGGCCGCGCAGCCGCTGGGCGGTGTGCATCGGGATCGTTACTGGAAGCTGGTGGCGAACCCGGCTGAAACCGCGACGGCGCCGACCCTGCGTCTGGGCTATCAGCCGGAAGTGCTGGTGTTCCTGAGCCAGGGCGCGGCGCCGTATGCGCTGGCGGTGGGCAGCTCGACTGCGCGCCGGATGGAGGCGCCGATCGGTGTGCTGATCGAGGAGCTGCGGCAGCGCAATGATCCGTCGTGGCAGCCGACGCTGGCGCGCCTGGAAGGCAGCCCGGAGCCACTGGCCGGTGAGTCGGCACTGAAGCCGCAGCACGACTGGAAGTCGTGGCTGCTGTGGGCGTTGCTGGGGCTGGGTGTGTTGGTTGTTGGCGGCCTGGCGGTCAGTCTGCTTCGGCAGAAGCCGGCGCCTTCGGCGTAGTTTTCGGCGAACGGCGCAGCCCCTCGTGGGTGGCCGTAGCGTCGGTAGAGTCGAGCTTGCTCGACTGCAAAGCCGCGCTTGGCCGGGCGGATGGGCGGGGCAGGGGACGCCGTGAATCCGTCCCTGGAGGCTTAGCCGCGCCATCCATGGCGCGGATACCCCTGCCCAGCCCACCCGCCCGGCCTCTGACGGTTTCCGTGTGCGTCCACCCACGGAAGAAAAAAGAAGAGCAAAAGCAAAAGCAGCTTGGCTGCGCGCTCTTTGTAGAGCCGAGCCCACGCTCGGCTGCTGTTCGCGGAGACGGCCATCGGGGTCAGATCCGTTTTCCGCAGGAAAACGGATCTGACCTCTTCGTTCTTCATCCGACACCACACACTGCTTGTGCCTTTGCCATCCGCTCCGCCTCATGAACCTTTCGAGGCCGGGTGGTGTGGGCTGGCAGGGGTATCCGCGCCATGGATGGCGCGGCTAAGCCTCCAGGGACGGATTCACGGCGTCCCCTGCCAGCCCACACTACCCCGGCCCAGCCCCAGCATCACGAAGCGCCAGCGCTTTGGCCGTTGCCGTTGCTGTTGCAGTTGCAGTGCGCCTCTGCCTGCCGCAGGCATCGGCCCTCCCACCACCCGCACCCGATACAATGGCCGTCTGCCGTACCCGGCATCCCGTCCCTGAGCCAAAGAGTTGCCCATGTCCATCGTCCGCATGACCGACCTCGACCTCTCCGGCAAGCGCGTGCTGATCCGCCAGGATCTGAACGTGCCGATCGAGAATGGCCGCATCACTTCCGAACAGCGCATCACCGCTTCGCTGCCGACGCTCAAGCGCGCGCTGGAGCAGGGCGCGGCGGTGATGGTCACCTCGCACCTGGGGCGCCCGAAGGAAGGCGTGTGGAGCGAGGCCGACTCGCTGGCGCCGGTCGCGCAGCGCCTGTCCGAGCTGCTGGGCCGCGAGGTTCCGCTGGTGCGTGACTGGGTCGACGGTGTCGACGTGCAGCCGGGCCAGTTGGTGCTGCTGGAAAACTGCCGCATGAATGTCGGCGAGGGCAAGGACGACGAAGCCCTGTCGAAGAAGTACGCCGCCCTGTGCGATGTGTTCGTGATGGATGCCTTCGGTACCGCACACCGCGCGCAGGCCTCGACCCATGGCGTCATCCGCTTTGCCCCGGTGGCGGCCGGTGGCCCGTTGCTGATGGCCGAGCTGGACGCGCTGGCGCAGGCGTTGGACGCACCGGCGAAGCCGCTGCTGGCCATCGTCGCCGGCAGCAAGGTCAGCACCAAGCTGGAACTGCTGGCCAACCTGGTCGGCAAGGTCGACCAGCTGATCGTCGGTGGTGGCATCGCCAACACCTTCATCGCTGCCGCCGGCTACAACGTCGGCAAGTCGCTGTACGAGCCGGACCTGCTGGACACCGCGAAGAAGATCGTGGCCGACGCCAAGGCGCGCGGCGCCGATATCCCGCTGCCGGTCGACGTGGTCACCGCCAAGCAGTTCATGCCGGACGCGGTTGCCGAAGTGAAGGCGGTCGACGCCGTTGCCGAAGACGACCTGATCCTGGACATCGGCCCGCAGACCGCGGCGCAGTACGCGCAGCTGATCGGGAAGGCCGGTACCGTGGTCTGGAACGGTCCGGTCGGTGTGTTCGAATTCGAGGCCTTCAGCAAGGGCACCGAAGCGCTGGCCCGTGCCATCGCCAGTTCGCCGGCGTTCTCCATCGCCGGTGGCGGCGACACCCTGGCCGCGGTCGACAAGTTCGATATCGCCCAGCAGGTCAGCTACATCTCCACCGGTGGCGGTGCGTTCCTGGAATTCCTGGAAGGCAAGACCCTGCCGGCGGTGGCCGCACTCGACGCGCGCGGCGCATGAGTGCCGATCGCAGCAAGGATGTCCTGTTCTTCGACCTGGACGGCACGCTGATCGATTCGCAGGTGGGTATCACCGCCTGCATCGCCTATGCGCTGCAGAAGATGGACCATCCGGTGCCACCGCAGGAGACCCTGCTGGGCTGGATCGGTCCGTCACTGCGCACCACCTTCGCGCCGCTGTTCGGTGAACCGGCGCGGGTGGAACAGGCGGTGGGCTACTACCGTGAGCGCTTCGACGTCGAGGGCTGGCGCGAGCACACGGTGTACCCGCAGGTGGAAGACACCCTTCGCACGCTGCATGGTCGTGGCCATCGCCTGGCGGTGGTCACTGCCAAGAACGAGCCGCACGCGCGCCGCATCCTTGCCCACCTGCCGTTCGGTGGGCTGTTCGAGGAGATCGTCGGTTCAACCCTCGATGGCTCGCGCAGCCACAAGCCGGAACTGGTCGGTGAGGCGCTGCGTCGGCTGCAGGTGCAGCCCGCGCAGTGCTGGATGATCGGCGACCGCCGCATGGACATTGAAGGCGCGCGTCACCATGGCCTGCGCAGCGTCGGTGTGCTATGGGGCTTTGGCGGTGAGGCCGAACTCACCGAAGCCGGTGCCGGGCAGCTCGCCCGTGAGCCGGTACAGCTGGAAACGCTGCTGGCCTAGCCTCCTGTGGAGCCGAGCCCATGCTCGGCTCCACAGAACTCCCTGCGCCAGCGTATGTCCGGCCGATGTCCGTTCGATGACCCGCGAAGTCAGGCCGCACAAGGCTGTAACCGTATACATGCGGCGTGAAGGATGTGCTAATTTCCGTTCTTTATCGGGAGAGGCCCATTCACCATGTTCGAGCGTCAGCGTCGCACCAAGATCCTTGCCACCCTCGGTCCGGCCACTGATCCGCCGGGCGTGCTGGAGGATCTGTTCCGCGCCGGCGTCAACGTGGTACGCCTGAACTTCAGCCATGGCGATCCCTCCGGCCAGGCCAAGCGTGCTGCCGAAGTGCGCGCTGCCGCGGCCCGCGTGGGCGTGGAAGTCGGCATCCTGGCCGACCTGCCGGGCCCGAAGATCCGCATCGAGCGCTTCGCCGAAGGCAAGGTACAGCTGAAGGCGGGCAACCGCTTCGACCTGATCGCCAGCACCAACGCCGGCCCCGGCGATGCGACCCAGGTGGGCGTGAGCTACCTCGGCCTGCCGCAGGACGTGGGTCCGGGCGATGTGCTGCTGCTCGACGACGGCCTGATGCAGCTGCAGGTGGTGGAGGTGCAGGGCGAACGCATCATCAACACCGTGCTCAACGACGGTGTGCTGTCCGACCGCAAGGGCCTGAACAAGCAGGGCGGCGGCCTGTCGCTGGGCGCGCTGACCGAGCGTGACAAGGAGCTGATCGGCATCGTCGCCAAGATCGGTGTCGACTTCATCGCCGTGTCGTTCTGCCGCAATGCGCAGGACATGAACGACGCGCGTGAGATCGCCCGCTCGCACGGCTGCGATGCCGCGCTGGTGTCGAAGATCGAGCGTACCGAGGCGATCGAGAACCTGGAAGAAATCGTCGAGGCCAGCGACGTGGTGATGGTGGCCCGTGGCGACCTTGGCGTGGAAATCGGCGATGCCGAACTGCCGGGCCTGCAGAAGAAGATCATCAAGGCCTCGCTGGCGCAGAACAAGGTGGTGATCACCGCCACGCAGATGCTGCAGTCGATGGTCGAAAGCCCGATCCCGACCCGTGCCGAAGTGCTGGACGTGGCCAACTCGGTCATCGATGGCACGGACGCGGTGATGCTGTCGGCCGAGACCGCTGCCGGTGCCTGGCCGGTCAAGGCGGTGGAAGCGATGGCGCGCATCTGCCTGGGTGCAGAGCGCCAGTTCCAGACCGAGACCGACTTCAACGCCTCGCCGCGCAACCTGGAACGTGCCGACCAGGCCATTGCCATGGCCACCATGTTCCTGTCGCAGCACGTGGGCGTGCGCGCGATCGTGGCGATGACCGAATCCGGTGGCACCGCCCGCTACCTGTCGCGTTTCCGCGCCAAGGCGCCGGTGTTCGCGGTCACCCGCCACGACGGTGCACGCCGCCAGATGGCGCTGATGCGCGATGTCTACCCGATCAACTTCGACAGCCGTGGCCTGACCCCGCGTGAAGCCGCACGCGGCAGCATCCGTCTGCTGGTGGAAGCCGAACTGCTGCAGGCCGGTGACCGCGTCGTGTTCACCAGCGGTGAGCACATGGAAACCCTGGGCGCGACCAACACCCTGCGCCTGCTGGAAGTGGGCGAAGACGGCCGCGCCAGCGGCCTGGGCGATCTGTAAACCCAGGCGGCCCCGGGTCGGAGCCGCTGCGCGGGTCCGACCCGGGGTCAGATCCCCGAAGGGGGCGTGACCCGGCGCAACAGGACATCGCCTGTCCGGTGCGGACATTGGAATCGTTTCCAGACTGCCCTGCACGTCGGTGCAACGGGCGGCGGGGCTATACTTACGTTTTTCCCGCACCCGCCACAGGAAGTACATGAGCATCGAACAGCTGGCTGAAACCGCCCAGGCCATGGTTGCCCCGGGCAAGGGCATCATCGCGATCGACGAATCCACCGCTACCATCGCCAAGCGTTTCGCAGGCGTCGGTATCGAGAACACCGAGGAGAACCGTCGTGTCTACCGCGAACTGCTGCTGACCACGCCGAAGCTCAACGAGCACATTTCCGGCGCGATCCTGTTTGACGAAACCATCCGTCAGTCGACCAAGGACGGCGTGCCGTTCGCCAAGTACATGGCCGACCACGGCATGATTCCGGGCATCAAGGTGGACAAGGGTGCGCACCCGCTGGCCGGCTGCCCGGGCGAGCTGGTGACCGAAGGCCTGGACGGCCTGCGCGAGCGCCTGCAGGAGTACTACAAGCTGGGTGCGCGCTTCGCCAAGTGGCGTGCGGTGATCAACATCGGCGAAAGCATTCCGTCGGGCACCTGCATCGAGTCCAACGCCCACGCGCTGGCCCGCTATGCCGCCCTGTGCCAGGAATGCGGCCTGGTGCCGATGGTCGAGCCGGAAGTGATCATGGACGGCGACCACGACATCGAGACCTGCTACGAAGTCACCGAAGCCACCCTGCGTTCGCTGTTCGATGCCCTGTACCAGCAGAACGTGCTGCTGGAAGGCACCATCCTGAAGGCCTCGATGGTCATCTCCGGCAAGGGCTGCGATGAGCAGGCCGACGTCGAGGAAGTGGCCGAGTCGACCGTGATGTGCCTGAAGAGCACCGTGCCGGCCATCCTGCCGGGCGTGGTGTTCCTGTCCGGTGGCCAGAGCGACGAGCAGTCCACCGAGCATCTGAACGCGATGAACCAGCTGGGCAACCTGCCGTGGCCGCTGAGCTTCTCCTACGGCCGCGCCATGCAGCAGGCCGCGCTGAAGCTGTGGGCCAAGGACATGAAGGGCAACTACGCTGCCGCCCAGAAGACCGTGTACGAGCGCGCCAAGGACAACGGCCTTGCCGCGCTGGGCAAGTGGAACGGTTGATCCGTCCCATCGCAGGATGAACAGGGCAACGCCGGCATCACGCCGGCGTTTGCTTTTGCGGGTATCTTTTCCGCCCCCACGCACCGGGCCGGTGTGCGGGACATACATGGAAGGCCAAGGAGAAAAAACATGCGTTTGGCAGCAATCACACTGGCCGTCGCCACGGTCCTGATCGCCGGCGGTTGCAACCGCATCGGTGGCGGTGGTGACGCAGGCAAGGCCGCGTCGCTCGATTTCGACAAGCCGGTGTCCGGCGAGATTACCTCGCGCAGCGGCATCAACTTCAACGACGGCAGCCATCACCAGCTGTACCAGATCAAGCTGGAAGACAGGGAACTGGTCGGCCTGAAGCTCACCGGGGCACTGACCGGTTCGATCGCCGTATTCAACAACGGCAGCCTGGTGTCCACCAGCAATACCGGTTACGAACGCGAAGGCGATGTCTCGCTGGCCTTCCGTGCCAACGGTGGCGGCACCTACCAGGTGGCGGTCAACGCCAATGGTCCGAGCGCCTTTGGTCCGTACCGCCTGCGCGCCGAGAAGCTGAAGCCGTACGACGGCAAGCCGCTGGTGGGCAGTGGTGAGATCGTCGACATGCTGGCCAGCAACTCGCAGGACTACACCCTGCAGGTGGAGAAGGCGGGCCTGTACGAGATCCGCCTGGTCTCGGATGTCTTCGATCCGGTGCTGAAGCTGTCCGGCCAGGGCGTGGATGCCGAGAACGATGACGGCGGCGACAGCACCAACTCGCGCCTGAACCTCTCGCTGAAGCCGGGCAAGTACACCCTGACTGCACGCGGCCTCGGCGACGGCGTCAATGGCATGTTCACCCTGTCGGCCACCCGCATTGAACTGCCAGGCAACCTGGTGGATCGCGATGGCACGGCACTGCCGAAGTCGGGCAGCGCGTACACCATGCTGGACAACGAAGGCCGCCGCCGCTTCCTGCTGACCCTGGATCGTCCGGCCGACGTGCGCCTGGATGCGATTTCCAGCCAGGTCGATACCGTGCTGCGCGTGGTCGGCGGCGCCGTCGAGCTGACCGACGACGACGGTGGCAATGGCACCAATGCACGCCTGGAAGAGACGCTGCCGGCCGGTCACTACACCGTCGACGTGTCCAGCCTGAACAACGGTGCGGGCCTGGTGGAAGTGCGCGTGCAGGTCGAAGGTGCCAGCGCCGACGGTGCTGCCGCCTCGGCCGCACGCGCCGCTGCGGATGCAGCTGCTGCCGTGGCCGATGACGCCGCTGCTGCGGTGGAAGCAGCCAGCCGTTGAGGTGATCCACACGTAGCGTGGATGACCTCAAGGCCGCAACGGGAAAGGCCGGGCAATGCCCGGCCTTTCCTTTTACTGGAAGCGCTGCGGTTCAGTGCGCAGCGGCGAAGCCCGCATCGCCCAGAGGCGGCAGCATCGATCCACGCGGTTCGTTGTCCGTGCTTTGTCCCGCGGCGCTCAATGCCTGCTGGTAGGCCTTCGCCGTAGCAGTGTTGAACGCCACCAGCACGATGCGCATCGGCTGTGCATGGCTGCGCTGCCACGCCAGTGTTTCCGTCACTGCGATCTGCGCGGCCTGGTACAGCGGATAGCCATACACACCGCAGCTGATCGCCGGGAACGCGATCGACTTCACGCCCAGCGACTCGGCCAACTGCAGCGATTTCCAGTAGCAGTTGGCCAGCAATGCCGGTTCGTCGCGCTGGCCGTCGTGCCAGACCGGGCCCACCGTGTGCAGTACATGCCGCGCAGGCAATGCGTAAGCGTCGGTGGCGCGCACTTCGCCGGTTGGGCAACGCACGCCCGGACGCAGCTCCGGCAACTGCTCGCACTCGGCCAGCAATGCCGGCCCGGCAGCGCGATGGATCGCGCCGTCGACGCCGCCGCCGCCGAGCAGTGTTTCATTGGCCGCGTTGACGATCGCATCCACCGCCAGGGTCGTGATATCGCCCTGCCAAACTTCGATCTTCATGCGTCCGTCTCCTGCCTGTGAGGTGTTCCGCGCAGCATCTGCGCCGGCTGTTCCCACGGTAGGGGACAGGGCATCGATACTGCGTCATGACCGTCTCACGCGCTGCGATCCGACGGCCTTCACGCACGATGGCGGGCGACGCCTTCACGCAGGCTGAAGCAGAAAGGGCTCAGAGCTTTTTCCCGCACGGAAAAGGCTCTGACCCCTGCGATCCATGGTTCTGGCAAACCGGGTCAGAGCCCTTTCCCTGCAGGAAAGGGATCCGACCCGATGCATCACGGCAGGCCGGCCAGCCAGTCGTCGTCGGAACCCTCATTCACATCGGCGAACAGTGGTGTGGAGAAATAGCGCTCGCCGGTATCGGGCAGCATTGCCAGGATCACCGAGCCCGGTTCAGCGCGGGCGGCCACGTCCAGCGCGCTCGCCACGGTGGCGCCGGCGGAAATGCCGACGAAGATGCCTTCCTCCGCAGCCAGGCGACGCGCGGTGGCGATCGCGCGGTCATCTTCGACCGAGACCAGTTCGTCCACCACATCGCGGTTGAGCACGTCCGGCACGAAGTCCGGGGTCCAGCCCTGGATCTTGTGCGGCTTCCAGTCATCGCCCTTCAGCAGCGCGGCACCGGCCGGTTCGGTGGCGATGATGCGGGTCTGCGGGCGCGCGACCTTCAGCACTTCGCCCACGCCGGTAAGCGTGCCGCCAGTGCCCCAGCCGCTGACGAAGTAGTCCAGCCGCTTGCCGGCGAAGTCGCGCAGGATCTCGGCAGCGGTGGTGTTGCGGTGGTAGGCCGGGTTGGCCGGGTTGGCGAACTGGCTGGCCAGGAACCAGCCGTGCTGCTCGGCCAGCTCGGCCGCCTTGCGCACCATGCCGCTGCCGCGCTCGGCGGCCGGGGTCAGGATCACCTTGGCACCGTAAGCGCGCATCAGCTTGCGGCGCTCCACCGAGAAGGTCTCGACCATGGTGGCCACGAACTTGTAGCCGCGCGCGGCGGCGACCATCGCCAGTGCCACGCCAGTGTTGCCTGAAGTGGCTTCGACAATGGTGTCGCCTGGCTTGAGCAGGCCGCGTGCCTCGGCGTCGAGGATGATCGCCAGCGCCAGACGGTCCTTCACCGAACCGCCCGGGTTGAACGACTCGACCTTGGCGTAGACGCTGACCTGCGCGGGCGCCAGGCGCTGCAGCCTGACGATGGGGGTGTTGCCGACGGTATCGAGGATGGAGTCGTACAGGGCCATGGAAGCGCTCCGGAAACGGGGCCGCGCCGGGCTTCGGCGGGCGAAGGGGGAGGGCTGGCTGTTCAGGCCAGCGGCTGCCGGCTGACCGTAGCGCCGGCATATGACGCCCGGAAATGACCAGATACCTTTCTTAAACAACCTTTGGTTATAAGCTGGTGACGGCAATTGACCCTAGAGTGGACCTCCGCCCCACGCGCCTGCCTCCCATGACGCTGACCCAGCTGCGCTACCTGGTTGCCATCGCCGACGCCGAGCTGAACATCACGCTGGCCGCCTCGCGCGTGCACGCCACCCAGCCCGGCCTGTCCAAGCAGCTCAAGCAGCTGGAGGACGAGCTGGGTTTCCTCTTGTTCGTGCGCAAGGGCCGCAGCCTGGAGTCGGTCACCCCGGCCGGCACCGAGGTGATCGCCCGCGCCCGCGCGGTGCTGGCCGAGGCCAACAACATCCGCACCTACGCGGCCAACCAGCGCCGCGAGAGCCAGGGCCAGCTGATCCTGACCACCACCCACACCCAGGCGCGCTTCGTGCTGCCGCCGGCGGTGGCAGCGATCAAGCAGGCCTATCCCCAGGTGAGCGTGCACCTGCAGCAGGCCGGCGAAGCCGACGCGCTGGACCGCTTGAACCAGGGTGATGCCGATATTGCGATCATCAGCACCGCTGGCGGTGAGCCCACCGATGGCATCGCGGTGCCGCTGTTCCGCTGGCGGCGCCTGGTGGTGGTACCGAAGGGCCACCCGCTGGACCGCGCCGGCCGCGCCCCAGACCTGGCCGCGCTTGCCCGCCAGCCATTGATCAGCTACGAATCCTCGACCCGGCCGAATTCCTCGTTGCAGCGCGCCTTCGCTGCGAACGGCCTGGTGCCGGATCTGGCGCTGACCGCACTCGATGCCGACCTGATCAAGACCTACGTACGTACCGGTCTGGGCGTGGGCCTGCTGGCGGAGATGGCGGTCAGTTCCAACGACGAAGACCTGAGGTCGTGGCCGGCCCCGGAGCCGATCACTGAGTGCATTGCCTGGGCGGTGCTGCCTCGCGATCGCGTGCTGCGTGATTACGCGCTGGAGCTGGTGCACGTGCTGGCACCGCAGATCGATCCGCGTGATCTGCGCAGGGTGCTGGATGGCAACCAGGCGGCGGCGTGGCCGGTGCCACCGACGTGGGAGTCACTGACCCAGACCATCACGGTGTGAGGGGTTGGTCGAGCAGGGCTTGCAGCCCTGCACCTGCTGCGGACAAAGGCAACAGCAACAGCAGAAGCGGCATTCCGTGGGTTGGCGGGGCGGTGTCGGAGTGCGGGGACGCTGCAAGTACGTCCCTGTAAGCTTGGCAGCCGCTTGCTCGTGTGCGCAGTCCTGCGCACACGGCAAGACCGGGGTTGGGCGTCCTGCCCAACCCGCCCGAGGCATGCCTCGGGCCCATGCGGCTGACACCCCGCACTCCGACACCGCCCCACCTCTGACAGATCCTGGCGGCTGTTGGTAGGTGTCGACCTTGGTCGACACGGTAGATCCACGCCATGCGTGGATGCATTTCGATTCCAATTCGAAATATTCGATTCCGATGGAGATTCATCCACGCATGGCGTGGATCTACTGCAGATCGCAGAAATCTGTCGAAGGCGGGGTGGGTCCGGTTGCGGGGGCGTGAGCCGCATGGATGCGGCGACCGAGCTTACATGGACGTACTTGCAGCGGCCCCCGCAACCGGACCCACCCCGCCTACCCACAGGAAGCCAGCTTTTGATGTTGCTTCGGCTCTTGCCGTGGACGTGGCCTCTGCGGGTGCAGGGCGCAGCCCTGCCGAAAAACCCCTCCTGCGACGGTTCGTCGCACGGGCAACCCTGGACCCGGCTCTACACTAGCGGGGTGACCCGCCTGTCCCGCCCGCAGCGCCTCCTGCTCCAGCTCGCCGTCCTGGCGACGCTGTTGATGGTGCTTGCGCCGCTGGTCAGCCGCGCGCTGCAGGCGCAGCCGATGGAGCATGCCGCGATGGCAGGCATGGACCACGCCGCCATGGGCCATGACATGCACGACATGGCCATGGCCGGGCACGATCAGCACGGCGCCGCGCCGGCCGCGCCCAGCCGCCCGCCCGACCCCCACGCCATGCACGGCGAAGCCTGCGAATACTGTGTGCTGGCCATGCGCCTGCTGCCGTGGCTGGCGGTGCTGGTGCTGCTGTTGCCGCTGCTGTGGCGGCCGCGCCTGGTGTTCCCGTGGTCGCAACAGGTGCTGCCGGCGCTGCGTTGGCCGGCGCATGCCGCGCGCGGGCCGCCGCGCCTCTCCTTCGTCCGCTGATATCCCTATCGAATCTGCCGCACGACGCCTGACCCGGCGCCGTGCGCGCGTGCGTACTTTGGAGCTGTTCCGATGAAAATGACTTCCCGCCCCGCGGGCGCCTGCGCGCGCCTGCCGGTTGCCCTTGGCCTGGCCGTGGCCGCGTCACTGGCCCACGCTGCGCCTGCCGAAGAGGCGCGTACCCTCGACACGATGGTGGTCACCGCCGCCGCACCGTCGTCCCCGTTGCACTGGGTGACCGATCCGCGCCTGCCGCGGCAGCCGGTGCCGGCCAGCGACGGTGCCGATTACCTGAAGACCGTTCCCGGTTTTTCCGCCATCCGCAACGGCGGCACCAACGGTGACCCGGTGCTGCGCGGCATGTTCGGTTCGCGCCTGAACATCCTCAGCAACGATGGCAACCTGATCGGTGCCTGCCCGTCGCGCATGGACAATCCGCTGTCCTACATCGCGCCGGAAAGCTTCGACCGGCTGACCATCATCAAGGGCCCGCAGAGCGTGCGCTGGGGGGCGGGCGCGTCGGCCGGCACCGTGCGTTTCGAGCGCGATACGCCGCGCTTCGAGGAGCCGGGCCTGCGTGCCGATGCCAGTGCGCTGGTCGGTTCGCGCAACCGCAACGACCAGGTGCTGGACCTGACCCTGGGCAACCCGACAGGCTACGTACGCGCCAGCGGCAACCGTTCCGAAGCCGATGACTACAAGGACGGCCACGGTGACGTGGTGCCGTCGAAGTGGCGCAAGTGGAACGGCGACGTAGCCATCGGCTGGACGCCGGATGCCGACACGCTGCTGGAAATTTCCGCCGGTGCCGGTGATGCGATCGCGCGTTACGCGGGCCGTGGCATGGACGGTGCCGCGTTCGAACGCACCAGCTACGCGGCGCGTTTCGAGAAGCGCAACCTGCCGGGGGCATGGGACACGTTGCAGGCCAACGTGTACTACAACAACGCCGACCATGTGATGGACAACTACACGCTGCGCGCGCCGAACCCGAACAGCATGATGCCGATGCCGATGGCGTCGAACGTGGATCGCCGTACCCAGGGCGGCCGGGTCAGTTCCGAGTGGCGCTGGCAGGATGTGCAGCTGGTGGCGGGTATGGATGGCGAAGACAGCCGCCATCGTGGTCGCATGGGCATGGGCCGCGACACCTACCGCCAGGCCGCCTGGGAAACCGATGCCAACTTCCGCCGCTATGGCGTGTTCACCGAGTTGACCCTCGGCGCCGGCACCGACCAGCGCTGGATCAGCGGCCTGCGCATCGACCGCGCCAGCGTCCGCGATGAGCGGCAGTCGGTGCGCGGGATGATGGGCAACCGGCCGAATCCGACCGCTGGCCTGCAGCGCAAGGAATGGCTTGGCAGCGGCTTCCTGCGCTACGAGCAGGATCTGGCCGATGGCCTGACCTGGTACGCCGGCCTCGGCCACAGTGAACGCATGCCCGACTACTGGGAGCTGTTCTCGCCCAACCACGGCCCGGCCGGTGCGGTGAACGCGTTCACCGGCGTGCAGCCCGAGCGCACCACCCAGCTTGATGTGGGCATGCAATACAAGGGGCCCCGTGTGCAGGCGTGGGTGTCGGCGTACGCCGGGCAGATCCAGGACTACATCCTGTTCACCTACCACGGCAGCGGCATGATGGGCATGAGCCAGGCCCGCAACGTCGATGCCCGCATTGCCGGTGCCGAGGCGGGCCTGGAAGTGAGCGTGGCAGAGCAGTGGAAGCTGGGCGGCACGCTGGCCTATGCCTGGGGCGAGAACCGCGACCAGCATCGCCCGTTGCCGCAGATGCCACCACTGGAAGCACGCCTGAGCGCGAACTGGGAAGGCCAGCGCTGGAGTGCCGGTGCGCTGCTGCGCGCGGTGACCCACCAGCATCGTGTCGCAAATGGCCAAGGCAATGTGGTCGCGCAGGACCTGGGGCCGAGTGCCGGCTTCGCCACCTTCGCGCTCAACGCTGCTTACCGCTTCAGTTCGCAGCTGCAGCTCAGCGCGGGCGTCGACAACCTGTTCGACCGTGCCTACAGCGAGCACCTGAATCTGGCCGGCAGCGCCGACTTCGGTTTTCCGGCTGACCCGGTGCGCATCAACGAGCCGGGCCGCAGCCTGTGGATGAAGGTGAACTACCGGTACTGATCCGCCGGGTGTAAAAAAAAACCGGGGCCGGATCCCCGCCAGGATCCGCCCCCGCCCGACGCCCTCTGCCGGGCAGCTTCGACTCTACGATGGCAACGCCTGCGGTGCACGGCTGGATACACCTCGACACATGCCGACACCGCTGCGGTCAGCCTTGCACGGAACGGGTTCACGGCGCTATCGCGACGCCGGTTCCACGCCAGTAAACGCTTGGCACATATCGCTTCTGTGGGCGCTTGCCTACACTCGGCGGCCGTGGATCACTCAGGACCGTTCATGTTGGCTCGCATCGCTTCGACCCTGGCCCTTGGCCTCAGCCTGGCCGTGCTGGCCGGGTGCGCGGGCAAACAGGAGGCCGCCGCCCGTCGGCAGGGAGAAGCGGTGCCGGTCACCGCGCAGGTCGTGCAGTCCACGCAGTGGAATGACACGCTGCAGGCACTGGGTACGGCCAAGGCGCGCGAATCGATCAGCGTCACGGCCAAGGTCAGCGAGATCGTCGAGAAGGTGCACTTCGAAAGCGGCCAGCATGTTGCCGCTGGTGCGCCGATCGTGACCCTGCGCGGGCAGGCCCAGGAGGCCGCGCTGGTGCAGGCGCAGGCCACCTTCCATGAGGCCGACCAGCTGTACAGGCGCCAGCGCGAGCTGGCCACGCAGCGGCTGGTGTCCAGCGCCACGCTGGATACGCAGAAATCGATCCGCGATGCCGCCGAGGCGCGTGTGGCGCAGATGCAGTCGGACATCGGTGACCGCCGCGTGCGTGCACCGTTCGCCGGTGTGCTCGGCATCCGCCAGGTCAGCCCGGGCACGTTGCTGACGCCGACCACGGTGATCGCCACGCTCGACGACATCGAACACATGCACATCGATTTCCAGGTGCCGGAAGTGGAACTGGCCGCGCTCGGCGTCGGTGACAAGGTCAGTGCAACCAGCGTGGCGTGGCCAGGCCGTACCTTCGAGGGGGTGGTCAGCACCGTCGACGCACGCATCGATCCGGCCACCCGTGCGGTGACCGTACGGGCCGACTTCGCCAACGGCGACCATGCCCTGCGCCCGGGCATGCTGCTGGACGTGCGCCTGTTCCACCCTGAGCGCCCGGCGCTGGTGATTCCGGAAATCGCCGTGGTGCAGGTCGGTCGCGATACCTTCGTGTACCGCATCACCGCCGACGACAGCGTCGAGCGCGTGGATGTGGTCACCGGCGCGCGCCGTGCCGGCGTGGTCGAGATCAGGCAGGGCCTGGAAGCGGGCCAGCGCATCGTGGTCGATGGCACCGGCAAGCTGCGCCCGGGCCTGAAGGTCGCAGCCAAGGACGCGGCACCGGCCACGGGTGCCAAGCCGGCGGATGCACCGGCGCCGGTCGCGGCCGAGGGCCACGGCGGATGAAGCTGTCCGACATCTCCATCCAGCGGCCGGTGTTCGCCGTGGTGATGAGCCTGTTGCTGCTGGTGCTGGGCGTGATGTCCTTCACCCGCCTGACCCTGCGCGAACTGCCCGCCATCGATCCGCCGATCGTGTCGGTGTCGGTGGACTACACCGGCGCCTCGGCGGCGGTCATCGAAAGCCGCATTACCCAGGTGCTGGAAGATGCGCTGGCCGGCATCGAAGGCATCGATACGATCAACGCGCGCAGCACCAACGGCCGCTCGCAGGTCAGCATCGAATTCACCTCCAACCGCGATATCGAAGCGGCGGCCAACGATGTGCGCGATGCGGTCAGCCGCGTCGCCGACCGCATGCCGGAGGAAGCGCGTCCGCCGGAGATCGCCAAGGTCGAGAGCGATGCCGACCCGATCATCTGGTTCAACATGGTCTCCTCGACCATGGACACGCTGGAGCTGAGCGACTACGCCGACCGCTACGTGGTCGATCGTTTCTCCAGCCTCGATGGCGTGGCCCAGGTCCGCATCGGCGGCCGCCAGCGCTATGCGATGCGGATCTGGCTGGACCGCGACCAGCTGGCGGCGCGCGGGCTGACCACCGGCGACGTGGAAACCGCGCTGCGCAACGAGAACGTGGAACTGCCGGCCGGCCGCATCGAGTCGACCGACCGCGATTTCACCCTGCGCGTGGAGCGCAACTACATCAAGCCCGAAGACTTCGCGACCATCCCGCTGGGCAAGGGTCGCGATGGTTACGTGGTGCGCATGGGCGATGTGGCGAAGATCGAGCTGGCCTCGGCCGAGCGACGTGCGTACTACCGCAGCAACGGCGAGCCGGGCATCGGCCTGGGCATCGTCAAGACCTCCACCGCCAACTCGCTGGACGTGGCGCGTACTGCGCGCGCTGAAGCCGAGCGGGTCGCGCTGACCCTGCCCAAGGGTACGCAGATCTTCGTTGCCTTCGACAACACCACCTTCATCGAAGCCGCAGTGGACCGCGTCTACGCCACGCTGGTGGAAGCGATGATCCTCGTGCTGGCGGTGATCTGGCTGTTCCTCGGCAGCTTCCGCGCTGCGCTGATTCCGGCGGTGACGGTGCCGGTCTGCCTGGTCGCCGCGTTCATCGCGCTGTATGCGTTCGACTTCTCGATCAACCTGCTGACCCTGCTTGCCCTGGTGCTGTGCATCGGCCTGGTGGTGGACGATGCGATCGTGGTGGTGGAGAACGTGCAGCGCCGCATCGACCTGGGCGAACCACCGCTGGTGGCGTCCAAGCGCGGTACCACGCAGGTCGCCTTCGCGGTGATCGCCACCACCGCGGTGCTGGTGGCGGTGTTCCTGCCGGTCGGATTCCTGGAAGGCAATACCGGGCGCCTGTTCCGCGAACTGGCGGTGGCGCTGGCGGCGGCGGTGGCGTTGTCCGCCTTTGTGGCGCTGACGCTGACGCCGATGATGGCCTCCAAATTGCTCAAGCCGCATACCGGGCAGGCACCGCGTGGCCTGCATGGCTTCATCAACCGCAACCTGGAACGCCTGGCCGGGGCCTATGGGCGGGTGCTCGACCACCACGTGGACCGCACCTGGATCTACCTGCTGGTGATGGTGGCCGCACTGGCCGCCAGCTGGGGCCTGCTCAAGCTGCTGCCGTCGGAACTGGCGCCGGCCGAAGACCGCGGTTCGTTCCAGATCATGATCGATGGCCCGGAAGGCGCCGGCTACGACTACACCGTGCAGCAGGTGCAGCAGGTGGAATCGATGCTGGCACCGCATGTTGGCCCGGACAAACCGATCGTGCGCGCCAATCCACGCGTGCCCGGTGGCTGGGGTGCCAGCGAGGAAATGCACACCGGCCGCGTCAGCATCTTCCTGCAGCCGTGGCGCCAGCGCAGCGAAGGCACGCCGGAAGTGGCCAACGAACTGCAGAAGGAACTGGACACCATCCGCGGCGTGCGCGTGCGTACGCAGGTGGGCGGTGGCCTGGTGCGCAGCGGCGGGCAGCCGTTCCAGATCGTGCTGGGCGGCCCGGAATATGCCGAGATCGCGCAGTGGCGCGACCGTATCCTGCTGCGCATGGCCGACAACCCCGGCCTGGTCGGCCCGGACTCGGATTACAAGGAAACGCGGCCGCAGATGCGGGTCAACATCGACCGCCAGCGTGCGGCCGACCTCGGCGTGCCGGTCACCGCGATCGGTTCGGCACTGGAAACCATGATGGGCTCGCGCCGCGTCACCACCTTCGTTGACAACGGCGAAGAGTACGACGTGCTGGTGCAGGCCGGTCGCGATGGCCGTGCCAGCCCGGCCGACCTGGCCGCCATCCGCGTGCGCGCGACGTCCGGCGAACTGGTGCCGCTGTCCAACCTGGTCACGCTGAGTGAGGTGGCCGAGGCCGGCACCCTGAACCGCTTCAACCGCCTGCGCTCGATCACCATCAACGCGGGCCTGGCGCCGGGCTATCCGCTGGGTGAAGCCATTGCCTGGGCGCAGCAGGTCACGCGCGAGGAGCTGCCGCAGTACGCACAGGTGAACTGGAAGGGCGAATCGCGCGAATACCAGAGTGCCGGTGGCGCGGTGCTGTTGACCTTCGCCATGGCCCTGCTGGTGGTCTACCTGGTGCTGGCCGCGCAGTTCGAGAGCTTCATCCACCCGCTCACCATCATGCTGACCGTGCCGCTGGGCGTGCTCGGCGCGCTGGTCGGCCTGTGGGTGAGCGGTGGCACGGTGAACCTGTTCAGCCAGATCGGCATCGTCATGCTGGTCGGCCTGGCCGCGAAGAACGGCATCCTCATCGTCGAATTCGCGAACCAGCTGCGTGACGACGGAAGAACCGTGCGCGAGGCGATCATCGAATCGGCGATGGTGCGCCTGCGCCCGATCCTGATGACCTCGATCGCCACCGTGGTCGGTGCGATTCCGCTGGTGGTGGCCGGTGGCCCCGGTTCGGCCAGCCGTGGCACCATCGGCATCGTGATCATCTTCGGTGTGACCCTCTCGACGTTCCTGTCGCTGTTCGTGGTGCCGGCGTTCTACGCGCGGCTGGCGCCCTACACCCGCTCGCCGGAAGCGGTGAAGCGCGAGTTGGAGAAGCAGGAGGCGGAGTCGCCCTCGGTGGGTGGTCATGCCTGATCCGACCACCGTGCTGCGAGGCGACGGCTTCCAACTGCGCCCCTGGCGCCCGGATGATCTGGAATCGCTGCTGCGCCATGCCAACGACGCCGAGGTATCGCGGGGCCTGCGTGATCGTTTCCCTTACCCGTACACGCGCGAGGATGGCGAGGCCTTCCTCGCCGGTCGCGTGCTGGCCCCTGGCACCCTGAACCTGGCCATCGAGATCGACGGCCAGGCCTGCGGCAGCGTCGGGGCCCAGCAGGGCAGTGCCGAGCGCGGGCACATGGCGGAACTGGGCTACTGGCTGGGCCAGGCCTACTGGGGCCAGGGGCTGATGACCCGGGTGGTCGGCCTGTTCGCACCCTGGGTGATGGACGAGCTGCGCCTGTTCAGGCTGCAGGCCGGGGTGGTCGACTTCAACCTCGGCTCGGCCCGGGTGCTGGAAAAGAACGGTTTCCAGGAAGAAGGCGTGGACCGCTGCGCGGTCTACAAGCGCGGGGTGCTGCACGACCTGCGCCGCTTCGCCCGGGTGCGCACGCAGCTGCCCTGAACACGCGGGCCGACCGCGGTAGAGCCGAGGCCGTGCGCGGCCGCCGTCATCACCACGCCGAGCATGGGCTCGGCTCTACAACACAGCGCTACCGCAGCGGCCTTCGATCAGGGAGAATCGACCGGTCCCCTCCAGCCGACGGGACGTCCTCACAACCCGCCGACTGGAGAGAGCGCGCGTGGAAGCTACCGTACATTTCATCAACAGCATCATCTGGAGCAAGGCACTGATCTTCGTGTGCCTGGGCGCCGGCCTGTTCTTCAGCCTGCGCACGCGCTTCATGCAGATCCGCGGATTCCTCGAGATGTGCCGCCTCACCGTCAAGGGTGAGAAATCCGACGCCGGTGTGTCGTCCTTCCAGGCCCTGGCCATGTCGATGGCCGGGCGCATGGGTATCGGCAACATCGCCGGCGTGGCCACCGCCATCGCCTTCGGCGGCCCCGGTGCGATCTTCTGGATGTGGGTGATGGGCTTCTTCGGCGCCTCCACCTCGTACGTGGAATGTACGCTGGCACAGATCTACAAGACCAAGGACGCCGAAGGCCGCTACCGTGGTGGTCCGGCGTACTACATCGAAAAGGCCATGGGCCTGAAGTGGTACGCGCTGGTCTTCGCCATTGCCACGATCATTGCGGCCGGTTTCCTGATGCCCGGCGTGCAGGCCAACGCCATCGCCGACAGCATCATCAACGCCTGCCGTGGCACCGCGCTGTGTGGTCCGCTGGATGGCCAGACGATGGGCATGGAGTCGGTGCAGGCGCTGAAGCTGGGCATCGGCATCGTGGTGGCGCTGCTGCTGGGCGTGGTGATCTTCGGCGGCGTCAAGCGCATCGCCAACTTCGCCGAAGTGGTGGTGCCGTTCATGGCGGCAGCCTTCATCCTGACCGCCATCGTCATCATGATCATCAACTACGATCGCGTGCCGGAGATGTTCGGCATCATCTTCAGCAGCGCCTTCGGCACCCACGCCGCGTTCGGCGCGATGATGGGCCTGGCGGTGGAGTGGGGCATCAAGCGCGGCATCTACGCAAACGAAGCCGGCCAGGGCTCGGGCCCGCACGCGGCAGCCGCCTCGGAAGTCTCGCACCCGGCCAAGCAGGGCTACGTGCAGGCCTTCGCCATCTACTTCGACACCATGATGGTGTGCACCGCCACCGCGTTCCTGATCCTGGCCAGCGGCACCTACAACGTGTACTCGCCGGCAGGTGCCGGCGCCCCGCCGATCTTCCAGGGCCTGGCCGGCATTCCGGAAGGCGCGGGCTACGCCCAGGCGGGTGTGGAAGCCGTGCTGCCGGGCTGGGGCTCGGCGTTCGTGTCGATCGCGATCTTCTTCTTCGCCTTCACCACGATCATGGCCTATTACTACATGGCCGAAACCAACCTGACCTACGTCAACCACAACAAGAAGCGCCCGCTGACCGTGCTGGTGCTGCGCCTGGGCATCATCGGCATGGTGGTGTTCGGCGCGTTCCATAATGCAACCCTGGCCTGGGCGCTGGGTGACATCGGCGTGGGCCTGATGGCCTGGCTGAACATCATTGCCATCCTCATCATCCAGAAGCCGGCCATGCTGGCCCTGCGTGATTACGAACGACAGAAGAAGCTGGGCCTGGATCCGATCTTCGACCCCGATGCCCTGGGCATCAAGAACGCCGATTTCTGGCGTCAACGCAAGCTGGAGTTGTCCCGTAGTGAATGATCCCTGGAAGAATGCCCGCCGTCCGTCGTCGCGACCGCCGCGGGCCACCCCGCTGCCGCCGCGTGAGGGCGGCACCGCGCCACCGCCGGGGCGGGGCAACGACGAACTGCGCCTGTACGGCTGGAACGCCGTGCAGGCCCTGTTCGCCAAGCGCCCGCAGGCACTGCGCAAGCTGTACCTGGTGGATGCGCTGATTCCGCGCATGCAGCCTGTGTTGAAGTGGTGCGTGGCCAACCGTGTGGGCTACCGCGTGGTGGAGGAGGGCGACCTCAACAAGCTGGCCGCTACCACGCACCACGAAGGCCTGGTGGCCGACGTGCTGCGCGCGCCCGTCGTGCCGCTGGCGCAGTGGCTGGAGGATCTGGGCGAAGGCTCGGCGCTGGCGTTGTGGCTGGACGGTGTCGGCAATCCCCACAACTTCGGCGCAATCCTGCGCTCGGCCGCGCACTTCGGTGTCAAGGCGCTGCTGCTGCCGTCCGGCAGCACGCTGGCGTTGTCCGGTGCCGCCGCACGCGTGGCCGAGGGTGGTGCGGAGTCGGTGCCGCTGGTGCAGTTGCCGGAGACCGCCCAGGCGATGGCGCAGCTGCGTGCAGCCGGCTTCGGGCTGGCTGCGACCCTCGTTGATGGTGGCGACGACGTGTTCCGTGCGTTGCTGCCGGAACGGTTGGTGTACGTGATGGGCGCCGAAGGCGAGGGCATGGACCGCGGCCTCGCCAGCGAATGCGACCTGCAGGTCTCGATTCCCGGCAGCGGCGCGGTGGAGAGCCTGAACGTGGCCTCGGCCACGGCCGTGCTGCTGGCGCAGTGGGCCAGTCGACGCGGGTGATCCCGTATCCGGGGTCGCATGATCGGGGTCGGATCCCTCGCCGCAGGCGAGGGCTCTGACCCTGCCGGGTTCCTGATTCAGGACCCGCCTTGGTGGGTGCGAACCTTGGTTCGCACCGCGCTTCCAGTTGTGCTCGCCGGGCATGGCCCGGCACTACCGCATCACTCGTTCGGAGGCGTGGTCGCCTTGGCTTCGCTGCCGAAACTACCATCGGCTTCCGCCGCCAGGTACGCGAACACGGCATATGCGGCTACGTTCTGCGCCAACGCCTTCGGGTCGATCTTGTCCAGCGTGTCGTCGGCGGTGTGGTGCAGGTGGAAGTAGTCCGAGCCGTCCTGCGCCAGCCACGCCCACGCGCCGCCCTTGGCGGCCAGCGGGCCGACGTCCGGGCCCGGGCCACCCTTGTCGGCCTGGTACTCGATGCCCAGCGGCTTCATCACTTCGGCAATCTGCTTCGTCGCTTCGCGCGAGCCTTCCGGGTTCGGCGAACCGGTATTGAAGGCATAGATGCGGCCGGCACCAAAGTCACTCTCGGCCGCCAGCTGGTGCAGGGCCACGTCCTTGGCATGCGCCTCGGCGTAGGCCTTGCCGCCGTAGAGACCCTGCTCCTCGTTGGCGAACGCGATCACACGGATGGTGCGCTTCGGCGCCTGCTTCAGCTGGCCGATCAGGTGGCCGGCGGCCATGGTGATGCCCACGCCCGCGCCGTCATCCACCGCGCCGGTGCCCAGATCCCATGAATCCAGGTGACCGCCGATCACCACCACTTCCTTCGGCAGGCTGCGGCCGGTGATCTCACCGATCACGTTGTACGAGGTGGCGGTGCCGTCCCAACCGCAGTCCAGCGCGACCTTCACCGTTGTCGCGCCGCGGGCCAGCAGGCGGGCCAGCTGGTCGGCGTCAGGCACCGACAGTGCTGCAGACGGCACCGGGGTCAGGCCGTCATCGAAACGGGTGATGCCGGTGTGCGGCACGCGGTGGGAGTCGGTACCGGCCGAGCGCATCAGGAAACCGACCGCGCCCTTGCGGATCGCTTCTGACGGTCCCTTGCTGCGGATTGCACCGCCGCGGCCGTAGTCGCGGCCATCGCGGAACGGCAGCATCTGGTAATCGACGAAGGCGATCTTGCCCTTCAGCGAACCGGCCGGTGCCGCCTGCAAGGCGGCCAGATCGGCGAAGCGCACCACCTCCGCTTCCACCGTGCCGCCCGGGCTGCCGCCCAGCGCAGTGATCTGCAGCGGCTGCGGGTTCTTGCCGGTCACGGCAGCGTGTTCACTGCGGCGCTCCCACTTCGGGAAGGTCACCGGTTCCTTCCACACCTTGTCGAAGCCCAGTGCCTTGAACTTGGCTTCGGCCCAGGCCACGGCGCGGGCGTCGGCCTCGCTGCCGGCGATGCGCGGGCCGATTTCGGTGGTGAGCGATTCGACCACCTTCCAGCCGGTGTCATCGGCCAGCGCCTGGTCGCGCAGCTGCGCGGCGGTGGCCAGCGACGCCGGGGGCAGGGTGGTGGTATGCGGCGCCGCGAAGGCCGGGGCGGCCAGCAGGGCGAGGGAGGATGCGATGGCAAGGACGCGGCGACGCATGGACAACTCCGGGAAGGGACCTAAGCCTTGGAGCTTAACAGTCGTTCAGCCCGGCGCATGGGCGGGAGGTCATGGCTGGCGCGAACGCTGTTTTCCGCCATGACCGGCAAAGCGAAAGCCCCGCCGGGGCGGGGCTTTCGTGCAGTCGCGGTAGTGCCGGCCGCTCGCCGGCTCCCCGCATGTTCCGATGTTGCCGGCCAGCGGCCGGCACTACCGTGCTGCGACCTTATTTCTTCAGGCTGTCGCGGATCTCGCGCAGCAGCACCACTTCCTCGGCCGGTGCGGCCGGCGCAGCTTCCTGCTTGCGCGAGAGGCGGTTGATCGCCTTGACCACGATGAAGATGGCGAAGGCCACGATCACGAACTGGATCAGCGTATTGATGAAGTCACCATAGCCGATCACCACGGCCGGGATTTCCTTGCCGTCGGCACCGATGCTGGCCGGTGACAACGTCCACGCCAACTGCGAGAAATCCACCTTGCCGATCAGCATGCCCAGCGGCGGCATGATGATCTTCTCGACCAGTGCGGTCACGATCTTACCGAAGGCCGCGCCGATCACCACGCCGACGGCGAGGTCGATGACGTTGCCGCGCATCGCGAATTCCTTGAACTCGGTGAGCATTCCCATTGTTGTTTTTCTCCGGTGGGGGAAGTGGACAGCGCGCAGGGTAGCGCAGGTGATGTCAGCCGGCGATCACGCCGTGGCGCTCGGCCACGTTTTCCAGGCGGGCACTGAAGCGGTCGCCGGGCTTCAGCGCGGCCACTCCGGACGGGGTACCCATGAACACCAGGTCGCCGGCACGCAGCTGCCACAGCTTGGACAGCTCATGCAGAATCTCCGGCACGTTCCAGATCATCTGGTCCAGCAGCGCCTGCTGGCGCACTTCGCCGTTGACCTCCAGCGACAGGTTCAGCGCGGCCAGGTCGCCGACTTCCTCGGCGTGGACGATTTCACTGATCGGCGCGGAAGCATCGAAGCCCTTGGCCGCATCCCACGGGTGGCCCTTGTCCTTGGCGGCGGCCTGCAGGTCGCGGCGGGTCAGGTCCAGTCCCACGGCATAGCCGTAGACCAGCGCCTCGGCGTCGGCCATGGCCAGCTCGCCCACGGGCGCGTCACGGCCGATCGCCACCACCAGCTCCACTTCGTGGTGCAGGTTGGCGGTTGCCGGGGGATAGGGAATGGCATCGTCGTGGCCGACCACGATCGCATCGGCCGGCTTGCTGAAGAACATCGGACGGCCGCGATCGTCGGCCGCCGGCACTGCTGCGCCCATTTCGCGGGCATGGTCGGCGAAGTTGCGGCCGACGCAGTAGATACGGTGCACGGGGAAACTGCCGCCACCGGCTACCGGCACACGCGGCAGGGCTACGGCAGGGATCACATCGGAGACATCGGACATGCGGGCATCCAGGAAGGGCGTGCCCGCAGTCTAGAACGCATGGCGCCCGCCGTCAGCGGGCGCGGAGGGCGTGGATCAACGCGAGGCCGGCAGCACCGGCTTGCGCACCACGCGGTACTCGCCTTCGACCACGGTCGGATCGACCGGACGGGCAACGCCCGGCTTGCGCGAGGCCAGCAGCTTCCACGCCAGGCCGACCAGGATCATCGCCGCACCGACGAACACGCCGATGAACACCATCGCCGCCAGGATCGCCAGGCCAAGCAGGCCCACGGCAACGCGCACCAGCGGGTGACGCGGCTTGCGCGGCGCGAACAGGGTGCGGAACTGGTTGAAGGCGGATGCGCGATTGAACATGGCGGCTCGATAGGCTGGGATCAGCGAAACCAGAGTATCGGGAGGTGCCACTGTCATTGAGTGAAAAACTCGTTAAATATAGCCTGTGCTTATTACGAATCAATGACTTGTGTTCATGTTGCAGCCAGTCACCTGAGCGGGCGTGCGACAATGCGCGTTTACTGTCCGAGCCTTCGCCATGACTGCCGCCGCTGCCCTGATCGCCCTTGATGCCATTGCCGATGGCGCGTTTGCCGAGGTCGAAGCGGTGGTTGATGGCGATGCCGAATCGCTGGTGCTGTACCGCGATGGCGCGCAGGTGCGTGCGTTCCTGAACATCTGCCCGCACGCCGGCCGTCGCCTGGACTGGGCGCCGGGCCAGTTCCTGAAGAGCCGCGAGGGCCACCTGGTGTGCGCCGCCCACGGCGCCTCGTTCGCGCTGGACAGCGGCGACTGCATCGCCGGCCCCTGCAAGGGCGATCGCCTGCGCGTGGTGCCGGTGGACGTGCGCGACGGGCAGGTTTATCTGGCCTGAGTCCAGGCCAGGGGTCGGATCCGTTTTCCGCAGGAAAGCGGCTCTGACCCCATCAGGCCAGAAGCAGTCGAGCATGGCTCGACTCTACAAAGGCATCCACGAGCATCCACGCATGGCGTGGATCTACTGTGTCGACCAAGGTCGACATCTACCAAAGCAGTGCAGGACGCCGTTCCGACAGATCGCAGAAATCTGTCGAAGGCGGGGTGGGTCCGGTTGCGGGGGCGTGAGCCGCATGGATGCGGCGACCGAGCTTACAGGGACGTACTTGCAGCGTCCCCCGCAACCGGACCCACCCCGCCATCCCACGGAATGCACGCTTTTGCCGTTGCCGTTGCTTCGGCCTCTGCGGGTGCAGGGCGCAGCCCTGCCAACAAACCCCAACCTCAGAACATCAGGTTGATCATCAGCACCACCACGCAGGTGTAGATCAACGACAGCGGGCCGCCGACCCGCCACATCTCGCGCGGGGTGTAGTTGGCCGGGCCGGTGATCATCGAAATCACCGGGTTGGAGGCCGTCATCAGGTTGTTGGACGCCGACAGCGCCACGATCAGCGCGAACGCCGTCGGGTTGCCGCCCGCCGCCAGCGCAAGGTTCACCGCAATGGGCACCATCACGATGGTGGCGCCCACATGGCTGATCACCAGCGAGAACGCCGTGGTCAGCAGCGCCAGCGCCACCTCCAGCACCCACACCGGGATGCCGGTGGGCAGCTTGTCGATGGTATGGCCGGCCACCCATGCCGCCGCGCCACTGGAATCCATCGCCCAGCCGAGCGGGATCAGCCCGGCCATCATGAACACCGTCTTCCAGTTGATCGAGGCATACGCCTCGTCCATGCGCAGCACGCCGGTCAGCAGCATGCCGGCCACGCCGGTCATCAGGGTCAGCGCCACGGGCAGCTTGCTGGTCAGCGCGATCAGGATGGTCAGTGCGAAGATCGCCATCGCGATCTTGAACTTGTGCGGACGCTGCTCGCCGGTCGGGTAGTCGGTCACCACCACGAAGTCACGGCTGCGGGCGGCCTGCGCCAGGTCGGTCCAGATGCTGTGGAAGACCAGCATGTCGCCGGCACGCAGCTGCACGTCGCGCACGTCCTCGCGGATCACCTGCTTGTCGCGGTTGATCGCCAGCAGGCTGATGCCGCGCTCCTTGCGCAGGCGCAGATCGGCCGCGCTCTTGCCGATCACGTTCGAGGTAGGCGGCACCACCGCTTCGGAAATGCCGGCGCGGCTGGGGTTGAACAGGTCGCCCAGGTGCTTCAGCCGCGAAGACATGCGCAGGAACTGGTTCTGCGCGAAATCGTTGATCTGCTCACGCGGGCCCATCGCGCCGAGCACGCTGCCAACCCAGATGCGCATCTCCGCCGGTGGCGCCAGACGGGTGTCATTGCCGGTTTTCAGGGCCAGCAGCAGCGGGGCATCGTGCAGGTTCTCGGCCTCGCCCAGGGTCATGCCCACCAGCGGGCTTTCGGCACTGACCACCAGCTCGAACACATCGCCTTCGATGCCATAGGTCTTGGCGAAGTAGCTCTCGGTGCGCGCGGGCGTAACCCCGTCGTTGACCAGGTTCTCTTCCTCGATCAGCTTGCGGTCGCCGTAGTAGCGGAAATACAGCAGCGAAGCGATCAGCAGCGCCACGCCGATCGGCAGCGGTGCGAACATGCGCAGCGGCTCGATGGTGGCCAGGCCGGAAGGCAGGTTGTTGTTGGCCGAGGCCAGCAGATCGTTCAGCAGGATCAGCGGTGAATTGCCGACCATGGTCAGCGCACCACCCATCACGATTGCCGCCGAAATGGGCAGCAGCAGGCGCTGCAGGGTCAACCCGGTGCGCGCGGCCAGTCGCGAGGCGACCGGCAGGTACAGCGCCATCACCGACGGGTTCTGCATGAAAGAGGAATTCAGGCCGGCAATGGCCGTGGTCATCATCAGCAGCCGCTGCTCGACACCATGGCCGCGCCGCAACAGCCAGGCGGCCAGCCGGTTCAGCGCCCCGGTGCGGTCCAGGCCCGCACCGAGGATGGTGGTGGCGATGATGCTCATCACCGCGTTACCGGAGAAGCCGCCGAAGATTTCCTCCGGCGCGATCAGCCCGGTGACACCGAGCACCACCAGGACCACCAGCGCGACCACGTCGGCGCGGATGCGCTCGAACAGGAACATCGCCATCGTGAAGCCGACCAGCCCGAGCACGAGCTTCATGTCGTTGGTCAGCGTCAGCGCGGTATCCATGTGGGGCGCGGTGTCCTCAGGCGATCGTCAGGTGCGGTCGTACAGCAGGTCCCAGACGCCGTGGCCGAGCTTCTGGCCGCGGGTCTCGAAGTGCGTCTGCGGCCGCCAGTCCGGGCGCGGCACGCTGCCACGCGGGCCGGCGCGGTTGACCAGGCCAGCGGTGGCGTCGAGCACGTCCCACATCTGCTCGGCGTAGTCTTCCCAGTCGGTGGCGCAGTGCAGGCGGCCGCCCGGGCGCAGCTTGCGCACCAGCAGCTCGGCAAATGCAGGCTGCAGCAGGCGGCGCTTGTTGTGGCGCTTCTTGTGCCACGGGTCCGGGAAGTAGATGCGCACTTCATCCAGCGCGCCATCGGCGATCTCGTTCTGCAGCACTTCCACCGCATCGTGGTGGTACAGGCGCACGTGGTCGGCGTTGTCGTCGGCCAGCGCGTTCAGCAGACGGCCCACGCCGGGGGCGTGCACCTCGATGCCGATGTAGTCGCGCGACGGGTCGTGCTGGGCAGCGAAGCGCAGCGCGGCACCGTTGCCGAAGCCGATTTCCAGCACCTTGTGCGCCGGGCGGCCGAAGGTGGCGTCCAGATCACGCGGCTGGCCGTTGTAGTCGATGCCGAAGCGCGGCCAGCGTTCGTCGAACGCGCGCTGCTGGGCAGGCGTGAAGCGGCCCTGGCGCAACACGAAGCTGCGCACCTCGCGGCGGCCCTCGCTCACGGTGAAGGGCTTGGGCGGGGCCTTGGAACCGGCGCTGTCGAAGGGATTGGTCATCAGCCGATCAACCCATCCACCGGAGAGGAGGCGCTGGCGTAGCGCTTGCGCGGGATGCGCCCGGCCAGGAAGGCCTCGCGGCCGGCCTCGACCGCCTTGCGCATCGCACTGGCCATCAGCACCGGGCTGCGCGCACCGGCAATGGCGGTGTTCATCAGCACGCCGTCGCAGCCCAGCTCCATCGCGATCGCCGCATCCGACGCGGTGCCCACGCCGGCGTCGACGATGATCGGCACCTTGGCGTCTTCGATGATCTGCAGCAGGTTGTACTTGTTCTGGATGCCCAGGCCCGAACCGATCGGCGCAGCCAGCGGCATCACCGCAGCGCAGCCGATCTCTTCCAGGCGCTTGGCCAGGATCGGGTCGTCGGAGGTGTAGACCATCACCTCGAAGCCGTCCTTGACCAGCTGTTCGGCGGCCTTGAGGGTCTGCACCACGTCCGGGTACAGCGACTTCTGGTCGCCCAGCACTTCCAGCTTGGTCAGGTTGTGGCCGTCCAGCAGTTCGCGCGCCAGCCGGCAGGTGCGCACCGCGTCTTCGGCGGTGTAGCAGCCGGCGGTGTTGGGCAGGATGGTGTAGCGCTCCGGCGGCAGCACGTCGAGCAGGTTCGGCTCGCCCGGGTTCTGCCCGATGTTGGTGCGGCGGATGGCCACGGTGACGATCTGGGCGCCTGCAGCCTCGGTGGCCAGGCGGGTTTCTTCCAGATCCTTGAACTTGCCGGTGCCGGTGAGCAGCCGCGAGCCATAGGTCTTGCCGGCGATCACCAGCGAATCGGGGGAGACATGAACGTTCATGGCGCGATTATCGCTTATCCGCCTGAAGATGGGATCACGCAATGGCGTGCAGGCCGTGGATGGGTAGGGGTAGTGCCGGCCGCTGGCCGGCAGATGTGAGGCGTCAGGCAGCGTCGGATTGCCGGCCAGTGGCCGGCACTGCCCGGGATGGCCTCAGCCCCCGCCCAGCGCGTGCACGATCTCCACCACGTCGCCTTCGGCCAGGACATGCTCGCCATGGCGGCTGCGGCTGACGATCTCGCCGTTGACCTCCACCGCCACCCGGCGCTGCAGCAGCTGCTCGGCCTCAAGCAGGTCGTGGAGGGTCGCCGAGGCGGGCAGGGTGCGGGGTTCGCCGTTGAGCTGGATGTTCATCCCTGCATTGTCGCTGATAGCCCGTCGGGATCGGAACGTTTGTAATTTGAACCGGGCGCCAGCTCCGGCACAGCAGGGTTCGGCGTGGTCAGGCGACAATCCATGCGGCGGCGCAGCGTGAGCAAACGGCGGCGCGGTGAAACCATTGACCGTGCGCCGGCGTACGTGCGCCGGATTCCAACTTGTTTACCCCACAGGAGTTCCTAGATGCAGCTCAGCAAACACCCGATCCGCTCCCTCATGGCGGCTGCGATCGCACTGGCCGCGCTGCCGGCCATGGCAGGCGAAAATCCGTACTCCAAGGCGGTGTTCTTCGGTGACAGCCTCACCGACGCCGGCTACTTCCGCCCGCTGCTGCCCGAGGCCACGCAGGGGCTCTCCGGCCAGTTCACCACCAACCCGGGCTGGGTGTGGTCGCAGCAGGTCGCCAATTACTACGGCCTCAACAAGGACCCCAACGGCAACGGCCAGAACGGCGACAACTACGCTGTCGGCGGCGCCCGCGTGTCGGTCGAAGGCAGCGGTGCCCTCGGCGCGATCCCGTCTCTGAAGTCGCAGGCGGCCCGCTACCTGGCGGCAAACGGTGGCAAGGCTGACCGTAACGCCCTGTATACCGTCTGGGGTGGCGCAAACGACCTGTTTGCCGCCGCCGGCGCTGCCGGTGCGGGTGCACCGCCGGCCCAGGTGCAGGGCATCATCGGCGCGGCGGTCACCGACCAGATCGCGCTGGTCGGTGCCCTGAAGCAGGCCGGTGCCCAGTACGTGCTGGTGCCGAACCTGCCGGACGTGGGCATCACCCCGCAGTTCCGCGGCCCGAACGCAGCAGCTGCCACCGCCATGTCGGTCGGCTACAACAAGGCGCTGTATGGCGGACTGAAGCAGGCGGGCATCGAGTTCATTCCGCTCGATACCTTCAGCATCCTGCGTGAAGTGACCGCCAACCCGGGCATGTACGGCTTCACCAACGTCACCGGCACCGCCTGCAAGATCAACCCGGCCAACACCACGGGCAGCATCATCGGCTGCAACCCGACCACCTACGTCAGCCCCGATGCGTACCAGACCTATCTGTTCGCCGATGGCGTGCATCCCACCGTTACCGGTCACCAGCTGCTGGGCCAGTACGCCGTCTCGGTGCTGGAGGCTCCGCGCCTGCAGCAGGTGCTGAGCCACTCGGCACAGACCGTCGGCCGTTCGCGTGCCGACCAGGTCAGCAACCACCTGGGCGCCCGTCCGGCCGATGGCCTGTCGTGGTGGGGTGGCGTGCGCGGTGACCTGCAGCGCTATGACCACGCCGACCTGTACGACGGCGTGGCGCCGGCCGGCCTGTTCGGTGTCGACTGGGCACGCAACGGCGTGGTGGTCGGCGGCTTCGCCGGCTTCGGTCGCATGAGTGCCGACTTCGGCAACAGCCGTGGCGACTTCACCCAGAAGGACACCACCGCCGGCCTGTTCGCGGCATGGTACGGCGACCGCGTCTGGGTCAACGGCCAGGTCAGCTACACCTGGTTGTCGTATGACGTGAACCGCAAGGTCCAGCTGGGCCCGGCCACCCGCGAACACGGTGGTTCCCCGGATGGCAGCAACCTGACCGCCGCACTGAACGCCGGTTACGAGTTCGGCACCGAAGGTGGCTTCCGTCATGGCCCGGTCGCTGCGGTGATCTGGCAGAAGGTCAAGATCGACGGTTACAGCGAAAGCGCCGCTGCGGGCACGCTGGCCACCGCCCTGGGCTACGACCGCCAGAACGTCGACTCGACCGTCGGCCGCATCGGCTGGCAGGCCCGCTTCGATGGCGGCACCGTCAAGCCGTACGTGCAGGTGACCTACGACCACGAGTTCGAGGACACCAAGCAGGCCAGCGCGTGGCTGCAGACCCTGCCGGAACTGGGCAGCTACCGCGTGCCGGGCCTGGACTTCGACAAGAACTACGCCACCGCTGTTCTGGGTGCGCGCATGGACCTGTTCGGCCTGCAGGGCAACGTTGGCCTGAGCACCACGGCCGCGCAGAAGCGCGCCCGTGACGCGACGATCTTCGCCACCGTGGGTGGCAGCTTCTGATGAATGCAACATCCCGGGCACCGCAAGGTGCCTGGGATGCCTGCACGGCAGCGCCGGGTCATGCCCGGCGGGTGCGGCGGCCACCATTGCGCAACACCGGCCGCTCCGCATAGACTTTCACCCGCAATGCGGGCGTAGCTCAATGGTAGAGCTGTAGCTTCCCAAGCTACTGACGTGGGTTCGATTCCCATCGCCCGCTCCATGTCTCCCAAGGGTTTGCGGCCTATTCGACCGCTCCGCAAATCCCGGCGCGCTCCGCAATGGACCGCCTCGATCTGCGTCCTGATGCTATCAACGGTAGGACGCCCGTGATCTTGTGACCTGGACGTCTGTCAGTCCAAGCGTCTCCAACATGATCGAAATCGCAGAGGTCAGACTTTGGTTCTTGGGTCCGATGATGACCTCTCGAATCGGGCTCTCACCGTCGGGTCCAATGAAAGTCAGATCTAGGTGAGGGACCGGCGCTCCTTCTTTCATAAAGAATTTCACGGGAAGCGCCTCTTGGTGAGAGCCGAACGCTATGCCGGGCTCGTCGACAAGCTTGTTGCCCTGTCCACTCCTCTGAAATCGCACCAGGTGAAGTAGACGCACTTCTTTCTCTTCGTCAAATGCTGGATTCTTGTAGGCGCTTAGATCCATCGCGAGTTTGAACGTCAACTCGAAGAACAAGTCATCGTTTCCCGGATCGGCTTGCATCAGTTTATGCAGCGCTAGGACAAAGTCCGCGACTTCTGTTACCTGCTCAGCTTCGCTGTAGCAGACTCGGAGGGGCGTAACTGGCAGGCGTAGGAGTGTCTTGGCGTCGAAGCCGATGCAGAATCCCAGCCCGTCTTGTGAGTATGCTCGCCACTGGCTCAACGTGTCGCCATCTGTCGAAAGACAAGATGCGAGAGGAAGCGCAGCTGCTCCCGAACCACTGAAAACCGCATCGATGCGGTCCAAAAAATCGATGCCGACAGTATCGTGGACCTGAGTGGCAGCATTCTCCCAAACCCGATATCCCCAGTGCATTTCGAGGTAGTCGTTCATCGAGAAAATGTCGCAGAAGCGAAGCTTCTTGCCTGAGCAAATTACTAGAAATGTCTCTGGGGAGCAGTAGTGATAGAGGATAGCGTCCTCTGTCGGGTAATAGGCTCTAGGAAGTGTCATTACTCGTTCCATGTAAATGATCGGCGCCCAGTCTGTTGAACTTAAAGGGTCTTCGCAAGACTGTATGAAGGAAGTGGTGGCGCCGAGCTACCATTTCCTGGGCTAGCGGGTTGGCGTGGCCTTGGACCCCCTCTTCTTTCGCACGTAGATTTCGGTCGTGGTGACCGATGAATGCCCCAGCTGGTGCTGCGCCTCGCGAATGTCCTTTGCCGAATCGGTCTTGTCTGTACCCGCCTTGGCGCGGAGATCTCGGAACTGGAACTCCCCCTTTGCAATGCCCGCTGTCTCCCGGGCCCTGTCGAACCGGTAGCGCAGGGCCGCGCGCCCCAAGGCTAGGCCGTCGTCGTCTACGATCAGCCGCATGCTGTAGACCTTATCTCGCCCGTTCGGGCACTTCTTCCCCTTACGTTTTGCAATGCGCTCAAGCAGCGTAGCCAGCTCGCCAGTGATCTCCATGGTGACCCGGTTGCTGGTCTTCGACTGCTGGATGATGAGGCCGCGCGATGTGACTTGGCGGACGTCCATGGCCCACACATCACCGACGCGCTGACCGGTCAGATAGGCTAGGTCCATGGCGTCGCGCAGGGCGGCATCGGCGTGGGCATAGACCGCCTCCAACGCATCGTCATCCACGTAGACGTCGCGACCGGCTTCCTTGTTCCGCCGGATGCCTTCGCACGGTTTGGGTAGATCGGTGATGCCATTGCCGCTGGCGAGTGTCAGCCTACACGGGCTCATGGTTTGTGTTCGGAACGGTGTGGGTGTACGACTCGGTTGTGACTGGGACGCCGGGCAAGACCGGCATCGAAGTCTACCGAGAGCACACCGGTGAGCTGGCCTTCGCTTCGTGGGCGAAGCTCCTACGCATCATGGGCGTAACCACGGCCCCATTCGGTGCAGCAGAGGGCGCCTGCATGCAAGTGCCGGCTGGCAGACGCTACGCGGTGATCTCGTCTCGTTCGTGTCAGCGGATTGAGCGCGGCGTGGGCTTCTGGCTGACCGGGCCGCAGGGGGATGGGACCGGTGCAGCGGGTTCGGGGCACTTCTAGTATGCCGGCGCGACTGCCCTGATCCCGCAGTCCGACAATGCGACACAGTTCAGCGCATCGGGCCACTTCGTGCTGATCGACCTGACCGGTCACTGAGCTGCAGCGTCAGGACGAATGAACGAGGCGCAGTGTCAGGATGAGATCGCGCGGAGTTCAGCGCAGATCATCCTCGGGTTCTAGAGTTAAGCGGGTTTGCCATTCGCAAAAGCTCAGCAAACTGCGCAAAAAGAGAGCGTTCTTGCGCGGTTCGAAGTGGACAAGATGACTTCTTGCACTTCGGTTGGATGGTGGCTTTTGCACCGCTGCGCCCAGCTGTTTTTTAGCGGATGTGAAGCCTGTTTCACATTTGTGAAAGCTGCTGTATGTTCGTTTCCCCTAGCTTTTCTCAAGGAATAGAAGACGTGGCAGGAAGTGTAGTTTTCAAATGGATGAGTGCGGCGACCCTGACTGTGATGGCTTGGCTTGGAGGGCCATCCGACGTCCATGCGCAACAGGTCGTAACGCGCGATTGCGATGGCTGCAGTTGGCCGCAAATGGAGGGTATGGCCCAGTCATTTGCGAAGGGAATGACCATCCCATCGCACAAGATCATCTACATCTTGAACCCTTCAGGAGATATGGCACGAAAGTTCAGCGTGATGCGGGACCGTGAAGGTGGCATTCGATGCGACAAGATGGAACCTGGCGCGATGGATTGCGAGCCTTTCATCATCGTTGATGAGCTTCCGGTGGAGCAGCCCGCCATTAGCTACCTGCAGTTCAAACGCATCGTCGCTCAGTCGGTAATCACTTTGTCTGAGCCGGGTTTCCCCACCAACGTCTACGATGATCTCCAGAATCCACAACGACGGGATGCTGTGAGCAAGTATCTCGAGTTTCGATTCGAAACCTACATCTATCTTGCTTCGGGCGCCCACTCTCTTGGCATCGATGTGTTCGCGCCGCAAGCGATCAAGTATTCGGACGGGTCTGGGGCGTCATACAACTACAGTATTATGAACCGTCGCTGGGAGCCTAACGTGCTCTTGTATAAGGACAGGTTGGGACACACTATCCCTCTCAGCGTCACGCAGCTGAGTGAGGGGCGTGGCGGTGTTATCAATCGTTATGATTTCTCCGCAGGCAATGCAACCGATATGGCCAGTTTCGTCAATGCGCTGCTCAATATTGGCGTGCCAGTCACTGGGTCCGGCACCAGGACGATCACGTGCACTAGCACGATTCGGCTGACAGAAGTTAAAGTGGTGTGCAATAAAGACTAAGGAGCAGTGCGATGCGCGTTTCACCAGGGCTCGGATCCGCAGTTCTTTTTGCTGCCTCTTTTTTGGGGGTTGTACTTTGTGGAACCGTACTACCGATGAGCTCTGAAGGATCTCCGCAGCTGAAGCCATGGATGCTTGATGGTCTGCTTGTCTGTGGTGCTGTTGCAGTTCTGAGTGCGCCGTTTGGCTGGCGTGGATTCTTGAACTGGCGTTCGCATCGGACGAAGTGACATGGTGAGAGGGGACTGACAAGTCCTGTCGTCCCCTCTCATTGGAAGAACCCCGAACGTGAGTGGGTGGTTGCCCGATACCGCGCGTCAGCCGTTGTGGGCATTCTGACTGTGCCGGATCCGGCGCCGCAGGCAGCTCAACCCGGGGGCGCGTGAGCAGCGCCGCGCCGGTACTCAGTCCGAACGATTCAGGCAGGTCGCAGCCGCGTTCGCAGGATCTGCGACGGCCGATCGTATCCTCCCGGCCATGATCTCCTCCGCCTACCAAGGCTTCCGCACCGCGCCGATCCCGTCTGGCTGGGTCCAGACCGGGGAACGTTGGGATCTGTGGTGGAACGGACGCTCAATCGCCAGTATCGCTCCGGCTCCCGGCCGTGGTGTCCGCCTTCAATTGGATGCGCGAAAGATCTTCGAGACCAAGAAGGTTTTTGCCGCCAGCATGTCTCAAGGCAAGCGCTACGCCGAACGCTGGTGCGCCGCCAGGTTGTACTCCGATCTGCCTTGCGCGAGGCCGTTGTCCGCTTGACCGACAGCACCCCGATTCAGTCGGCACCGTCCGGCCTTCCGCCAACCCGCGAGCAGCAGCAACAGGCCCGGCGCTTGGCCGAGGCGACGGCTACCGCCACGGCGCGGGTCAGGGAAGCGTTGGAGCCGGCCAAGCCGCCGGCGACCAAGCCCCGCCCGAAGGACGCCCGCAAGGCGTGGGTGAGGGCAGGGCTTCAGCAGCTGCAGCGTGGTGTCTGAGAGGCCCGAGAGCGCTCCGCAATTGCTGCGGATGCTGCGTTTCTCTCGATAAAAATGAACCTGCACTGCGGCGCATTGCGGAGCGGAAATTGGTAAGCCGTTGAATCGTAGAGATTCCTGACGAGCTTCCCAAGCTACTGACGTGGGTTCGATTCCCATCGCCCGCTCCATGTCTCCAGGGGATTCACCCCAAGCGGACGCGGCGCAATCGTTGAACCACACCCCAGTCCAGCGTGTGGCAACGGCGCCGGAACCTCATTCTTCAATGCGTCGGGCTGTGGCTCCTCCGAACCACAGCCCGGGTGGCTTATGCGCCCGCTTGCGCAGCCGCGTCCTTGGCCGCGGCAGTGACGGAACTCCCGAAACCGGTATAGGTCGATCCGTTGCAGTGCAGGTATGCGCGGAAGACGACGCCATTCAACTCGGCGTTGTCAAAATAGCAGTGCGTACCGGTCTTGGATGATTTCTTCACAAGCCGCATTGCCATTGCGTTTGAATCGTCGACGCTGGAGCCAAGACCGGCAACGCTCCAGGACTGGCCCGGGCGGTTGCAGGTGTAGGGATACTTATAGCCATGCGCCGACCCATAGTAGTAGTCGACATTGCACCAGGCCTGCGTCGCCGCCAGGTTGATGGCCAGCTCAAGCACGTTCTGTCCCGCAGTGGTGGTCGTCATGCCGTAGGCGGAAAGCGGAGAGGAACTGCATTCCGCTTTGATGCCAACACCCGGTGCCGGGATGCTGACATAGGGATCGCGTGCGAAGACACTGCAGACGGGTCCTTCCTCGGCGACGGCAAGGAAGCCATTGGCGTTGGCCGTCGCAGCATCGATATTGCTGCCAACGCCAGCGACCGTTCCATTCGTGCCGCAGCGCCGGATCACCACCCCTCCGCCGTTCGGCAGCATGTCCATGCCGGGGTCGCAGATGCCAGGCCCGATCGAGGATGCCCCTGCCGGTCCGGTGTAATCACGTTCGGCGTTTGCGGCCATCGGGGCCTGCGCGGAAAGCAGTGCAAGCATCAGCGGAAAAGAAATCGCAGCCATTCAAAACCTCGAATCCATGAGTGAGTCGTGACGCTAGCAGAGGCGCCATTCTGGAAAACTGGAATTCGACCAATCCGCCACTGCTGCAAGCCAGTGATTCGATTCAGAATGCCCACGCCCATGGAAATGTGCGGTAGTTCGCGCTGCGTCTCCGGCTGCGCGGCTGCTGCGGCTGGCTCCTGCAACCTCCGCTGTCTGCCGGGCCTGCCGGGCCGCAGGGTTCAGTTGGTGCTGGGCTTGGGGATGCTAAAAGATCGTTAACCCTTGCCTCCCATCGTCCGCTGCCCGGAGCGCGAATGATCCCCGCACTTTTGCCCCTCAGGCGTTGCTTTGATTTTTCAGGGCGATCCAACCGGAAGGAGTTCTGGTCATACTCCCTGTCTGCTGCCCTTGTGGTGGCAGTGGGCTACACCTTGATGGACGGCGGATACTGGCTGACGGGCACCGTGCTGCTCGACGGGGAGGCCTTCGAGCCATTCCGGACGCTGGGGTGGGTCATGACGGTCTGCGCGGTCATCGTCCTCCTTCCGCCCATGCTGGCCCTGGCCGTTCGACGACTGCACGACATCGACGAGTCCGGCTGGTACGTCGTGATCGCCTTCATCCCGTTGGGTGTGTTCGTCCTCTTCCCGGTCATGCTTCTGCCGGGCAACGAGGAAGAGAATCGATTCGGCGGTGTTTCCGGCCTGCCGGGTGCCTGACTCAACGCCGGGCGAAGTCCACCAGGTCGGAAGGGTAGTGGGGGCAGGTGCGTAGCGTGGCGTCGTCACCGCCATACAGCACCACCAGCGCAGCCACTTCAAGTGCCCAGTAGCCCCACGCGTTCGGCCCGATCAGGCGCCGGGTCCGCTTTTGAGCCTTTGGCGGCAGCAGGAAGAAGTCGCGGTACTGCATCTGCAGGTAGCCGGCCAGAAGTGAAGGGTCGAACGCTTCACCGTCGCGCAGCGGCGCGAACAGCTCGGCGAACGGTCGCGGATGAAAGACCTCATCACTGGCTTCCACCAGGCCCAGCGCCGGCGCGCTGAGGTAGTCCAGCACGCGGTCGGTGTCGAAACAGAGCACCTTCTCCACCAGCGCCGGCAGGCGTTCCTGCGCATCCAGCAGCACGCCCAGTGACAACAGCTGCAGTGCGTACTCGTAGTGCTGCGTTGTACGCGATTGCAACGACGCAGCCAGCGCGATGTCGTGGCCTTGCTGTTGCAGGCTGTCCCGGGCAAGGGCCAGCAAATGCGCTTGCTCGAGCCAGAGATCTGCTACGTCGGCATGCATCTGCTGCAACGCCGCGGGGGCGAAGCCGCGGTCGATGCCTTTCAGCAGCAGGTTGCTGCCGGTCTGTGCAACCGTCTCCCAGCCGTAGGCATGCTCCAGGGCCGCATGTCCCTGCAGCGGTTCCTCCACAGATTCACCGCCATTGCGCGCATGGCGTGCAAGCAAGGCCATGCCTGCGTTCCAGTCCGCCTGCCAATCCGGCAGGCGAAGCGTGCGGCGCGGCTGGCCCGGGGCCTTGGCCAGTGCTCTCCATCGCGGCAGCATGTCCTGCAGCAGATTCCGGCGATTCACGGCAGTCATCGATTCCATCATCAGCGAGAGTCTAGCGGCATTGCCGGTTCGAACCCCATTGCCTGGCACAGCGTTGAAGGTTTGAATGGTGCACAGTCGCCGCCACCCAGCCTGCATGACCGTTGATCGAATCGCCCTCCGCCGTTTCACCCAGTGGCTGCCGTTCCTGATATGGGTAGCGATCTGCGTGGTGTGGTGGTCGCCTTGGGGTGTGGTCGTTGGCCTGGCCGCATGCCTTGCCCTGGGCGGCGTGCTGCAGCACTTCGATCTGGTCGGCGATGCCGTAGGGGGCGCACTGCTGCGCTCGCGGGCGAAGCTGCCCTTCGCCACCCGGCCGCCCACGCATGATGTGCTGTTGGATTGGGGCGAGCTGGGCATGGGCGGGCCGGCCTACGGCACCCTGATGCTGCGCGATGGCGCCATTGTCGAGGGCGTATCCACCGCAGGCAGCCACGATGCCAGCGGCGAGTGGCTGGCGCTGGCGGGCAGCGCGCTGCGTTTGGCCAGTGGCTACAGTGATCGCAGCGAAGCGGTGATCGTCTACGACGAAGCGGACAAGAGGGTGATGCACCTGCTGGCGATTGTTCCCAGCCTGTTCTGGCAGGAACTGCACGAGCGCCGGCAGCTTGGCGGGGATGCCGAAGCCGCGATGTGGTTGCGGGATATTCCCAGTCGATCGACCACGCTGCGCCCCTGCCGGGGTCTATGGCTGGAACAGGAGCATCCGGCGCTGGCCGCCGGGGTGCCGCAGGTGTTGCGGCATGTCCTGCCTGATGCCCGGGTGCTGCAGGCCATCCCGCTCCTTCCCGACGACCTGCGCCTGACTGCGCATCCGACCTTGTTCGCGCGCATCTGCCCGTACGCGCTCTGTCTTGATGGCACGCCCAGTGACCGTCATGCCTGCGATCTGGAGACGGTCATTGCCAGCCCGTCCGGTCGATGCGTGGTGGTGGCGGGAAGCGTGCTTGATGGGGATCTGCGTCCCATCGAGGGCGTATGGCTCGTCCACTGGCAGGGGCGTTGGCAGGCCATTGGCCGCCGTGCGATGGGCGGCACTGGCAAGACCCGGAGTGGGGCCTGGATCGATGTCATCGCGGTCGGCGATGACGGAACGCTTCGCTGCGAAGCCTATGAGGAACACTGGACGTTCGAGGCGATCACACGCATCCCCACGCCACACACGGCATTGGCGCTGCCTGTGGAATGGCGGGAAACCGCATTGGCCGTGCGTGTCCGCGATGGGTGCTTCTCGCTGCGCCTGCCCCGCGCGGATCAGCGGCCCTCAGTCACAGGTTAGACTGCGTCGAATCAAGCAGGGAGGTTCCGGCATGCGTCGTCGATGCAGGCCGGGAAAGCGCTGGAAAAGCTGAAGAAATGGGCTGCGGGCAGTACCGAGTGCGGATGACCGGACTTCCGTAGGGCTCATGCGCCTGCCGCCTGCACCTGTTGCGCATACTCCTCGGTAAACAGCCCTGACAATGCCCGGCGCTGCTCTGCATCGATGGCGCGCGAGGCGTTGGTTGTGTAGTCGAAATGCACCATCACGCAGCGCCCGCTGGCCACCAGGGCCTCGAACTGGAACGCCTGCTGCACGATCGACAGCGAGGAGCGGCCGATGTTTTCGATGCGGGTCTCGATGCGCACTTCGTGTCCCGGCTGTATCTGCTGCAGGAAGTCGATCTCGTAGCGGCGCAGGATCAGCGTCAGGTCGCGCATGCTGGCCTCGCGGCTGAAATGGCGGAAGATCTCCTGGCGACCTTCCTCGAACCAGACGGGCAGGGCGGTGTTGGTGACGTGGCCGAGTACATCCACTTCGGAGAAACGCGGAAGGATCGTCAACGGCATGAAGTCTCCGGGGTGTAGTGGGTGGGGTCTCCGGCGACGATGCTGCCATCGCCGGAGACAGTGCGGCGACTACCGGCTGTCAGTCTGAGTAGAAGCCGTTGCCGAGGGTGCCGGGCAGGCCGGGTTCCGGCCACGGCATCAGTGACGTGCAGGCGTCGTACAGCGTGCAGAAGTCCTGCCGCAGTTGTGCAGGCACCCAGCTGCCATAGGAAACGTCGGTCGAGTCGCCCTGGCAGGCGTAGGAAACATCGATCCAGCGGGTATTGGCGTGTGAGGCAACGCCCTGGTGCTGTGTCTTGCCCGTGCAGTAGCGCAGGCCCTGGCCGATCAGGGTGTTGTTGGCATCGAAGTAGAGCCGGGAGACTGCATGGGTTGGCGCAGCCTGTACGTGTGCGGCGCTCCCCATCAGGCCAAACAGCAACAACAGCGGAATTCCCATTCGCATCTGTGGTTCTCCTTGGGTTGTGTAAGCCGGCCGTGTCCTGTCCTGTAGCCGGCAACAGCCATCTTCGCACAGCCCCGGCAGGCACGCAGATGCGGCGGTCTGCAGGGCATCATCCGCCCGCCACACGCCCGCGCTATGCTGCGCGCCTGCCGCCCGATCCTGCCGCGATGAAGCTCGCCATCCTGTCCCGCAACAGCTCCCTGTACTCCACCCGCCGGCTGGTCGAGGCGGCCCGCGCGCGCGGCCACACCGTTCGCATCCTCGACCCGCTGCGCTGCTACATGCGCATCGCCGCCGATGGTTTTTCGATGCACTACAAGGGCCGGCCGATGACCGGCGTGGACATGGTCATCCCGCGCATCGGCGCCTCGATCACCCGCTATGGCACCGCCGTGCTGCGCCAGTTCGAGCTGATGGGTGCGCGCACTCCCAACCCGTCCGATGCGATCCTGCGTTCGCGCGACAAGCTGCGCGCGCACCAGTTGCTGGCAGCCAAGGGCATCGACATGCCGGTCACCGTGTTCGGCGACAACCCCGATGACACCGTCGACCTGCTGTCGATGCTCGGTCCGCCGCCGCACGTGGTGAAGCTCAACGAGGGCACCCAGGGACGGGGCGTGATCCTCACCGAGAAGGCCAGCGCTTCGCGTGGCATCGTCGAGGCCCTGCGGGGCCTGTACGCCAACTTCCTGATGCAGGAGTTCATCGGGGAAGCCAAGGGCGCCGACCTGCGCTGCTTCGTGGTCGGTGACCAGGTGGTGGCGTCGATGCAGCGCCAGGCGCCGGAAGGTGACTTCCGCTCCAACCTGCATGCCGGCGGCACCGCGGTGGCGGCCAAGGCCAGCCGCGCCGAACAGCAGGTGGCGGTGCGTTCGGCCAAGGCGCTGGGCCTGTCGGTCTGTGGCGTGGACCTGATCCGCTCCGCGCGTGGGCCGCTGGTGCTGGAGGTCAACTCCACGCCAGGGCTGGAGGGCATCGAAGCCGCCTGCGGGGTGGATGTGGCCACGCGTATCATCGAGCACGTCGAGAAGATAAAAAAGCCGTAATTAATCAATGGCTTGAAATTCTCATGGGCAAATGAGGCCAGCTTTAACGCGCCTTTAATCGGCGCCGGCGTAGCCTTCAGCGAACCGCAGCTCTGCCTCTCAGCAGGATCGGTATCGGGATACGACTTCAGACCCAGGCGGGGCACCGTCTGGGTCTTTTTTATGCCGCCGGAAGTCCCTTGTGGAGGCAGCGTGACGGCCGTAGAGTGGCGCCCATCGTTCCTGGATGGATCCGGAGGCTGGCGATGTACCGCATCACGATGATCGCGTTGTTGCTGGGGCTGTCTGGTGCTGTCTCCGCCAAGCCGGAGAAGACCGCCATACAGATGGATGGGCAGGCCCCGGTGGCCGAGCAGGTCCGGCGGGTTGAGAAGGCCCTCGATGACGGCGAGTACAGCGAGATTTCCGCCGATGACCGCGCCCAGGTGCAGCAGGCACTGGCGCGCATCACCCAGCGCATGGGCGACCACCGCATGCTTCAGGAGCTCCCGCCGCAGGTCCAGGCGGAGGTGTTCAACGACCAGGAGCGTATCAATACCGTTCTTGTCCGCGCCCACGAGGACAGCCGCCAGATCTGCCAGCACACCCGCACCACCGGCAGCAACATGCCTAAAAGCCGCTGCCTGACCGTGGCCGAGCGCCGCCGGATCGAAGAAAAGGGCAAGGCCCTGCTCAACGACCAGCGCACCTTCAACAACTTCAACCCTGCCACCAACCACTAGGCCGTCCGATGCCCCTGCGCATGGCACTTGCTGGCGTGAAGGTGGTGCGAATACAGTCAACACTCAACTCAAACAAGGATTCGTTTGTCATGAAGTCCCTCCTGATGTCGGCGGTCCTGATCTCGGGCCTGACCCTGGCCACCGCCGCCTCTGCATCGAACCAGTCCGGTGAGGTCTTTATCCCCGGCAAGCCGCTGCAGCAGCAGATCGAGCGCATCGAAATCGAACTCAACGATGGCGAGACCTACAGCGAACTGAAGCAGGCCGACCGCAGCCGTGTACGCGAGGCGCTGGTGCGCATGCGTACGGCCGTCGAGCAGCATCCTGACCGCGATTCCATGCCTGAACAGGTACGAACCGATGTCTTCAACGACCAGCAGATCGTGAACACGGTTTTGACACAGGCACGTGAAGATAGTCGTCTAATATGCCAACGTGAAAAGGCCACGGGTTCGAACCGGTCCACGACGCAGTGCACTACCGTTGCCGAGCGCGCCCGGCGGAAGGACAAGGCACAGCGTGATATGGGCCAGGCCCAGCGCATCGGCAAATTCGTAAATTAGAGGTGACAGTGAGAATCCTGGTAATCGAAGACAACAGCGACATTGCGGCCAACCTGGGCGACTACCTGGAGGACCGGGGCCACACCGTGGACTTCGCGGCTGACGGGGTTACCGGTCTGCACCTGGCCGTGGTGCACGAGTTCGACGCGATCGTGCTGGATCTCAATCTGCCAGGCATGGACGGCATCGAGGTCTGCCGCAAGTTGCGCAATGAAGCGCGCAAGCAGACCCCGGTACTGATGCTCACCGCCCGCGATTCACTGGACAACAAGCTGGCCGGCTTCGATTCCGGCGCGGACGACTACCTGATCAAGCCGTTCGCGCTGCAGGAAGTGGAAGTGCGTCTGAACGCCCTGTCGCGACGCGGCAAGGGCGTGCAGACCCGCGTGCTGGAAACCGGCGATCTGGAATACAACCTGGATACGCTGGAAGTGCGCCGCCAGGGCAAGCTGCTGCAGCTCAACCCGACCGCACTGAAGATCCTGCAGGCGCTGATGGAAGCGGCCCCGGCCGTGGTGACCCGCCAGGAGCTGGAAACCCGTGTGTGGGGTGAAGAACTGCCCGATTCGGATTCCCTGCGCGTGCACATCCATGGCCTGCGTGCGGTGGTCGACAAGCCGTTTGAAGTGCCGCTGATCCAGACCCGCCATGGCATCGGATACCGCATCGCCACCCCGGAAGCCTGATTCGGTGGCAACCAAGGGGGAGCGCCGGCGCACGCCTTATCGGCGGCGCCTGCGCAGCCGCATCATCGTTTCGTTCGTGTTGTTGGGCTTCTGCCTGACGACACTGTTTGCGTTCGCCACCAACTGGGCCCGCCTGCGCGTGGAAAACCAGCTGGTGGAAGAGCTGATGAACCGCAACATCGACGAGTATGCGCGCCGCTATTACGAGCACCCCGGGCATAACCCGGACGCACCGGTGCTGCAGATCAAGGCCTATGCCTATTCGAAGGACAAGTTCGACCGGGTGCGCGAAGAGCGCGCGCAGTGGGCGGGCTTCTCCGATGGCATCCACAGCGTCAGCGGCGATGAGCACGGCGAGCCGTACTCCTACAAGCTGGCCGTGCGCAAGACGCCCGACGCCTGGTTCTTCCTCGCCTATGACATGACCGACAGCGTGCGCGGTGGCAAGCAGCTCAACCGCGCGCTGGTACTGTCGGTGCTGGTGTTCAGCGTGCTGTCGCTGGTGCTGGGTTGGTGGTCGGCCTCGAAGGTGATGAAGCCGGTGTCGGATCTGGCCGCGCGGCTGCGTGCCTATCGCGGCGGCACCAGTGATCCCGAGCCGTTGGCGCCACGCTTTCCCGACGACGAAGTGGGGCAGCTGGCCCAGGCGCTGGACGACTATTCCTCGCGGCTGACCGAAGTGGTGCAGCGCGACCGTGAATTCAATGCAGACGTCAGCCACGAGCTGCGCACGCCGCTGGCGGTGATCCGTGGCGCCACCGAGCTGCTGCTGACCCGGCCCGGCCTGGACGAGAAGGTGCTGCAGCGCCTGCAGCGCATCCAGCGCGCCGAACAGCAGTGCAGCGATCTGATCGGCGCGCTGCTGCTGCTGTCGCGCAACGAGCGCGGGCAGGGCACCAGCAACGTCGCCCGCGTGGCCGAGCAGCTGCTGGACGCACACCGTGCGCAGCTGGGGGGCAAGCCGCTGGAGCTGCTGCTGGAAGGTGAGCGCAATCTGGTGATCGACGCGCCCGAGGCGGCGTTGTCGGTGGCACTGGGCAACCTGATCGGCAACGCGGTGAAGTACTCGCAGGACGGCGAGGTGCGCGTGTTCGTCGGCACCAACTCGGTGTCGGTAACCGACAGTGGCCCGGGCCTGAGCGAGGAAGACGCGGCCAAGCTGTTCCAGCGTGGCTACCGCGGCACGCATGCCGGCCACTCGCAGGGCGGCGGTATCGGCCTGTCGATCGTCAGCCGCCTGTGCGATCTGTACGGCTGGCAGGTAAGCGTGCGCCCCGGCGGCCAGCGAGGCGTGATCGCCACCCTGACGTTCTCGCCGAAGCCGTTGTAAGCGGTAGGTGCCGACCTTGGTCGGCACAAACCCTGCCGACCTTGCATCGCGCCCTGTCCCGCTTGTGCCACCACCGTGATCGCTGCCGCGCCCCGCGCGTGTAGATCCACGCCATGCGTGGATGCGCTTTGGTAGTGCCGGCCGCTGGCCGGCAACCAGGCCTCAGCCCCCGGCCAACCCCAGATACCGCGCATGCAGCTGTTCCACCTGCACCTGCAGGTCCTCCGGCTGCCCATCATTGACCACCACGTCATCGGCCAGCGCCAACCGCTGTGCGCGGCTGGCCTGCGCAGCAATCATCCGGTCGGCCAGCGCGGCATCAATGCTATCGCGCTGCATCAGCCGCGCATGCTGCACGGCTTCGGGCGCATCCACCAGCAACACCCGGTCCAGCCACGGGTAGGCTTTCTGCCCGCCCACCTCGGTCAGCAGCGGAATCGCGGCAATCGCATAGGGGCCCTCAGCCTGCTCGCACTGCTGCTGCATCAGCCGACGGATGGCGGGGTGGGTGATGGCTTCCAGCGCCGTCCGCTCGGCCGGATCGGCAAACACGTGGGCGCGCAGGCGCCCCCGGTCCAGGCTGCCATCGGCCAGCAGCATGTCGGCGCCGAAACGCTCGGCGATACGGGCCAGCGCCGGGCTGCCGGCAGCCACCACGGCCCGTGCGGCCAGATCGGCGTCGGCCACCACGATCCCCAGCGCCTCAAAGCGCCGGGTCACCTCGCTCTTGCCGGAGGCGATGCCTCCGGTCAGGCCAACCACATAGCGGCTCATGGGGACTCCCCTCAGCGCAGCCCGCTCATCACCAGGTACTGCTCCACCAGTGGCGCACCCCACATGAAGTACAGCCAGCCGGCGATGGCCAGGTACGGCCCGAACGGGATGGGCGTGGCGCGGTCACGGCCGCGGCTGTACAGCCAGATCGAGCCGATGATGGCGCCCAGCACCGACGACAGCAGGATGATCGGCAGGATGCCCTTCAGACCACACCAGGCGCCCAGGGCCGCCAGCAGCTTGAAGTCGCCGTGGCCCATGCCTTCCTTGCCGGTCAGCTGCTTGAACAGCCACCAGACCGTCCACAGCGACAGGTAACCCACCGCCGCACCCACCAGGGCGGGCTTGGCTGGCATGTAGAGGTTGTCGATGCTGCCTATCAGCCCCAGCCACATCAGCGGCAGGGTCAACTGGTCGGGCAGCAGCTGCGTTCGCAGGTCGATGCCGGACAGGGCGATCAGGAAGCAGGTCAGCACGATGGCGCCGAAGCCCTGCCAGCCGAAGCCGAACTGCCAGACGCAGGCCAGCACCAGCACCGAGGTCAGCGCCTCCACCAGCGGGTACTGCAGCGAGATCGGCGCCTTGCAGTGGCGGCACTTGCCGCCCTGGATGATCCAGCTGAACAGCGGGATATTCTCGTACCAGCTCAGCTTGTGCTTGCAGTGCGGGCAGTGCGACGGCTCCACCACGATCCCCGGTGGGGGTGGTTCATAGAAGTCCGGTTCCTCCAGGACCTCGCGCGCATCGCGCTTCCACTGCCACTCCAGCCGCTTGGGCAGGCGCAGGATGACCACGTTCAGGAAACTGCCCAGCAGCAGTCCCAGGGCGGCCGCGGCGGGGTAGCCGAGGCCGGGGTGCTGGTCGAGAAATGCCATTGATACCTTTAGCCGACGACGGCGCCGAGTTTGAAGATGGGCAGGTACATCGCGATGACCAAGCCACCGACAATGGTACCAATGAACACCATGATCATCGGTTCCAGCAGGCTGCTCAAGGCATCCACGGCATTGTTCACTTCCTGCTCGTAGTATTCAGCCACCTTGAACAGCATGGCGTCCAGGGCGCCCGCCTCTTCGCCGATGCCGGTCATCTGGATGACCATGTGCGGGAACAGGTTCAGCTGCTTCATGGCCATGTTGACCGGATAGCCCACCGAGACGTCGTCGCGCATGCGCAGGACCGCTTCGCCATAGACCTTGTTGCCGGTGGCGCCAGCCACGATGCCCAGCGCCTCCACCAGCGGCACGCCGGCCTTGAAGGTCACAGCCGTGGTGCGGGCGAAACGGGCAATCGAGCTGTTATGCATGATCTGGCCGATCACCGGCACCTTCAGGACCAGCCGGTCGACCGTGTGCTGCATCTTCTCCGAACGCCGGTAGGTCATGGCGATGGCCACCACCGCTCCGATCACGACGATGGCTATCAGCCACCACCACGACACCATGAAGCGGGACAGGTTGACCACCATCTGGGTGAAGGCCGGCAGGTCGGCACCGAAACTCTTGAAGACCTCCTCGAATTGCGGCACGACCCAGACCAGCAGGACAGTGCTGACCAGGAAGGCCACCACCAGCACCATGGCCGGGTAGAACAGGGCCTTCTTGATCTTGCCCTTCAGCGCCTCGATGTTCTCCTTGTAGGAGGCGATCGTATCCAGCACCGTTTCCAGTACACCGGCGCTTTCACCGGCGCGTACCAGGTTGCGGTAGAGCTCGTCGAACTGGACAGGGTGACGGCTGATCGCCTCGTTCAGAGAAGAGCCGCCCTCGATGTCGGCGCGGATCCCGTCCACCATCTTCTTCATGCGCGGGTTCTTGTGCCCGCTGCCGATGATCTCCAGCGCCGACACGATCGGCACGCCGGATTTCATCATCGTGGCCATTTGCCGGCTGAAGAACGCAATGTCCTTAGCGCCCACGGGCTTGCCGGCCGCGCCGAACAGTGGCTTCGGCTTCGGCTTCACTTGGCCGGGATTGATTCCCTGCTTGCGTAATTCGGCGCGCAGCAGATTGGCGTTCTTGGCCAACTGCTCGCCCTTCATCTTGATACCCCGCTTGTCGGTCCCCTCCCAGACAAACGGCTGCAGCTCCATGGTGCTACGCGCCACGGGCTCTTTCTTGATCGCACTGCGACTGACAGACATGTTGGCTCCCCAAGGCCCGCCATCCCCAGGCGGGCATCCTGACCGGCGATGGTAGCCGGTTCAGGGCCGTCCGGGGAGCCTGCTGGCGTGACGCCGCGCAGGGTTTTCGACCTGACGAGACGAAAGGTGACGTACCGCGTCACATTGCCGCGTCCATCGCAGATTCGCTTCTGGGGGGTTCCCATCCGCGAAATTGCTGCCATCATTGGCGCGGGGAAATCGGGGAGACGCTGCCATGGGAGATTGGCACGTAACCTGCGTTGATCCACCCGCGGGGACGGGCAGCCTGCTCATCCGGTCATCTGGCCGGCCGGCCGCCACCCCGACATCAACCACCACTTATCTTGGGGATGTACCACCATGAAGAACCAGAAGGGCTTCACCCTGATCGAACTGATGATCGTCGTTGCGATCATCGCCATCCTGGCTGCCATCGCGCTGCCGGCTTACTCGAACTACACCAAGAAGGCCAAGGTCTCGGAAGTGATCCTGGCGGCTTCTTCGCTGCGTACCGACGTGTCGGAATACGTGGCCAGCAACAATTCGCTGCCGCCGACAACTTGGAAGCCGGACTTCCAGCAGACTCAGTACGTGGATAAGCTGGAATGGAATGGTAAGTCCATCGTTGCTACTGCTAAGGGCGTTGGCGACGACCTCATCGATAAGAAGACCATTACGCTGACCCCGACGGGTGACGGAAAGAATGGCGTTGTGCCGAGCTGGAGCTGCGGCGGTTCGATTGATGCCAAGTATCGTCCGGGTTCTTGCCAGGCGCCTGCTGGCGAAGAAGAAACCAAGGAGTGATCCCTTAATTGGTATCGCGTTCTAGGGACAGGGGGCTAATGGCTCCCTGTTCTTTTTTGGGCATTGGCCATTCTGCTGTTCGCTGTCGATCTAAAATCCCGGCGTAGCTAAGGTCCTCTTTCTCGACGTAGACCGGTATTTTCAAGTGACCATGAATGGCGACAACGTCAACGGAGCAGCATTTAATCGCAGCTCTTGTAACTGGGCCCTAAAACGCCAGAGATGAATTCCTGGGAGTACTTTCAGGAGCCTAGGTTTGATTGCTCCAGACTGAGGGCTTTGAGGAAAATATGAGCACTCTTTCCACCCCCAATCTCGTAGGCATCACCGGCCTGGCCCGCCGCCTGGTCCAGGACGGCGCGCTGGACGAGGCCTCCGCCCGCGACGCCATGGCCAAGGCCACGGCCGCCCGCCAGCCGCTGCCTACGTGGTTCGCGCAGAACAAGCTGGTCAGTGCCTCGCAGCTCGCCGCCGCCAACGCGGTCGAGTTCGGCATGCCCTTGTTCGACGTGTCTACGTTCGACGCCAGCCAGAACGCCATGAGCCTGGTCAGCGAGGAACTGCTGCGCAAACACAACGTCCTGCCGCTGTTCAAGCGCGGTGGCAAGCTGTTCGTGGGTACCAGCAATCCAACCCATGCACTGGACGAGATCAAGTTCCACACCAATCTGGTGGTGGAGCCGATCCTGGTGGATGAAGACCAGATCCGCCGCACGCTGGAGCAGTGGCACGCCAGCCACGACACCATCGGCGATGCGCTGGGCGGCGACGACGAGGGCATGGCCAACCTCGACGTTGGACTGGGCGACGAAGACAACGCGGGGGGCGACTCCGGCATCGACGCCAAGGGCGACGACACCCCGGTGGTGAAGTTCGTCAACAAGGTGCTGGTCGATGCCATCCGCAAGGGCGCATCGGACATCCACTTCGAGCCCTACGAAGACGATTACCGCGTGCGCTTGCGTATCGACGGTCTGCTGAAGATGGTGGCGCGCGCGCCGGTGAAGTTGAACCAGCGCATCGCCGCGCGCCTGAAGGTGATGGCGCAGCTGGATATCGCCGAGAAGCGCGTGCCGCAGGACGGCCGCATCAAGCTGAACCTGTCCAAGACCAAGCAGATCGACTTCCGCGTCAGTACGCTGCCGACCCTGTTCGGTGAAAAGGTGGTGCTGCGTATTCTCGATGGCAGCGCGGCCAAGCTGGGCATCGACAAGCTGGGCTACGAGCCGGACCAGCAGAAGCTGTTCCACGACGCCATCCACAAGCCGTACGGCATGGTGCTGGTGACCGGCCCGACCGGCTCGGGCAAAACCGTGTCGCTGTATACCGCGCTGGGCATCCTCAACGATGAGACGCGCAACATCTCCACCGCCGAAGACCCGGTGGAAATCCGCTTGCCCGGCGTCAACCAGGTGCAGCAGAACAACAAGCGCGGCATGACCTTCGCTGCAGCGCTGCGCTCGTTCCTGCGACAGGATCCGGACATCATCATGGTCGGCGAAATCCGCGACCTGGAGACGGCCGAGATTGCGATCAAGGCGGCGCAGACCGGCCACATGGTGCTGTCCACGCTGCATACCAACGATGCGCCGCAGACCATCGCGCGTCTGATGAACATGGGCATCGCGCCGTACAACATCACCAGCTCGGTGACGCTGGTGATCGCCCAGCGCCTGGCGCGCCGGTTGTGCGGCAACTGCAAGCGACCGGCGAACCTGCCGGAGCACGCGCTGCTGGCCGAGGGCTTCACCCAGGCGCAGCTGGATGCGGGCATCCAGTTGTACGAGGCGGTGGGCTGCGATGAGTGCACCGAGGGCTACAAGGGCCGAACCGGTATCTACCAGGTGATGCCGATGACCGATGAGATCGCCACGATCGTGCTGGCCGGCGGCAACGCGCTGCAGATTGCCGAGGCGGCGCAGCAGATCGGGGTGAATGACCTGCGGCAGTCGGCGTTGAAGAAGGCGGCAGCGGGTGTGACCAGCCTGGCCGAGATCAATCGCGTTACCAAGGATTGAGGTAGATCCACGCCATGCGTGGATGCCGCGATGCATGAGGTTGCCGGCCAGCGGCCGGCACTACCGCGTTTGGTGGGTGTATCCACGCCATGCGTGGATGATGCGATGCATGGGGGTTGCCGGCCAGCGGCCGGCACTACCGCGTTGGTGGTGGATCCACGCCATGCGTGGATGGCGCGGCGGCGCACGCCAACCAAGGTTGGCGCCTACCAGGGCCGTTCGGCCCTTACTCCATCCCCAGCTTCTTCAGCTTGTAGCGCAGCGCGCGGAAGGTAATCCCCAGCTGCGCAGCCGTGCGGGTCTTGTTCCAGCGGTTCTCTTCCAGCGCGCGCTGGATGGCGCTGCGCTCCAGCTGCTCGATGTACGAGGGCAGGGCGGCACCGCCCGGCTGCAGGTCGGCCACGGCTTCGGCGGGAGCAGCGCCGCCGGGCGCACGTGGGGCGTGCTGCGGCAGGCGCAGGTCGTCGGCACCAATGCGGTCTTCTTCGGCCAGTGCCAGCGCGCGCTCCAGAATGTTCTCCAGCTCGCGCACATTGCCCGGGAACGCGTAGTGGGCCAGCGCTTCCAGCGCCGATGGCGCCAGCAGCGGTGTGGCACGGCCGTGGCTGCGGGCCAGCCGCGCCAGCACGGCGGCAGCCAGTTCCGGCAGGTCCTGGCGGCGCTCGCGCAGCGGCGGCACCTTCAGTTCAATCACGTTGATGCGGTAGTACAGGTCGTGGCGGAAGCGCCCGTCCTCGACCAGCTCGGCCAGGTCACGGTGCGTGGCCGAGAGAATGCGCACGTCCACCGGTTCTTCGTTGGCCGCACCCACCGCACGTACCGACTTTTCCTGGATGGCACGCAACAGCTTCACCTGCATCTGCAGCGGCAGCTCGGCCACTTCGTCCAGGAACAGGGTGCCGCCATGTGCAGCCTGGAACAGGCCCGGCTTGTCGGCATGGGCGCCGCTGAAGCTGCCTTTGCGATGGCCGAAGAACTCGCTCTCCATCAGCTCGCCGGGAATGGCACCGCAGTTGACCGGCACGAACGGACCAGCCGCACGCGCGCCCTGGGCGTGGATGGTGCGCGCGACCAGTTCCTTGCCCACGCCCGATTCACCGAGGATGTAGACCGGCGCCTGGCTGCGCGCGACCTTGCCGATGGTGGTGCGCAGAACGTCCATGGCCGGCGAAGCGCCGAGCAGGCGTGCAGCCTGTTCGGTGGCGGGGCCGGGCGCAGGGCGTTCGGTGTTGTTGAGTTCCAGCGCGTGCTTGACCAGGCCGCGCAGCACCGAGATGTCCACCGGCTTGCTGACGAAGTCGAAGGCGCCGGCCTTCAGCGCTTCCACGGCCAGGTCCATGCTGCCGAATGCGGTGATCATCGCCACCGGTGTGCGCGGGTAGTGCTGGGCGATCTCGCTGACCAGCTCGATGCCGTTGCCATCCGGAAGGCGCATGTCGGTGATGCACAGGTCGTACGGGTTGCTGGCCAGCAGCTCGCGCGCTTCGGCCAGGTTGGCGGCAGTACTGATGCGCAGCCCCATGCGGCCGAGGGTCAGTACCAGCAGTTCGCGGATGTCGCGTTCATCGTCGACGACGAGGGCGCTGCGGGTTTCGTTCATGGGCGTGAAAGATAAACGAGGGGGCTGGAAGCGACAAATGTTTGACGCACAGATTTGGAATCAGGTGGGCAACAGCGTGTGCGGGCCGGGCAGCACCAGGCGGAAGCACGAGCCTCCTGCCGGCACCGGGATGTAGTCGAGCCGTGCCTGGTTGGCGCGGCACAACTCGCGGGCGATATACAGGCCCAGCCCGGTGCCATGCTCGGAGGTGGTGAAGAACGGACGGAACAGCTGTGCGGCCACGCTCTCGGGAATGCCGGGGCCACGGTCCATCACGTCGATCACCGCGCTGCGCTCGTGCTGCGCCACGCGCAGGCGTACGCGTGCCGGCTGCTGGCCGATGCGGCCGTATTTCAGTGCGTTGTGCACCAGCACGGTGAGCACCTGGTACAGGTGTTTGCTGTCGACCTGCGCCATCACCGCCGTGTCGCTGATGATCGGTTCGATGCTGTCGGTTTCCAGCGTCTGGCCCTGCTTGTACTCCAGCACGAAGCGGCGCACGAAGGCGACCAGGTCGACGTTCTCGGGTGTGGCGCGCTCGCGCCGTGCCAGCCCCAGCACGCTCTCGACGATGCCGTTGGTGCGCTGGCATTGCTGGCGGATGATCTGCAGCAGGCGGCGGTCGCTTTCGTTGAAACCGGTGCCTTCCTCCAGCAGCTGCACGGCGTAGTTGATCGCCGCCAGCGGATTGCGGATTTCATGGGCGAGGCTGGCCGAGAAGCGGCCCATCGCCGACAGGGTGAGCGATTCGGCGCGCCGAGAGACCACGCTGGAGTCGTCCAGGAATACCAGCGCCAGTTCGCTGCCGGCCAGCAGGCGGGCGAAGCGCGGTTGCACTTCCGGCTGGTCGGGGTTGAGCTGCAGCGGCAGTTCGTCCTGCGCCCAGCCGTTGCGCCAGCGCTGCAGACGGCGCGCCAGTTCCGGCGCGGCACTGGCCAGATCCAGGCGTCCCGTCTCACCGATGCCGTCGTTGTCGCCGAGCAGCATCGAGGCCGCTTCGTTGGCCAGGGTGATGCGGTTGTCGGCATCCACCACCAGCACGCCGGTACGCATGCGGCGGATGATCAGTTCGTTGATCTGGAACAGGTTGGCTACTTCGTCGCCGCGCTGGTTGGCCAGCTGCTGGTTGCGGCGCGCGCGGTTGCCCACCTGGTAGCTGATGAAGGCCAGCGCCAGGTAGCTGGTGGCGAACATGGCCAGCTCGGCCAGCGTGCGGGTGGGGTCACCGCCTTCGAGCACCTTCCAGAGGTATTCGGTACCGGTGGCCAGGCTGGCAGCAACCGCCAGGCCTAGGCCCCAGCTCAGCGGCAGCAGGGTGGCGGCGGCGGCGATGTTGAACAGCAGCGACATCGAGATGCCGGCGCTGGCACCGGGCAGGGCATGCGCCAGCAAGGTGGCGGCGATGATGTCCACCAGCACGCTGCTGACCACGATCGGGCGCAGCCAGCGTTCGTTGCGGCCGATCGCCAGGGCCAGCAGCGACAGCAGCAGATAGATCGCCGCGACGGTATCGGCCAGACGCGGGTGATGGGCCTCGCCGACCATGCCGGACAGGGGGCTGTAGAGCAGGCCGGCGATGACCGCGGCGATCAGCACCCGGTACAGCGCGAAGAAGTACAGCTCACGCCGCGGAATCGATTCGATGCGGTCGATCAATGAAGCACTGGGTGACACGCCGGAACTCCCCTTCTGGCTGCCTGGGTCTGGAATCTGCGGCGGCCCTGCCTGGCATCCCCTGAAGCCGGGCGGGTTCGTCGCTTCTATGTGGCCCGCGGTGGAAGCTGCCGGGCAAGCCCGACACTACACACCTTGGTTGACCAGTATAGGGCCCCCGGCAGGACGCCGCCGGAGCCGCCCGGATCGCGCATTTGGCCTGCCGTGGATACCGGTGGTCAGCGCCGGCCCGGGCGCAACTGCCTGAATGGCGGTGGAAATCTGGCCGGGTGCGGCGTTTTGTACAGACTTCTTTGCGCCCCGGCGCTGGCTCGGCCACAATAGTGGGCCCGCCGCGGTCCATGCCGGCGCCCCGCCGGGGCCCTGAGGAATTGCGTGCGGTCGTTCCTATTCCCACGGTGACGCATGAATTTCCACGAATACCAGTCAAAACAACTGCTTGCCGAGTACGGCATCCCGGTCCCGGCCGGCAAGGTCGCTGCGACCCCGGACGAAGCGGTTGCCGCTGCCAACTCCCTGGGCCAGGGCCCCTGGATGGTCAAGGCGCAGATCCACGCTGGCGGCCGCGGCAAGGCTGGCGGCGTCAAGTTCTGCAAGACCACCGACGACGTGAAGGCCGCTGCGGCCAAGATGCTCGGCACCAAGATGGCCACCTACCAGACCGCTGGCGTTGAACTGCCGGTCAACCTGGTGCTGGTGACCACCGCCGGCGAGATCGTCAAGGAACTGTACCTGTCGGTGCTGGTCGACCGTGGCACCAAGACCATCACCTACATCGCCTCTTCGGAAGGCGGCGTGGAGATCGAGCAGGTCGCCGCTGAAACCCCGGAGCTGATCCACTCGCTGAACGTCGACTTCGTCGAAGGCGTGCAGGGTTACCACGGCCGTGATTTCGGCTTCAAGCTGGGCCTGACCGCCAAGCAGGCCGGCCAGTTCGCCAGCATCATGGTGAACCTGTACCGCCTGTTCAACGAAAAGGACCTGGCCCTGGTTGAAATCAACCCGCTGGCCATCCTGGACGACGGCAACCTGTACGCGCTGGACGGCAAGTTCGACAGCGACGACAACGCCGCGTTCCGCCAGAAGGCCCTGGTCGCCATGCGCGACAAGACCCAGGAAGATCCGACCGAAGTGATCGCTTCGGAGCTGGACATCAACTACGTCACCATGGACGGCAACATCGGCTGCATGGTCAACGGCGCAGGCCTGGCCATGGCCACCATGGACGTCATCAAGCTCAACGGCGGCGAGCCGGCGAACTTCCTGGACGTGGGCGGCGGTGCCAACAAGCAGCGCGTCATCGAAGCGTTCAAGCTGATCCTGTCCTCGGACAAGGTTGAAGGCATCTTCGTCAACATCTTCGGCGGCATCGTCCGCTGCGACATGATTGCCGAAGGCATCATCGCCGCCGTGAAGGAAGTGGGCGTCAAGGTTCCGGTCGTGGTGCGCCTGGAAGGCACCAACGTGGAAGAAGGCAAGCAGCTGCTGCGTGACAGCGGCATGGCCATCATCCCGGCTGACAACATCAACGATGGCGCCAAGAAGATCGTTGAAGCTGTCAAGAACGCTGCCTGATTCGACACCAAGGAATTCCCATGTCTGTTTTGATTAACAAGAACACCAAGGTGATCGTGCAGGGCTTCACCGGCCAGCAGGGCACCTTCCACGCCACTCAGATGATCGAGTACGGCACCCAGGTTGTTGGCGGCGTGACCCCGGGCAAGGGTGGCACCACCCACATCGACCTGCCGGTCTTCAACACCGTTGCCGACGCCGTGCAGAGCACCGGCGCCAACGCTTCGGTCATCTACGTGCCGCCGCCGTACGCGGCCGACGCGATCCTGGAAGCCGCTGCTGCCGGCATCAAGGTCATCGTCTGCATCACCGAAGGCATCCCGGTGCTGGACATGCTGCGCGTCAAGAACGTGCTGACCCGTTCGCATCCGGACACCGTGCTGATCGGGCCGAACTGCCCGGGCGTCATCACCCCGGGTGAGTGCAAGATCGGCATCATGCCGGGCCACATCCACCAGCCGGGCAAGATCGGCATCGTGTCGCGTTCGGGCACCCTGACCTATGAAGCGGTCAAGCAGACCACTGAAGTCGGCCTGGGCCAGTCCACCTGCATCGGCATCGGTGGTGACCCGATCAACGGCCTGAACTTCGTCGACTGCCTGAAGCTGTTCAACGAAGACCCGCAGACCGAAGGCATCATCATGGTTGGCGAAATCGGCGGTGACGCTGAAGAAGCCGGCGCCGAGTACATCAAGAACCACGTGAAGAAGCCGGTCGTCGGTTTCATCGCCGGTGCGTCGGCTCCGGCCGGCAAGCGCATGGGCCACGCCGGTGCGATCGCCTCGGGCGGCAAGGGCACTGCCGAAGGCAAGTTCGCCGCCATGGAAGCTGCCGGTGTTGTCACCGTCCGCTCGCCGGGCGACCTGGGCGCTGCCATCGCCAAGCTGGTGAAATAAGACCGCTTGTGTAGAGTCGAGCCATGCTCGACTGACGCTCTTGCTTCAAACAGAAAGGCCGCCTCCGGGCGGCCTTTCTGCGTCTGGTGCCCTGACCATCCCGGTAACCCCATCCACGCATGGCGTGGATCTACTGAGCCGGGGCTGTCCACGCAGTGAGCGCGCCCGGCGCGCGCATGGCGCAGCGCTACAATGGGCACATTGCAACCACAGGCTGGATTCCCATGGCTTCGATCCGCATCGCGATGGCGCAGTTCGACTTCCCGGTCGGCGATGTCGCCGGCAACACCGAGCGCATCATCGAGATGATCGGCCAGGCGCGCGACGAGTACGGCGCCGAGCTGGTGATGTTCCCCGAGCTGGCGGTGAGTGGTTATCCGCCGGAAGACCTGCTGCTGCGCCCGGGCTTCCTGTACGAGTGCGAGCAGGCGATGGCCCGCATCGCTGCTGCCTGCCGTGGCATCACCGCCGTGGTCGGTTGGCCGCAGGCGGCCGGTGCGGTGGTCTACAACGCCGCCAGCGTGCTGCGCGATGGCCTGGTCGAGCAGACCTACCGCAAGCGCGAGCTGCCCAACTATGCGGTGTTCGACGAGCGCCGCTACTTCGATGTCGATCCGGATGGCGGCAGCTGCGTGTTCGAGGTCAACGGCATTCCGGTCGGCCTGCTGATCTGCGAGGACCTGTGGTTCGCCGAGCCGCTGGCCGACACCGTGCGCGCCGGTGCGCAGCTGGTGGTGGTGCCGAATGCCTCGCCCTACGAGCGTGGCAAGCATGCCCAGCGCGATGCAGTGCTGGCCGCACGCACCCGTGAGAGCGGGGCGGCGATCGCCTACCTCAACGTGGTCGGTGGCCAGGACGCGCTGGTGTTCGACGGCGCCTCGGTGGTGGCCGATGGCGACGGTACCGTGCACCCGGCCGCCGCCGCCTTCGTCGACCAGTGGCTGGTGGTGGAGTACGACGGTGAAAGCCGCCGCTTCATGCCGCACGTGTGGATGGACGATGGCGACGAGAGCATGGACGCGCTGGCCTGGCGCGCAGTGACCCGTGGCATCCAGGACTACTGCCGCAAGAACGGCTTCAAGAAGGTGTGGCTGGGCCTGTCCGGCGGCATCGATTCGGCGCTGGTGCTGGCCATGGCCGTGGACGCGATGGGCGCGGAAAACGTCACCGCTGTGCGGTTGCCGTCGCGCTATACTGCGGGCCTGTCCAACGACCTGGCCGCCGAACAGTGCCAGGCATTGGGCGTGAAGCTGGAGGCGGTATCGATCGAGCCGGCGTTCAAGGGCCTGATGGAATCGCTGGCGCCGATGTTCGAAGGCACTGCGCCGGACGTGACCGAAGAGAACCTGCAGTCGCGCAGCCGTGGCGTGATCCTGATGGCGCTGGCCAACAAGTTCGGTGGCCTGTTGCTGACCACCGGCAACAAAAGCGAATACGCGGTGGGTTACGCCACCATCTACGGCGACATGTGCGGTGGCTATGCGCCGCTGAAGGACCTGTACAAGACCGAAGTGTTCGGGCTGTCGAAGTGGCGCAACACCGTGGGCGGCGCGCCGGTGATCCCACCGGCCGTGATCAGCCGCCCGCCGTCGGCCGAGCTGCGCGAGAACCAGCTGGACCAGGATTTGCTGCCGGCCTATGACGTGCTGGACGGCATCCTGTACCGCTACATCGACCAGGAGCAGTCGCGCACGGAGATCGTTGCGGCCGGTTACGACGCGGCCGTGGTCGACCGGGTGCTGCGCCTGGTGCGCATCAGCGAGTGGAAGCGGCACCAGGCCGCGCCGGGGCCGAAGGTCTCGCGCCGGGCATTTGGCCGCGAGCGTCGTTACCCGATCAGCAACGGTTACAAGGGCTGAAGCTGCGCTTGGCGGGTAGTGCCGGCCGCTGGCCGGCAACCCGTATACCGCGCATCCACGCATGGCGTGGTTCTACTGCGTCCGGTAGTGCCGGCCGCTGGCCGGCAACCCCGTACACCGCGCATCCACGCATGGCGTGGCTCTACTGCGTCCGGTAGTGCCGGCCGCTGGCCGGCAACCCGTATACCGCGTATCCACGCATGGCGTGGATCTACTGCGTTCGGTAGTGCCGGCCGCTGGCCGGCAACCCCGCATACCGCGCATCCACGCATGGCGTGGATCTACTGCGTTCGGTAGTGCCGGCCGCTGGCCGGCAACCCCGCATACCGCGTATCCACGCATGGCGTGGCTCTACTGCGTTCGGTAGTGCCGGCCGCTGGCCGGCAACCCCGCATACCGCGCATCCACGCATGGCGTGGCTCTACTGCGTTCGGTAGTGCCGGCCGCTGGCCGGCAACCCCGCATACCGCGTATCCACGCATGGCGTGGATCTACCGGGCGTCCTCAAGCAACTGTTCGAGGCTGGCAGTTTCCGCAGCGTCGTTGAAGCGTCCGTCCCCCAGCCGTGCCCGCACAAACGCCAGGCCATCCGCCGCCGCCGCATCCAGCGTGCCGCGGTGGTCGACCGGGTAACGCCGGAACGCGACCGGCTCGCCTCGCAGGGCCAGGCCTGCGGCATACAGCAGGGTGGTCAGATAGGGCACATCGCGGTCCTCGCTGCCGTGGCCGAGCATCAGCGGTTGGCTGAAGCCGCGGCGCGGTACGCCGAGATAGTCGTACAGCACCGCCCAGATGCCCGGCACGCTGGTCAGCGGTGCAGTGAACATGCTGCCGGTATCCGCACCGTCCAGCGTGGTGGCCAATTCGCCCAGGCACTGTTCGCGTGCCACTGCCACGCGGGCGCGACCGGTGTCGCTGAGGACGCGGTCGATCTGTGGCGCAACCTGCAACAGACCGTCGAGCAGATACGCGTGATACGCGTTGAGCGCGCCAGGATTGGCGGTGCGGTTGTCCGGCTTCATCACCAGCGCGGTCAGCTCGACGGCGGTGGGCGTGCCGGTGGTGAAGCTGCCACGGTAGTGCAGGGAAGGACCACCATAGGTGGGCGCCAGATGCCCGGCTGTGAGGGCTGCAGCGCCACCCTGTGAATGACCAACAGAGACCCAGCGCGGCGACAGCGCTGCGTTGCCCAGGTACTGGCGGCTGGCCTTGACCAGGTCGATGGCATTGCGCGCGGCCGTGCGGACGTGCAGATAGGCATGCTCGCCGGGGCTGCCGAGCCCCTGGTAGTCCGCGGCGACCACCGCATAGCCCTGGGCCAGGAACTGATCGAGGAAGCGCCCGTCGCGTTCGGGTTGGTAGGGGCCGGACACCGAGGGCGCGCAGCGATCGGCGATGCCCTGGGTGCCATGTGCCCAGGACACCACCGGCCAGCCGCCCGCTGGAGCCGCGCCGGCGGGCAGGTACAGCAGGCCGGTGCCTTCGGCCAGCTGGCCGCGAAGATCCGGGGTGCGGTAGTGGAGCTTGTAGGCCTGCGCAGCCTTGGACGGCACCCATGACGCGCGATAGGGGGCAGCAGACAGCAGATCGCCCGGTGCACCCGGTGCGGCAGCGAGGGGGCCCGAGGACAGCGCCAGCAGGGCGGTGGCAAGGAGGCAGGCGAGGGGGCGGAAACGGCGGGGCGGTAGGGTCATGGGGCGCTCCTTCACGGCCGGGATGGCCGTTGCGCCGCAGTGTGGAGGGCGTCGCCGGAGCGGGATGCGACCGGCGTCGCATCCGCCGGGAATTCGTAGAATTCCTAGTGTCGTGGTCCATGGGCGTACGAACCATCCACGCATGGCGTGGATCTACCGACAAAGAAAAGGCCCCTTTCGGGGCCCTCTCTTACTTCTTTTCCAGTCGCGCGTTGCGCTGGCCGGTGCTGGCGGATTTCTCGCCGGCGAACGGGTTCAGCTTGCGGATCATCCACGGGTACTTCGGCCACTTGCCTTCCAGCCACGGGTGGTCCGGCTGGTTCAGCTGCAGGACGCGGCGGGCATCGTCGGCCAGGGTCTTGTTGCCCAGGTGGGTGTAGGAATCGGCCAGCACAGCCACGGCGTCGTACTGGAACGCGCTCTGCGGGTAGGTTTCCAGCAGGTAGTTGGCGCGGCCGGCGGCCGAGACCCAGGCGCCGCGGCGCATGTAGTACAGGGCGTTGTCCAGCTCATGCTGGGCGAACACGTCACGCAGCTCCAGCATGCGCTGGCGCGCATCGGCGGCGTAGCGGCTGTTGGGATAGCGGTCGACCACGATGTTGAAGTCCGAATACGCCTGGTGCGGCGTGGACAGGTCGCGACGGCTGGCATCCAGCGACCATACGCGGCGCAGGAAAACCGTACTGCGGTTGGAGTTGGCCAGGCCGCGCAGGTAGTACAGGTACGCGATGTTGCGATGGGTCGGGTAGGTACGGATGAAGCGGTCGATGCTGGACACCGCGTCATCGTGCTTGCCGGCCTTGTACTGGGCGTAGGCGGTCTCGATCATCGCCTGCTCGGTGTACGGACCGTACGGATACTGGGCCACCAGGCGGCGGAAGCTGGCTTCGGCGCCGCTCCAGTTGCCACCCTGCATCAGCTTGTGGCTCTTCTCGTACAACTGTTCGACCGGCGTCCCTTCATCGGGGCGATCGCCCTTCTTGGCACCACGGTGGCAGCCGGTGGCGGCGATGACCAGCACCAGCAGCAGGGCGGTGAGGCGGACGGGCGCGGAGAGCATGGCGGAGCGTCGGATCATGGGGTCGAGGCGGGACGCGGCTGGAATACGAAGGGTCGATGATAGCCTAGTGTCCTGTCCAGCGACTGAAACCGGCCGCCGGGACCCCAAAATTTCAAAGAATGCCCCCTGCCATGTCTGAACAACCCTCTGAATCGGCCCGCCAGGCCATCGTCCCCGACACTGCGGCCGGCCGTCGTTTCGACGCCGTGGTGGCCGAACTGTTCCCCGAATACTCGCGTTCGCGCCTGACCGAGTGGATCAAGGCCGGTGAGGTGCTGCTGGACGGCGCCCAGGTGCGCCCGCGCGATCCGCTGCGCGGCGGCGAGCTCGTGACCCTCAACGTGGTGCTCGAGACCCAGACCGACGCCCAGCCGGAGGACATCCCGCTGGACGTGCTGTTCGAGGACGAGCACCTGCTGGTGATCAACAAGCCGGTCGGCCTGGTGGTGCACCCGGGCGCGGGCAACCACAGCGGCACCCTGGTCAACGCCCTGCTGTTCCGCGACCCGTCGGTGGCGGTGCTGCCGCGCGCCGGCATCGTGCACCGCCTGGACAAGGACACCAGCGGCGTGATGGTGGTGGCCAAGACCCTGGAAGCGCAGACCGCACTGGTCGAGCAGCTGGCCGCGCGCGACGTGCACCGCCAGTACCTGGCCATCGTGATGGGTGCGCTGGTGGCCGGCGGTACCGCCGATGCCCCGATCGACCGCCACCCACGCGACCGCCTGAAGATGGCCGTGCGCGAGGACGGCAAGGAAGCGATCACCCATTACCGCCTGCGCGAGCGCTTCCGTGCGCACACTGCGCTGGAGTGCCGCCTGGAAACCGGCCGTACCCATCAGATCCGCGTGCACATGGCGCATGTGCGCCATCCGATCATCGGTGACCCGCTGTACGGCGGTGCGCTGAAGCTGCCCAAGGGCGCCAGCGATGAGCTGGTAGCCGCGCTGCGCGGCTTCAAGCGCCAGGCACTGCACGCCGAGACCCTGGAGTTCACGCACCCGATCACCGGTGAGCCGGTGCGCAACACCGCGCCGGTGCCGGACGACATGCTGCACCTGATGAAGGTGCTGCGCGAAGACAGCGAAGCCTTCGCCGCACGCGAGCGGGACCGCTGGTGATGGCCGCCGCGTTGCCTTTGCTGCAGGCGGACTGGCCGGCGCCTCGGGGCGTCCATGCGCTGACCACGCGTCGGCACGGTGCGGGCATTTCGCCGGCGCCGTTCGCGCAGTTCAACCTGGGCAACCGGCACGCGGCCGATGGTGATACCCCGGCCAACGTGGAGCACAACCGGCAGCTGCTGCAGCAGGGGCTGGCGCTGCCGTCGGCACCGCACTGGCTGCGCCAAGTGCACAGCAGTACCGTGCTGCGCTTCACAACGCCGCCGGTGCCAGGCGCAAGCGAACCGGTGGCCGACGCTGCGGTGACCTCGGTGCCCGGCGTGGTGCTGGCGATCCTGACCGCCGACTGCCTGCCGGTGGTGTTCGCCGCTGCCGACGGTAGCGAGGTGGGCGCCGCTCACGCTGGATGGCGCGGGCTGGCCGACGGCATGCTGGAGGCCACCGTGGCCGCCATGCAGACCCCGCCCGCGCAGCTTCGCGCGTGGCTGGGCCCGGCGGCCGGGCCGGCCGACTACGAGATCGGCGAAGAGGTCTTCCACGCCTTCGTCGGCCATGATCCGGCGGCCGAGGCGGCGTTTGTGGCGACACGCCCGGGGCACTGGAAGGTGGACCTGTTCGCCCTGGCACGTCAGCGCCTGCAGGCGGCGGGCATGGACCCGGCGCAGGTGTATGGCGGCACGGTGTCGACGATGGCCGATCCGGACCTGTATTCGCACCGGCGCGACCGTCGCACCGGGCGCATGGCGACCCTGGCCTGGATCGCGCCCTGACCACGCCGTTGTTCGCGCGCGTGCTGGGGCCGGCCTTCGCCACCCTGGCCGCGCCGGTGCAGGCGCTGCATGCCGCACCGTTGCCTTGCCGCTACGTGGGGCAGGCGCGCATCGTGAGAGGGCGACACTGGCTGGTGCCGCTGCTGGCCGCGTTGGCGCGGTTGCCGAAGGACGGTGAAGCGCTGCCCACCGAAGTGGCGTTCAGCGCACACGGGCAGGGCGAGCAATGGGCACGACGATTTGGTCGCTGGCCGATGGTGTCGCGGCTGTGGGTACACGAGGGCTGCCTGCGCGAGCAGCTGGGCGCGGTGCGCTTCGAATTTGATCTGCAGGCCCGCGAGGGTGGCATTGACTGGTCGGTGCGGCGGGTCTGGGCGTTCGGGCTGCTGCCGCTGCCGAGGCGCTGGTTTGGTGGTGTGCGTTGCCGCGAAGCCTGGCAGGGTGAGCGTTACACTTTCCTGGTCGATGTGACCTTGCCCTGGGCCGGAGCCCTGATCCGCTATGAAGGCTGGCTCGAACCGCAGTGATTCCGCCGCCGAGGCCGGCAGCGCGGTGATCGTGTTCGATGGCGTGTGCGCGCTGTGCAACCGCTGGGTGCGCTTCCTGCTGCGTTTCGACCGCAAGGGCCGCTACCGCTTTGCGGCGATGCAGGGCGCGCAGGGCAGTGCGATGTTGCGCGCGCATGGGCTGGACCCGCAGGACCCGATGTCGTTCCTGCTGCTGGACGAACAGGGCGCCTGGACCGATACCGATGCGATCCTTCGCGTGCTGGCGGGGCTGGGCGGCGTCTGGCGTCTGACCGGTGCATTGCGCGTGCTGCCGCGCAGCTGGCGTGATGCCGCGTACCGCGCGCTGGCTCGCAACCGCTACCGCTGGTTCGGGCGGCATGACGCCTGTTACCTGCCCGCACCGGAGCAGGCCGCGCGGTTCCTGGATTGAAGAAAAAGGGGACGGAGGGGATTAAGTCGTTTGTGCACAAACGACTTAATCCCCTCCGTCCCCTTTTCCCTCAACCTTCCAGCGCGTCCAGATAGCTGCGGCGCCAGTGGTTGATGTCGTAGGTGCGCAGGTGCTCCATCATTGCGTGCCAGCGTTCCTTGCGCCTGCGCAGCGACATCGTTGCCGCGGTGGCGATGGCGTCGGCCACGCCGTCCAGATCATGCGGGTTCACCAGCAGCGCCTGCTTGAGTTCGTCGGCGGCGCCGGCCAGCAGCGACAGCACCAGCACGCCGGGGTCTTCCGGGTCCTGCGACGCCACGTACTCCTTGGCTACCAGGTTCATGCCATCGCGCAGCGGAGTGACCAGGCCCACTGCCGCCGCCCGGTAGAAGCCGGTGAGGGTGGCGTGGGTGAAGTTCTGGTTGACGTAGCGCAGCGGCGTCCAGTCCGGTTCGGCGTGCCCACCGTTGATGTGCCCGGCGATCTGTTCCAGCTGGCTGCGCAGCTGCCGGTACTCGGTGACATCGCCGCGCGAGACCGGGGCGATCTGCAGGTAGGTCAGCGAGCCGCGCTGATCCGGATGCCGCTCCAGATAGCGCTCGAAGCCGAGGAAGCGCTCGGGCAGGCCCTTGGAGTAATCCAGGCGGTCAACGCCGATCGCCAGCTGGCGATCACGCAGGCTGGCGCGCAGGTTCTTTACGGCGGCCTTGGTGGCGGCGGTACCGGCCTGGCGCGCGATCAGCTCGGTGTCGATACCGATCGGGAACGCCGCCGCACGGAAGCGGCGCCCGCCCGGTGCTTCCAGCTCGCCGTTTTCGAGCACGCGGCCGCCGCCGAACAGGCGCAGGTAGGTCTGGAAGCGATCGGCGTCGCGCTGGGTCTGGAAGCCGACCAGATCGTAGGCGTACAGCGCGGAAAACAGCCGCAGGTGGTCGGGCATGGCCTGCAGCAGGTCGGCCGACGGCATCGGGATGTGCAGGAAGAAGCCGATGCGGCAGCCGATGCCACGCTCGCGCAGCAGCGCACCAAGCGGGATCAGGTGGTAGTCGTGGATCCAGACGATGTCGTCCTCGCGCAGCAGCGGCGCGAGCTTGTCGGCGAACAGCGCGTTGACCTTATGGTAGGTCTCGCGGGTGCCCCGGTCGTAGTCGACCAGATCCAGGCGGAAGTGCAGCAACGGCCAGAGGGTGCGATTGGCGAAACCGTTGTAGTAGCCATCCACCTCGCGCTTGCTCAGGTCCATGGTGACGTAGTCGATGTCACCGTCTTTCTGCCGGTGCAGCGTGCCGCTGCCTTCCTTCACCGTCTTGCCACTCCAGCCGAACCACAGGCCGCCGCGTTCCTTCAGGGCAGCCAGCAGGCCGACCGCCAGGCCGCCGGCGCGGTTCTCGCCGGGCACGGCCACACGGTTTGAGACCACGACCAGACGACTCACGATGCCTCCTGCCAGGACCGCGACAGGCGCATCGCGGCGGTGATCAGGCCGACGTGCGAATAGGTCTGCGGGAAATTGCCCCAGGCCTCGCCGCTGTCGAAGGCCAGATCCTCCGACAGCAGGCCCAGGTGGTTCCGCTGCTTCAGCAGCAGCTCGAACATCCCGCGTGCTTCATCCATGCGCCCGATCGCGGCCAGCGCGTCGATGTACCAGAAGGTGCAGATGGTGAAGCTGGTTTCCGGCTCACCGAAGTCATCCGGCGCGACATAGCGGTACAGCGAATTGCCATGCTTGAGGTCGCGGCCGATGGCATCGACGGTGGCGATGAAGCGGGCGTCCAGCGCGTCGATGAAGCCGATGTCGGCCAGCAGCAGCAACGAGGCATCCAGCCGATGGCCACCAAAGGTGTCGGTGAAGTGGCCCAGCTCTTCGCTCCAGGCCTCGGCCATGATGCGCGCATGGATGGTGTCGGCACGCTCACGCCAGTAGTGGGCACGATCATCGCGCTTCAGGCGTACGGCGATCTTGCACAGGCGGTCGCAGGCGGCCCAGCACATCGCGCTGGTGTAGGTGTGCACTTCGGTGCGGCCGCGGAATTCCCACAGGCCGGCATCGGGTACGTCGTGCAGGGCGAACGCCTGTTCACCCAAGGGTTCCAGGCGGGCGAAGGTGTGCGCATCGCCCGGGTCCTGCAGGCGGCGGTCGAAGAACAACTGGGTGGACGCCAGCACCACGCTGCCGTAGACATCGTGCTGGCGCTGCACCCAGGCCAGGTTGCCGCGCCGCACCGGGCCCATGCCACGGTAGCCGGACAGGCTGGGTACTTCGTCCTCGTCCAGCTTGGCCTCGAAGCCGATGCCATACAGCGGCTGCAACGTGCCGTCGGTGGTGGCCAGGTTGAAGATATAGCCGAGGAACTGTTCCATCGTGCGCGTTGCGCCGAGGCGGTTCAGTGCGCGCACCACGAACGCGGCATCACGCAGCCAGCAGTAACGGTAGTCCCAGTTGCGCACGCTGCCGGGCGCTTCCGGAATGGAGGTGGTCATCGCCGCGATGATCGCGCCGCTGTCCTCGTACTGGCACAGCTTCAGGGTGATCGCACTGCGGATCACCGCGTCCTGCCATTCCAGCGGAATGGACAGGTAGCGCACCCATTCGCGCCAGTAGTCGCGGGTGCGCTGGAAGGCTTCCTGCACATAGCCGCTGATCGAGCGGTTGAGCGATTCATCCACGCCAAGGATCAGGTGGATGGGGTGGTTGAGCACGAACGGCAGGCCATCGCGGATGAAGCGCACCGGCACATCGGTGGTCAGCCGCAGCACGTGTTCGGGCAGGATCCAGCGCACATGATTGCTGCCCCAGGTGGACTCGGGCACGCGTGCGCCCCAGTCCGCCAGCGGCCGTGCGCGCACGGTGATGCGTGGGCTGCCGGCCAGAGGGCGCACCTGGCGGATCAGGCTGACCGGGCGGTAGAAGCGGTCGTTCTGCCGCCAGCGCGGGGCGAAATCGAGAATTTCCAGTTCGCCGCCGTGCGCGTCGCGCAGCACGGTACGCAGGATCGCGGTGTTGGTCAGGTATTCCTGCTCGCTGCTCGCGAAGTCCTCCAGCTCGATGGCGAAGTCGCCACCGGTCTGCTGGTTGGGGCCGAGCAGGGCACAGAAGGTGGGGTCGCCGTCGAAGGTGGGCAGGCAGCTCCAGACAACGCGGGCACGTTTGTCGACCAGGGCGCCGAAGCTGCCGTTGCCGACCACGCCCAGATCAAGATCGGGTTGGGTCATCACGCGGTACATCTCGGTTGCGGCCGTGGGGTGGCCGGGTCAATAGGCATTCTCACGCAGCCAGGCGTGCACGCTGCGTATGTCGGGCAGCGCGAACACGGCTTTGCTGGGTTCCCGTTCGCCCACCAGTACGCTCCAGCCATGCTGGCCATTGGCGGCGTCGAAGCCGAACTCATCGGTCAGGTCATCGCCGAGGAACACCGGCAGGCGGCCGCGGAACGGCAGGTACTGCATCATCCGGCGCACGGCACGGCCCTTGTCGGTGCCGACGGGAACGAATTCGACCACATGGTCGCCGGGCTGCAGGCGGTAGCTGGCACGGCCACGCACATGGCGGTCGGCGAAGGCGCGCACATCACTTGCCGCGTGCGGCGCACCGCGCCAATGCAGCGCCAGGCCGACGCCCTTGTCTTCCACCAGCACGCCGGGATGGCCATGGGCGAAGCGCATCGCCTGCTGGTGCAGCGCGTGCAGCCACTCGGCGGTGTCGTCGTCGTGTTCGTCGCGCAGGACGCGACCGTCTTCGCCGCGCAGTTCGTGGCCATGCAGGCCGGCGGCGGGCAATTTCAGGGGAGCGAACAGTTGATCCAGCTGCTCAAGCGGGCGACCACTGACCAGTGCCACGGCACCTTCCAGGCGGTCGCTGATGCGGCCGATGGCTTCACGCACATCCGGCAGCAACTGCACGGCATCCGGGCGTGCAGCGAATTCGATCAGGGTGCCGTCGACATCGAGGAACAACGCGCAGGCGTCATCCAGCAATGGCGGTGGCGGACGCAGGGGGAGCGGTTCAGCCATGACGCCCAGCTTGCCAGCGCGGGCGTGTACGTGGGGTCGAGGGCAGGCTACGGATTGGGTAGTGCCGGCCGCTGACCGGCACCGTCATGGTCCCTGGATGCACCCTGAGGTTGCCGGCCAGCGGCCGGCACTACCGGACTGATGAATCAGAACGTATAGCGGACGCGGCCGTAGTAGTACGCGCCGTTGCTGCCGATCGGCGACAGCACGTCGTACGGCAGGTTGCCGAAGTAGTGGATATCGCTGTTGGATCGATCCGGGTAGTTGTCGGTCAGGTTCTGGCCGCCGATGGCCACGCTCCATTGCGGGGTGATGCGGTACTCCACTTCCGCATCCAGCTGCCATTCGGCCTGGTAGGTCTGGCGCGGGATGTAGCCATCACCGAAGTTGAACACGCGGGTGGCGCTGCCATAGCGGTTCACGCGGGTGCTCAGCGACCAGTGGTCGTTGCTCCATGCGGCCGAGAAACTGCCACGCGTACGCGGCGTAGCATCGGTGAGCGTGTTGGTTTCTTCGATGCCGAACAGCACGTAGTCCGGGTTCAGTGCACGCAGCTGCGCCGGCGTGGCCAGCACGTTCTTCAGCGTGGTCTTGGTGTACGCATAGGTGCCGGTCAGCAGCAGCTGGCCATCGCCCAGCGACTGGCGCCAGTTGGTGACAAGCTCGGCGCCGCGGGTGCGGGTATCGGCGGCGTTGACGAAGAAGCTGGCGCTCTGCAGGCCGCTGACGCCGTAGTTGGCGGCGACGTAGTCGGTCAGCGCATCACCGGTGATGCTCTCCGACAGCGCGATGCGGTCGTCGATGTCGATCTGGAAGAAGTCCAGCGACAGGTCGAAGTGCTCGCCGATGCGGCTGGTGAAGCCCAGCGAGGTATTGATCGACTTTTCCGGCTTCAGGTTCTGCGCACCCAGGCCGCGTGCGATCGGATTGTTGACCGACAGCAGGCGGCCCTGCACCAGCTGTCCGCCGGCGTTGTAGCCGGTGGAGGTGGATTCGTAGCCGATCTGCGCCAGCGACGGCGCGCGGAAGTTGTTGGAGATCGCACCGCGCAGCGCGAACGCCGGGGTGAATTCATAGCGCAGGCCGAGCTTGCCGGTCAGTTCACCGCCGAAGTCGTCATTGTGCTCGTAGCGTGCGGCCAGATCGGTGGAGAACTTCTCGCCGAACTGGCTGGACAGGCTGGCGTAGGCGCTGGCCACGTCGCGCGACAGCCGCGCCGCATCCTGCGGGGTCAGGCCGCCACCGGCCTGCGAGCCGGTCGGGCGATCGGTGTAGGGGCCGGCGGCGTAGCTGGCCGGGTCGCCGGGACGGGTCTGGTAGCGCTCGTGGCGTGCTTCCACGCCCAGGCCCAGGGTGTGGCTGATGCTGTCGCTCTGGGTGAACACACGACTCAGATCGAGGTTTCCCACGGTCTGTGCGTATTCGTAGTCGGCGGTCTTGAAGCGGGTCGGGCTGGTCGGGCCCAGCGACGCGTTGAGCGAATCACGCAGGCGGTAGGTGAAGTCGTTCTGGCCGTAATCCAGGCTGCCGTCGTAGCTCCATTCACCCCACTGGCCGCGCACGCCGGCCACGGCCTGCACGTCGCGGTTCTCGCCTTCGGAGATCGGCCGGTAACCGTTCGGATAGACCTGCTTCCAGTTGGCATCGCCATCGGGGTAGCGGAAGTAGTTCGCGCCTTCGGTATCACGCTGGTTGAAGGTGCCGAACGCGTAGAACGTCGACGTCTGGCCCACCGGGATCTCAGTGTTCAGCCACAGGTTGATGTCCTTGCTCTTGCCATCGCCCAGCACGTAGTTGCGCTTGCCCTGCAGCGCCAGGTTGTCCGGCGTCTGGTCCCACGGCGGAATCTGGTCGAAGCCGGCGCGGTTGGTGCCGTTGCGGTGCTTGTACTCCAGGCCGACACGCAGGAAGCCGCCGTCCTCACCCAGCGAGGTGCCGACCTTGGCGCTGAAGTTGCCGGTCTGGCCGTCGGTGAGGGTACGGCCGATCGGCTTGAGGTCGGTGTGGTTGGCACCGTAGCTGGCCTCGATCTCGCCGCCGTCACCGCCGTTGTCGAGGATCACGTTGATCACGCCGGCCACCGCATCGGAGCCGTACAGCGCACCGGCGCCGTCGCGCAGCACTTCGATGCGCTTGATCGCGCTGACCGGGATCGAATTGAAGTCGACCGGCGTGGTGCCCTTGCCGATCTTGCTGTCGGTGTTCACCAGCGCGGTGTGGTGGCGGCGCTTGCCATTGACCAGCACCAGCACCTGGTCCGGCGACAGGCCACGCAGCTGTGCGGCGCGCACGTGGTCGGCGCCGCCGGAGTTGGACTGGCGCGGGAAGTTGAACGACGGCAGCAGGGCCTGCAGCGCACTGCCCAGCTCACCGTTGACCACGCCGGCCTTGCGGATGTCCTCGGCGGTGAGCACATCCACCGGCGAGGTGGATTCGAGCACGGTGCGGTCGGCGGCACGGGTGCCGGTGACGATCACGGTGTCGAGGTTGGTAGCGTCCTGGGCCAGAGCCGGGACGGCGGTGGAGGAAAGCGCGAGGGCGATGGCGAGGCCGAGCGGCGACGCGGGCAGGCGGATGGACATGGGGGCTCCAGCAACAACGACGACGGGGAAGGGGGAGATAGTTTCACTTACATCCATCCGGATGAAGCGATATATTATCTTCGCGTGATGGCCGGTGCCGATGCAAGTCCCTGCCGGTCCGGCATGAGTTGATGCCCCGTTGGCATCAGCACGCCGGACCGGTGGCGCTGTACGCTGCCGGCTCGCCTTGTCCCCCTTCCCCGGAGCTGTACCGATGAAACACCTTGGCCTCGTCTTCGCCGTGCTGCTGGCCACCAGTGGCTGCGCCAGCCTGTCCTCTCAGGCGCCCAGCGCCTATGCCACGGCCACCACCGCCGAACTGAAGGGTGATGCCGCACGCCCGTCCGCCGGCCACGGTTGGGTGCGCAGCGAGCTGTACTTCGGCGTGGGTGAAGAGCAGGGCGCTGGCAATCGCCCGCAGGCCGACACCATCAGCGATGCGCAGTGGCGCACTTTCCTGGACAAGGAAGTGACCCCGCGCTTCCCGGATGGCCTGACCGTGTTCGATGCCTATGGCCAATGGCTGTTCCGCGGTGATGCCGCGCCCAACCGCCTGCGCACCAAGGTGCTGGTGGTGCTGCACGAGGACACCCCGCAGCGCCGTGCCGATATCGAAGCCATCCGCCTGGCGTGGAAGCAGCAGACCAAGCATCAATCGGTGCTGTGGTCGCGGCAGGCGGTCGAGGTATCGTTCTGAGTTGAAGGTGCCGCCGCGGTGCCGCAGGGAGCAATGATGAACTACAGGGAATGCCTGCTGGGCCTGGTATTGGCAGGTGTGCTGGCACCGACGGCGCAGGCGCGTGGGGACGATAGCGAAACGCTACGCTTCCAGGTGGCCGCGCATGTGCAGGCGCATGCCGATCCCCAGCAGGACGGCAGCATCGCAGTGCAGCTGTCACCGTCAGGCAAGCGCCAGACGCTGGCGGGTGCGGCGGATGCCGACGGCAATTCGCGATGGTCTCTCGAAGATGTCGATTTCGATGGCTACCCGGAACTGGTCGCGCGCGCCTCGGTGGGCATGGTCAACGAAGCGGTGACGGTGTACCGTTTCGATCCGTCCAGTGCTGGGTTCCGCGCGCTGCAGGCCGACACCCACGGCAAGGACAGCTGCGGTGACCTGATGGGGTTGAGCGTGGATGCTGCCACTCGAACCCTGACCAGCAGCTGCCGTAGCGGCCCGATGTGGTACGCCGACCAGTACCGGTTTACAGGTGCGAAGCTCTATCTCTACCGCAGCGAGAGCGTGCTGATGCTGGGCGACACGTTGAACGCCGCGTTGCAATGGGAACAGACTGACGAGCAGGGTCCGCTGGCGGTCTGGCGCACCTATGATCCCGCCGGTCGTGTACTGGAGAGCGCCATCGCCGATGGCCTGGGCGCACCGCCCGACGGGCCGCTACGTGGCCAGCAGGCCACCGTGGTGCCAGCGCGGTTGTTCCTGTTCGATCGGCCCGGCGCATCCAGCACCAAGCGTTACCTGGTACAGGGCGACCGTGTGGAAATGCTGAATGAACAGGATGGCTGGATGAAGCTGCGCTACCGCAATCCGAAGCTGGGCGCGGTGGAAGGTTGGATCAACGTCAACGATTGAAGAAAAAAGGGGACGGAGGGAATTAAGTCGTTTGTGCCGTTAACGACTTAATTCCCTCCGTCCCCTTTTTTTGCGGAAGCATCACTTCATCAGGTCTAGCCTCGGGTGTTCCCCCGTTCGAGGATGTATCCGATGAGCAAGCGCGTGGCCGAAATCGTGGTGGACGCCCTGCAGCAGGCCGGTGTCCGCCGTTGCTACGGCATCGTGGGCGATACGCTCAACCATGTGACCGATGCGATGCATGGCAGCGAGATCGCCTGGGTGCACGTACGGCATGAGGAAGTGGCCGCATTCGCCGCAGGCGCGGATTCGCTGGTCAGCGGCCAGTTGACTGCGTGTGCTGGCTCCTGCGGCCCGGGAGGTCTGCATTTCATCAATGGCATCTTCGAGAGCAATCGCAACCGCGCGCCGATGGTGTTGATCGCCAGCCAGATCGTCACCAGCGAGCTGGGCATGGAGTTCCCGCAGGAAGTGGACTTCAAGGCGGTGTATGGCAGCTGCACGGTGTTCTGCGAGCAGGTGCACAGTGCCGAACAGGCACGACGCGTGGTGGCGCTGGCCTGCCAGGCCGCGATCAGCCGTCGCGGCGTCGCCGTAGTGATCCTGCCGGCTGACATCAGCGAGGCCGAGGTGAAGCACGATGTGCCGTTCTCGGTGCACTACACCCAGCCGGTGCTGCGTCCCTCCGACGCGGAACTGCATCGTATCGCCGAGTTGTTGGGGCAGGGCAAGCGCATTGGTGTCTACGCTGGTGCCGGTTGCCAGGGCGCGCACGCGCAACTGCTGGAACTGGCCCGGCGCCTGCAGGCGCCGGTGGCGCACACCTCGCGCGCCAAGGATTTCGTCGAGCCGGACAACCCGTACAACATGGGCATGACCGGCATCTTCGGCATCGAATCCGGCTTCCACACGCTGATGGAATGCGACACGCTGCTGCTGCTCGGCGCTGATTTCGCCTGGGGCCAGTTCTATCCGGACAAGGCCACGATCATCCAGGTCGACCGCGATGGCAGCCACCTCGGCCGCCGCCATCCGGTGAACCTTGGCGTGGTCGGTGATATCGCGCCGACGCTGGACGCCTTGCTGTCGATGCTGCCGCCGCGCGAGGACAGCAGTTTCCTGGACGAGTGCCTCGAGCGCCGTGACAAGGCACTGAAGAAGCGCGAACAAGAAGAACAGCCGGGTGAAGGCGAATTGATCCATCCACAGCACCTGACCGCGCTGCTGTCGAAGCATGCCAGCGACGATGCGCTGTTCACCGCCGACGGCGGCTCGCCGATGGTGTGGGTGTTGCGCCACATCCGTGTCAACGGCCGCCGCCGCACGCTGACCAGCTTGCTGCACGGCACGATGGCCAACGCGATGCCACAGGCACTGGGCCTGCAGAAGGCGTTCCCGGGTCGGCAGGTGATCTCGCTGTCCGGCGATGGTGGCCTGGCGATGCTGCTGGGCGACCTGCTGACGGCGGTACAGGAGAATCTGCCGATCAAGGTGGTGGTGTTCAACAACGGTTCGCTGAATTTCGTCGAGCTGGAGCAGAAGGTGGAGGGGCTGCTGGACAACTACACCGACCTGAAGAACCCGGACTTCGGCCGCCTGGCCGAGGTGATCGGCTTCCACGGACGCACGGTGACCCGCAGCGAGGATCTGGAGGAGGCGGTGCAGGACTTCCTGGCGCAGCGCGGCCCGGCGCTGTTGGATGTGCATACCAGCCGCGCTGAACTGGTGATGCCGCCGCAGATCGAGGCCAAGCAGGTGGCCGGTACCGCGCTGTATGCGGCCAAGGCGGTGTTGAACGGCCGCTTCGACGACGTGAAGCATCTGCTGGTGGACAACTTCCTGAAGAAGTAGGGGGTTGGTTGATGCAGGGCTGCGCCCTGCACCCGCGGTAGTGCCGGCCGCTGGCCGGCAACACCAACAGCAGGAGCAGGTTTCTGAGGGATGGCGGGGTGGGTCCGGTTGCGGGGGACGCTGCAAGTACATCCATGTAAGCTCGGTCGCGCCATCCATGGCGCTCACGCCCCCGCAACCGGACCCACCCCGCCTTCGACAGATCATCGCTGCTGTTGGTAGGTGTCGACCTTGGTCGACACAGTAGATCCACGCCATGCGTGGATAGCTTGGAAATGATCGAATTGTTCTTGTAGAGCCGAGCCATGCTCGGCTGAGAGGCTTCGCGTACAGCAGCCGAGCATGGGCTCGGCGCAACAACGAGAGCCTGCCTTTGCTTTTGATCTTTTGATTCTCTTCCGTGGCTGGCACGCGCAGGAAACTGTCAGGGGCCGTTCGGGATGGGCTGCGCAGGACCGTTGGCGCCATGGATGGCGCCATCGAGCCCCCAGGGACGGGTTTACGGCGTGTCCTGCGCAGCCCATCCCGACCGGCCCAACCCAGAAATCGCTGTCCGCGACCAACCCAGCCACGAGGGGCCCCGCCGTTGGCTGGAACCCATCATTCCACGACGGAATTGGCGCCCGGGCCCCGCTGGGCCTACCATCGGCGGTCCCCACCCCCACCGCCCCTTCCATGTCCGCTCCCGCTTCCGCCGCACCGCGTCGCTGGTTCGTCTCCGGCGACTTCAACGGCTTCTTCGGCCTGGTCGTCGACAACCTCTCCATCCTCGGTTTCATCGCCATGGCCCTGGTCGGGATCTTCCAGTTCCCCGCCGACGTGGTGTTCGGCCGCATGTTCCCCGGCACCGCCTTCGGCGTGCTGGTCGGCAACCTGCTGTACACCCTGATGGCACGCCGGTTGGCCGCGCGTACCGGCCGCGATGATGTCACCGCCATGCCGCTCGGCCTGGATGCACCGACCAGCATCGGCATGGCGTTGCTGGTGCTCGGCCCGGCCTTCATCGCCTTCAAGCAGCAGGGCATGGACCCGCATGCCGCGGGTATCGCGACTTGGCAGCTGGGCATGGCCGCGCTGGTCATCATGGGCGTGCTCAAGTTCGTGCTGTCATTCTTCGGTGAAGCGGTCACCCGCGCGCTGCCGCGTGCGGCGCTGCTGGGTTCCATCGCCGGCATCGCGCTGGTGCTGATGGGCCTGCTGCCGTTGCTGGAAACGCTGCGCTCGCCGCTGGTCGGCTTCACCACGCTGGGCCTGCTGCTGTACGTGCTGATCGCCAAGGGCAAGCTGCCGGTGCGTGGCCCTGGCGTGCTGTTGGCCTTCGTGTTCGGCACCGTGCTGTATTACGGCCTTGGCCTGGCCGGGCTGGGCGCACCGGGCTTCCACGTGCCGGAGTGGGTGCCGCCGCAGGTGGTGCTGCCGCTGCCGACGCTGGGCTTCCTCGACGGCCTGCCCACGGCGATGACCTACCTGCCGCTGCTGCTGCCGTTCGGCCTGCTGATGGTGGTCGGTGGCATCAACGTCTCCGAAAGCGCGCGCGCGGCCGGCGATGACTACCGCACCCGTGACATCCTGCTGGTGGAAGCGGTGGCTACGCTGGTGGCCGGTGTCTGCGGTGGCGTGGCGCAGACCACGCCGTACATCGGCCAGCCGGCCTACAAGCACATGGGCGCGCGCAGCGGCTACACGCTGCTGACCGGCCTGTTCGTCGGCATCGGCGGCATGCTCGGCATCATCTCCGGGCTGGTGCAGTGGCTGCCGCTGGCGGTGCTGGCACCGATCATCGTGTACGTGGCCATCGACATCACCACCCAGGCCTTCCAGGCCACGCCGCGCCACCACACCGGTGCGATGGTGTTCGGTTTCCTGCCGTCGGTGGCCTACCTGCTGGCGATCAAGGCACCGGGCTGGATCGCGCCGGACCAGCTGCCGCAGCTGCTGACCAAGCTCGACGGCCACGGCTTGCCTGAGTTGGCGGTGATCTTCACCCTTGGCAACGGCTTCATCATCACCTCGATGCTGTGGATCTCGGCGGTGGCGGCGATGGTCGATGGCCGCCTGCGCCGTGCCTGCGGTTTCCTGCTGGTGGCGGCGGTGCTGACCCTGTTCGGCCTGATCCACTCGGTGGACCCGCGCGGTGGCATCTACCTGCCATGGGATCTGGACGGCCTGGCACGCATCATCAGCTGGCAGTTCGCCGGCGCCTACGTGGCACTGGCAGTGCTGCTGGGCCTGCTGTCACTGCAGAAGCAGGCGGTGAAGCCGCTGGGTGAAAACAGCTGACCCCAGAGTAGTGCCGGCCGCCGGCCGGCATCCTCATGGACCTCGGACGTAGTGTGCAGCTGCCGGCCAGCGGCCGGCACTACCGCTCTCCATCCAGTTCCGGGTAGTGGCGGAAGATGCCGTTGATGTTGAACGGCAATCGCCGTTCCGAGTCCAGATAAGAGGCAATGTTGGGTCGTTTCGCCACCCGCTCCTGCAGCGCGCGCAGCAGGGGCAGGGTCGGTTCCAGTGCCTGCATGCGCCGCGGGAACATGTAGTCCAGCCCGCTCAGCAGCTGGAACAGCGACAGGTCCACATACGAATGCTCGCGCAGTGCATGGCGGCCACCGTTGGCGGCCAGCACCTGCTCGAAGTAGCCGAGGAACTTCGGCAGCCTCTCGCTGCGCAGTGACGCGGCGCGTGCCTTGGCTTCGGTCTTCTGCTCTTCGTAGTACTTCGATGCAGCGATCGGATGGTGGGTGTCATGCACCTCGGCCACCAGGTCGGCGATGGTCAGCTGCAACTGCAGTGCCTGCGTCCGCCGCGAGGCCGCTTGTGGCACCAGGTCCAAGGTCGGGCCGAGAAAATCCAGGATGGCCGCAACCTGCGCGATGACCTGGCGACCGGCCTTCAGGAACGGCGGCGCGAAGGGCTGCGCACCTTCACTGCTGCCATCGAGAAACGGCTGCATCACTGCATCGCCGTGCACCCGCGCCATGTCGATGTAGTCGGCACCGGCATCTTCCAGCGCCAGCCGCACGAACTCGCCACGGCCCTGGATGCCGGTCCAGTAATACAGCGCGTATTGCATGGCAGTGTCTCCACTGGACAGGATGCATAGCGTCGCGCTGCTCGCGCAAAGCGGGCGTGAGTGCAATGCCTACCTGGCGTTGGATGTCGGAGTGTTCAGGCCGATGGCGCGACGGTGATGATGTCGTGCTCATTGACGCTGCCAGCCAGCGTGTAGCGATATCCCTTGGCCAGGACTTCAACGTAGCTGTCATGTGCGGCAAGGATGAAAAGCTGCAGGTCGTGGACATTGCGGGGATCGTAGTGCGCGAGCAGTGCCGCCAGGCCAGGATCGTGGATGACCCGGTAGAAGCCGGGGAAAGGGCAGAGACCGGTTTGCCGCCAGTGCGCGGTTTCATCGGCTGGTCCGGTTTCCTCGAAGATCTCGCCGTGGCGCATCTCGTGAAAATTTCCGCCCCGGCAACGCGCTTCATGGACAAGTTCGAAATCCACCTGCAGTGAGCGGTAACGCATGCCCGGCTGCGCTGCGTAGTCCTCCAGCGTCTGTGCCTCCACGTTCACCTGTGCGCTCGCGTTCTGCTCTCGATACACCAGTGTCAGGTCGAGCGTGCTGATGCGGAAAGGCACCGGTTCCGGGCGAAGCTCCATGGGTCGTTCGTCGAAGGGGCTGGACTGCTCATTGGGCCGCCCGTCGCACTGCGCTGTCAACGCGTTTCCCGAACCTTACCGGAACGGGTGGGGAACCCACGGAAATCAGCCGGGTCACACCTTGTCCATGCGTGTGAGAACGAGGTGCTGCATCATGCAGAGTGGAAAAGCGGCTTGGCCCTGGGTGTTGGGCGTGGTGGTGATCGGTGGCGCGGGCGGTTGGCTGTTCCGCGATCAGCTGAAGAGCCTGGCAGACGGTGTTTCGGTGCCGGTGCAATCGCCCCCCGCCAGTACCGGCACACCGCCACAACCGAAGGCGGCTGCGGAACCCGCCCCAACACCACCCCCGATCAGGCATCCGCTGGATACCGAGGCCGCCGCCGACCCGGCACTGCCGAAGCTGGCTGACAGCGATGCCGCTGCCTGGGGCGCGCTGAGCCAGCTGTTCCAGGGCGAGGGTCCGCTGACCCTGCTGCTGCGCGATCATCTGATCCAGCGCCTGGTCACCCAGGTCGACAACCTGGACAAGCCCAGCGTGCCGCCGACCGCGCTGGCCGCGCGCCCGCTGCCGGGCAACCTGCAGGTCGAGCCGGGCGAAGGCGGTGAACGCATCGCCGCCAGCAATGCGGCGCGCTATGCGCCCTACGTGCAGGCATTTGCCGCGCTCGACCCGGTGGCAACGGCTACCGCCTACAAGCGCTTCTATCCGCTGATCCAGCAGGCTTACGTGGACCTTGGCCGGCCCGAGGGCTATTTCAACGACCGTCTGGTCACGGTGATCGACCACCTGCTGGAGACCCCGGAACTGGCCCAGGCGCCGCTGGTGCAGCGCGACGAACGGGGCCGCTATCGCTTCGTCGATCCCACCCTGCAGTCACGCTCGATCGGGCAGAAGGCCCTGCTGCGCATGGACCCGGCGCAGGCGCGGGCGGTCAAGCAGCAGCTGCGGGCGATCCGCAGCGCGATCACCCGTTGAACCCTTCCACCGCGCGGAACTGATCGGGATCAACGCGCCGACCACACCCGTTCCGGCATGCTGGCCGCAGGCTGACTGGCCTCGGGGTGCAGTCGCAGTCACCCTTGAAACGGGGTGGGGCAACCGCATCTTTCCAGCATCGCCGGCGCGGGCCGGCCCTGATGACCGATGAGGATTCGCAATGCGGATGGACAAGCTCACCTCGCGTTTCCAGCAGGCGCTGGCAGACGCACAGTCGCTGGCCGTGGGCCGCGACAACAGCATCATCGAACCGGTTCACCTGTTCAGCGCGCTGCTGGACCAGCAGGGCGGCAGCACGCGCCCGCTGCTGGCCCAGGCGGGCGTGAACGTGCCGGTGTTGCGCGAGCGCCTGACCGAGGCGCTGGATGCGTTGCCCAAGGTGTCCGGCCAGGCCGGCAACGTCTCGATGGGCAACGACCTGGGGCGCCTGCTGAACCAGACCGACAAGCTGGCCCAGCAGCACGGCGATGCCTTCATTGCCAGCGAGTGGTTCGTGCTGGCGGCGCTGGAAGACAGTGGCACGCTGGGCATGGCGCTGCGCGCCGCCGGTGCCGACAAGATCCGCCTGCAGGCCGCCATCGACAAGCTGCGTGGCGGCGAGAACGTGCAGTCGGAGAATGCCGAGGAACAGCGGCAGGCGCTGGAGAAGTACACCATCGATCTGACCGCGCGCGCCGAGAGCGGCAAGCTCGATCCGGTGATCGGCCGCGACGAGGAAATCCGCCGCACCATCCAGGTGCTGCAGCGCCGGACCAAGAACAATCCGGTACTGATCGGCGAACCCGGCGTGGGCAAGACCGCCATCGTGGAAGGTCTAGCCCAGCGCATCATCAACGACGAAGTGCCCGAAGGCCTGCGCGGCAAGCGCGTGCTGTCGCTGGACATGGGCGCGCTGATCGCCGGTGCCAAGTTCCGTGGTGAGTTCGAAGAGCGGTTGAAGGGCGTGCTCAACGACCTGGCCAAGAGCGAAGGGCAGATCATCCTGTTCATCGATGAGCTGCACACCATGGTCGGTGCGGGTAAGGCCGATGGCGCGATGGATGCCGGCAACATGCTCAAGCCGGCGCTGGCACGCGGCGAGCTGCACTGCGTCGGTGCCACCACGCTGGATGAGTACCGCAAGTACATCGAAAAGGATGCCGCGCTGGAGCGCCGCTTCCAGAAGGTATTCGTGGGTGAGCCGTCGGTGGAAGACACCATTGCCATCCTGCGCGGGCTGAAGGAAAAGTACGCGGTGCACCACGGCGTGGAGATCACCGACCCGGCCATCGTCGCCGCTGCGACGCTGTCCAACCGCTACATCACCGACCGCCAGCTGCCGGACAAGGCCATCGATCTGATGGACGAGGCGGCCTCGCGCCTGCGCATGGAAATCGACTCCAAGCCGGAAGAGCTGGACCGCCTGGAACGCCGGGTGATCCAGCTGAAGATCCAGCGCGAGATGCTGAAGAAGGAAAAGGACGAGGCCTCGCGGCAGCGCCTGGCCGATCTGGAGAACGACATCGAGGCGCTGGAGCGCGAGTTCTCCGACCTCAATGAAATCTGGAAGTCGGAGAAGGCCGCGCTGCAGGGTGCGACCAAGATCAAGGAGCAGGTCGAGCAGGCCAAGCTGGAGCTGGAAGCCGCGCAGCGCCGCCAGGATTTCGCCAAGATGAGCGAGATCCAGTACGGCCTGCTGCCGCAGCTGGAAAAGCAGCTGGCCGCTGCGCAGGAAGCCGAACACAGGGACTTCAAGCTGGTGCAGGACCGGGTCACCGACGAGGAGATCGCCGAGGTCGTGTCGCGCTGGACCGGCATTCCGGTCAACAAGATGCTCGAAGGTGAGCGCGACAAGCTGCTGCGGATGGAAGAGGTGCTGCACAACCGCGTGGTCGGCCAGGAGGAAGCGATCAAGGTCGTCTCCGATGCCGTGCGCCGTTCGCGTGCGGGCCTGTCCGATCCGAATCGCCCGGCCGGTTCGTTCCTGTTCCTCGGCCCGACCGGCGTCGGCAAGACCGAGCTGTGCAAGTCGCTGGCCGAGTTCCTGTTCGACAGTGCCGACGCGATGATCCGCATCGACATGAGCGAGTTCATGGAGAAGCACAGCGTCGCCCGCCTGATCGGTGCGCCCCCGGGCTACGTTGGTTACGAGGAGGGTGGCTACCTGACCGAGGCCGTGCGTCGCCGCCCGTACTCGCTGATCCTGCTGGACGAAGTGGAGAAGGCGCATCCGGATGTGTTCAACATCCTGCTGCAGGTGCTGGACGATGGCCGCCTGACCGATGGCCAGGGCCGCACCGTGGACTTCCGCAACACCGTCATCGTGATGACCTCGAACCTGGGCTCGCACCAGATCCAGGACATGAGCGCTGATGACAGCCCGGAGGCCTACACGCAGATGAAGGCGGCGGTGATGGGCGTGGTGCAGGCGCACTTCCGCCCGGAGTTCATCAATCGCCTGGACGACATCGTGGTGTTCCACCCGCTGGACAAGCAGCAGATCAAGCAGATCGCGCGCATCCAGATGCGTGGGCTGGAAAAGCGCCTGGCCGAACGTGGTTTGAAGCTGCTGGTGTCCGATGCGGCGTTCGACCTGCTCGGCAACGTCGGTTTCGATCCGGTCTATGGCGCGCGCCCGTTGAAGCGTGCAATCCAGTCGCAGCTGGAGAATCCGCTGGCGCAGCAGATCCTGTCCGGTGCTTTCGTCAACGGCGATACCATCGAAGTCGGAAACGACGGCGGCCGCCTGGTGTTCGCCAAAGCGTGATTCACACGGGGCGCTGCCTGGCCGCAGCGCCCCGTTTCCTGCGAAGTGGGCCGGGCCATGCCCGGCGCTCACTCAGAAGCGGTGCGTATAGCCGCTCATCAAGCCGAACTGGTTCGCCTTCTGCACGATCGGGCTGTCGGCGGCATCACCGAGCAGGCGCGTGCCTTCGGCCGAGATGTACCAGTTGCCGTTGCGGCCCACGCGGTGGCTCCACTTCAGGCCGACACCGGCACTGACCAGGCCGGCCTTTGGCTTGTGCTCGGCAAAGCCGGTACGTGCCGCCTGTTCCGGGCTGACGCCGTACCAGGTCTGCATGTAGCCGCGGTTGCCGTAGTCGGTGGACACGCTGCCGCTGACCACGCCGCCGGCCAGGTCGAACAGCGGCATGCTCAGGTTCAGATGGATCTGCTGGGTGGCCAGGCCGTTCTCGGCCTTGTCCTCGTCCTTGCGGGTGAACTGCCAGGAGCCGCTCAGCACGGCTTCGCCCAGCGTATAACCAGCCGAGATGCCGACCAGGGGACGGGTATCGATATCACCCATGCCGCGCAGGAAGTCGGAACCGCCGAGCAGCGAGTCCTTTTCCTTGCGGATGCCGCTGGCGCCGACATAAGCGCGCACGCGGGTGTGCTCGCCGATGGAGGTGCCCCAGCCAATGCCACTGGTGCCCAGAAACCATCCACCCGGCGAGGTGACATCAAAGGACAACGACGGCGTCGCGCGGTATTCCTCGCTGCCGCTGTAGCGCGGCGCCACGCCACCGCCGGCAGCGACCTCGAAGGTCCAGTGGTCATCCTTGGCGTGGGCGATCGGTGCGGCGAACAGCGGCAACAGGGCCAGGCAGAGCAGGGCGGGGGAACGGCGAAGCTGGGACATGGAATCTCTCGACAATGGGAGGAAAGCAGCGCGCGCATCCGGCGAGTGCTGCAGGGGCGCCAGCGTGGCGATATGCCGGCGACCGATCCCTCCGCAGTTGTGCGGGAGTTGTAATCAACTGTAATGGCGCCCGTGGGCGTTCAGCTGGCAGCCAGCGGCCAGTGCATTTCCAGGCGCGCGCCACCCAGCGTGGCGCGGCTGATGTGCAGCTCGCCACTGTGGCGGGCTGCAATGCGGCTGACGATGGCCAGGCCCAGCCCGAAGCCGCCGGTATCGCGGCTGCGGCTGTCATCCAGGCGGGTGAACGGGCGCATCACTTTTTCGTGGTCGGCCTCGGCGATGCCCGGGCCGTCGTCATCCACGCGCAGGCACGCGCGGCCGCCGACACCGACCAGCGACACTTCCACCTGCGAACGCGCGTGGCGCAGCGCATTGCCCACCAGATTGCTCAGCGCCAGCTGCAGCAGCCGCGGTTCGGCATCCACCCGCGGCAACGCACTGGGCTGCACGCGCAGTACCACCCCGGCACGTTCGGCATCGCGGCGCGCATCGGCCAGGCAGGCCTGCAGCCAGTCGTTGGCTTCGATGCGCTGCATCGGCTCGCCCTCGCCGGGATGCTCCAGGCGCTCATAGGCCAGCAGTTCGCTGACCAGCCGGTTGAGTTCGGCCAGGTCGCCGTGCAGCCCCTGTGCCAGCCGTGTACGGCGTTCGTGATCGTCGCTGTCCTGCATCAGGTCCAGGCCGAAGGCCACGCGCGCGATGGGCGTGCGCAGCTCATGCGAGATCGCGTGGGTGAGGTCGCGCTGGCGCTGAACCAGTTCGGCCACGCGTGCGGCCATGCGGTTGGAATGGTCGACGATGACGCGTATCTGCGAGCGTGGCGAAACCTGCGCGCGCGCCTGCAGATCGCCGGCGCCGATGCGGTCGGCATGCACGCGCAGCGCGTCCAGATCGCGCCAGAGCAGGCGCACCCAGGCGTACAGGCACAGCCCGAACAGGGCCAGCATCACCGAATAGGCGATCAGGGTGAGATAGAGGGTCATCGACGGCTCGCCTGGCAGATGCAGGCGCAGCCAGGGGCCATCGGGATGCAGTGGATCAAGCGGCGCCAGTACGATCTCGAACTTCTGCCGGGAAATGAGCCCGTTGCGCTGCAGCTGTTCCTGTTCGCCGGCCGCGAGGGCCGGTGCTGACGGCAGCAGAGCCAATGCGATGCCATAGTGGGGTTGCCATTGCGCCAGCTGATCCTGCTGGGCGGCGGAGTCCTTTCCGTCCAACCCCTGCCGCAATGCATACAACTGGCCGCGCACCTGCTCTGCGAACACACGCTGCTGGAACGGCAGGTAGATGCGATCGAAGATCACGTTGATCAGCAGCAGGGTGATCAGGAAGCTCGCGCCGACCACCAGCCACAGGCGCAGAAACAGCCGCTTCATGCCGACCAGGACGAGGGATTGAACTGGTAGCCGCGGCCCCACACCGTCTTGATCCGCCGCGGTTCGCGCGCGTCATCGCCCAGCTTGCGGCGAAGCTTGCCGATGCTGACATCGACACTGCGGTCCAGCCCGTCGAAGCCGATGCCGCGCACCGCCTGCAGGATCTGGTCACGCGAGAGAATCTGCCCCGGCTGGCTGGCCAGCAGCCACAGGATCTCGAATTCGGTGGTGCCCATGTCCACCGGCTGGCCGTGCAGATGCACCTCGCGCTGCATGCGGTCGATCAGCAGCTCGCCGTGCATCAGGCGGCAGGGGCTGCCGGTGTTGCTGCTGCCATGGCGGCGGCGCAGCAGGGCGCGCAGGCGGGCCAGCAGCAGGCGCGGCTCGATCGGCTTGTGCACATAGTCGTCGGCGCCCGATTCCAGGCCGAGCACCTGTTCGATGTCGTCCTCGCAGGCCGTCAGCATCAGGATCGGCACATCGGAGAAGCTGCGGATCTGCCGGCACACGTCGATGCCGCCAAGGCCGGGCAGCATCAGGTCCAGCACCACCAGTTCCGGCGCGTGCTGGCGGCAGGCTGCACCGGCGAGGTCGCCACGGGCCACATGCTGCACGGCGAAGCCGTGTTCGTGGAGATAGTCGCTGACCAGCTCTGCCAGGCGGCGGTCGTCCTCCACCAGCAGGACCGGGGTCGGCGAGCCGCTGGCGGCGGGTGTCCAGGGGGATGACTGCATGCGCTTGGGCCTCCGTGCCCGGGCAGGAGCGCCCGGCGGCGAAGCCTAGCAACGGCCCATGACGGCTGCCTGAATCGCGGCCAACCTGATAACCGGTGGTACTGGCGTCATCGCCAGCAGCTTTCAGCGCGTGGTTCTGGCTGGCCTATGGTGGCGGTTTCCCGGATGGAGCCTGGCGCAATGAGCGACCCGCAGTGGCAACTGGAAACCCTGGCCGTGCATGGCGGCTACCGTCCCGATCCGACCACCCGCGCGGTGGCGGTGCCGATCTACCAGACGGTGGCGTATGCCTTCGATGACACCCAGCACGGCGCCGATCTGTTCGACCTGAAGGTGCCCGGCAACATCTACACGCGCATCATGAACCCCACTACCGACGTGCTGGAGCAGCGCCTGGCCGCACTGGAGGGTGGCATCGGCGCGCTGGCACTGGCCTCGGGGCAGGCGGCGATCACCTATGCCATCCAGACCATCGCCGAGGCCGGTGACAACATCGTTGCCTCCAGTGCGCTGTATGGCGGCAGCCTCAACCTGCTGGCGCACACGCTGCCGCAGTACGGCATCCAGGCTCGCTTCGCCGACCCGGCCGATCCGTCCGCCTTCGCCGCGCTGATCGATGAACGCACCAAGGCGGTGTTCGTCGAATCGATCGGTAACCCGCGTGGCAACGTCACCGACATCGCGGCGATTGCCGAGGTCGCGCATGCCGCCGGCGTGCCGCTGATTGTCGACAACACCGTGGCCACGCCGTTCCTGCTGCGCCCGTTCGAGCACGGCGCCGACATCGTGGTGCATTCGCTGACCAAGTACCTCGGCGGCCACGGCAACAGCCTCGGCGGCGCGATCGTCGATTCCGGCCGCTTCGACTGGGCTGCACAACCCCAGCGCTTCGCACGGCTCAACCAGCCCGACCCCAGCTATCACGGCGTGGTCTATACCGAAGCGCTGGGGCCGGCGGCCTACATCGGCCGCGCGCGGGTGGTGCCGCTGCGCAATACCGGCGCGGCACTGTCGCCGTTCAATGCGTTCCTGATCCTGCAGGGCATTGAAACCCTGGCGCTGCGCATGGAGCGCATCAACGCCAACGCGCTGGCTGTCGCGCAGTTTCTGAAGTCACACGCAAAGGTGGCCTGGGTGCGCTACGCCGGGCTGGCCGACGACCCCGAGCATGCCGCCGCGCAACGTTACCTGGGTGGGCACGGCTCGGGCGTACTGACCTTCGGCCTGCCGGGCGGCCGTGAAGCCGGCGCACGTTTCCTCGATGCACTGAAGCTGTTCACCCGCCTGGTCAACCTGGGCGACGCGAAGTCACTGGCCACCCATCCCGCCTCGACTACCCATCGCCAGCTGGACGCCGCCGAACTGGCCAAGGCCGGTGTCAGCGAAGACACCGTGCGGCTGTCGATCGGCATCGAGCATATCGGCGACCTGCGTGCCGACCTGGAGCAGGCCCTGGCTGGCGCCTGATAGCCGCACGCTTGGTCGTCATCGCCACAGGCGATCACCACCGGCACCGCGATGCGCTACGGTGGAACTGCCTCTCCAAGGCATGGCAACGTGGCGATCCAGATCCCCGGTCGATGCGGGTCGACCGGGGATTTTTTTGTTTCCGGGGTCAGATGCACCGCCGCGTCGACCAAGGTCGACACCTACCAACAGCCGCAGGAAATTGTCGAAGGCAGGGTGGGCCCGGTTGCAGGGGCGTGAGCGCCATGGATGGCGCGACCGAGCCTCCATGGACGGATTCACGGCGTCCCCTGCAACCGGACCCACCCCGCCATCCCACGGAATGCCAGCTTTTGCTTTTGTCGTTGCCGTTGCTTCAGCAGGTGCAGGGCTGCAAGCCCTGCCGCACCCACACTCCTCACACCACCGGAATACTGTGCTGTCCCAGCCCGCGATACGGCGGCGTGGCCATCACCATCTCGGCCAGCGAATAGGCCAGCTCGCGCTCTGCCATCACCGTGCCATCGGCACCGTGTTCCAGCAGATGCTTCACCTCCGCATCGCTGTGTGCTCGCGCCAGCAGGGTCAGATCCGGATTGATCGCACGCAGCTTGGCCAGCGCCTCACCGGCTTCCAGCGGCTGAGGAATCGCCAGCACCGCAATCTTCGCGCGTTCCGGATGCGCTTCGGCCAGCACGCGGTCGGCAGCAGCACTACCACGGATCGCCGCCAGGCCCTTGGCGTGCGCCTGTTCGACGTGCTCCTTGTTGTCATCGATCACCAGCACCGGCACGCCACGATCGCGCAGCACCTGCGCCAGCTCGCTGCCGACCCGGCCGTAACCAATGACGATGGCATGGTCATGCAGGTCACGCGAGGGACCGGTGGCCTCTTCCGGCTCGGCGGCCTGGGGCGACTGCTCCTGCTTGGCCTGCCAACGGTCAAGCAGCCCGAACACCAGCGGGTTGAGCATGATCGACACCAGCGCACCGGCCAGCACCAGCGACTGGCCTTCCTTCGGCAGGATCTGCAGCGCGACGCCGAGGCCGGCGATGATGAAGGCGAATTCGCCGATCTGCGCCAGGCTGGCCGAGATGGTCAGCGCAGTGCTGGTCGGGTGGCCGAACGCGCGCACGATGAAGAATGCGGCGGCCGACTTGCCGAACATGATGATCAGCACCGTGGCCAGCACCTGCCACGGGTGCTGGACGAGGATGTTGGGGTCGAACAGCATGCCGACCGAAACAAAGAACAGCACCGCGAACGCATCGCGCAGCGGCAGCGAATCATGCGCGGCCTTGTGGCTCAGCTCCGATTCGTTGAGCAGCATGCCGGCGAAGAACGCGCCCAGCGCGAACGAGACGCCGAACAGCATCGCCGAGCCGAACGCCACGCCCAGCGCGATCGCCAGCACCGACAGGGTGAACAGTTCGCGCGAACCGGTGCCGGCGATACGTTCGAGGATCCACGGGATGACCCGGCGCCCGACCACCAGCATCACCGCCACGAACAGGCCCAGCTGCACGAAGGTCCAGCCGATGTCGGCCAGCACGCTGCCCAGCGAGTGCGATTCCTTGGCCGCATCGGGGCCGAACACACCGGCCATCACCGGCATCATCACCAGCGCCAGCACACAGGCCAGGTCTTCCACGATCAGCCAGCCGACCGCGATCTTGCCGCGCATGGTTTCCAGCAGGCGGCGCTCCTCCATCGCCCGCAACAGCACCACGGTACTGGCGGTGGCCAGCGAGAAACCGAAGATGACGCCATGCAGGGCTGGCCAGCCCATCAGCGAGGCCACGCCCCAGCCGAGCAGGGTAGCGACCGCGATCTGGCCGATGGCACCGGGGATGGCGATGGCCTTGACCGCCATCAGGTCCTTCAGCGAGAAGTGCAGGCCGACGCCGAACATCAGCAGCATCACGCCCAGCTCGGCCAGCTGGTTGGCCAGCGCCTGGTCGGCGACGAAGCCGGGGGTGAACGGGCCTACGCAGATGCCAGCAACCAGGTAACCGACCAGGGGAGACAAGCGGAGCTTGTTGGCCAGCGCGCCGAAGATGAAGGCGAGCCCGAGGCCAACGGCAACGATGTTGATCAGGTCGGTGTCATGGTGCATCGGCACTCGCAGGAAATCGGGGGTATCCCGATTTTCACCGATGACGCCAGATACGGCAAACCTTAAATGCGAATGGGGTCAGATCCCTCTCCCGCAGGAAAAAGGATCTGACCCCACCAGGGAGTTGCCGGCCAGCGGCCGGCACTACCAGAGAGGCGCCCGCCAGCGCTTACCAGGTGTACTTGACCCGGCCGTACACGTACGCGCCGTTGAAGCCGAACGGCGAGTAGTTGCTGTACGGCAGCATGCCGAAGGTGGAGTTCTGCAGGTCTTCTGTGCGGTCCGGGTACTTGTCCAGCAGGTTGTCGGCGCCCACGGTCAGGGTCCAGTTGCTGCTCGGCTTGTAGCTGGCCGAGGCATCCACCACCCAGGCGTCGCCATAGGTCTGGTCGCGCAGTGCGGTGGCCGAGTTGCGCACGGTGAATTTGCCGTAGCGGGTCGCGGCCAGGCCCAGTTCCCAGTGGTCCGAACGCCAGGTGCCGCTCAGGATCGCCTTGTCGCGCGGATAGCTGTCCTCGATGCGGCCGATCTCATCGCGGCCGATCAGCGACTGGGTCAGGCCCAGCGTGCCGAACACCGCCGGGGTGCCGCCGACGCGGAGCACTTCGGTGTCGTTGTAGCTGTACGCGGCGGTCAGTTCCAGGCTGCTGGCGCTGAAGGGCACCGTGTAGCTGGACACGAAATCGACACCGCGGGTGCGCGTATCCAGGCCGTTGGTGAAGTACGAGAACGCGGTCACCTGCGGCAGGCCCAGCGTGCCCAGCAGCGCGCTGGTGGCGGCGTTGGTGGTGATGCTGGACGACAATGCGATGCGGTCATCGATGTCGATCTGGTAGGCGTCGACGGTGATGTACAGGCGGTCGACCGGCTGCAGCACCAGGCCCAGGCTGTAGGAGGTGGAGGTCTCGGCCTTCAGCGGCGAGGCGCCCAGCGCCTGCGCAGCCGGGCTGGTGGTGGGGAAGGTGCCGCGCTCGACGAACACGCCGTTGAGGAACTGGCTGGTGACCGCCTGGTAGCCCTGCTGCGCCAGCGACGGTGCACGGAAGCCGCTGGACGCGGTGGCCCGCAGCGCGACCTTGTCGGTGAACGCGTAGCGCGCCGACAGCTTGCCGGAGAAGCGGTCGCCGAAGTCCGAGTAATCCTCGTAGCGGCCGGTGATGCCGGCCGAGAACTTCTCGGTCAGGTCCGCTTCCAGACCCGCATAGACCGCGTAGTTGTGGCGGTCGGCATGCACTTCATTGGTCGGGGTGAAGCCACCGAAGCCCTGCGCGCCACTGCCGGTGTACGAGTTCAGCTCGCCCGGCTTCTGGTCCCACTTCTCCTTGCGGTATTCACCACCGAAGGACAGCGTGACCGGGTAGGCCAAGCCCCAGTCCAGCGACTTGGTCAGGTCGGCATTGAAGATGTCCTGCTGGTATTTCAGCGTGCCGTCGTAGAACGAGCGCGGGCTGGTTGCGCCGAGGCTGTAGTTGATGCTGTTGCGGGTGTGGAAGTCGAGGGTGTTCTCGCCGTGGTTCAGGCTCAGGTCCCAGGTCCAGCCGTTATCGGTGTTGCCCTTGACCCCGGCCACCAGCGAGCGGTCCTTGGAGTACTGGTTGATCTCCGGCACGAAGCCGTCCGGGTAGGTCTGCGCCAGCAGCGCGCTCTGCCCGCTGTGGTTGCGCGAGCGGTAGAACGCGAACGAGGTGATGTCGCGGTTGCTGAGCAGCGCGCTGGCGTAGCCGGTCACGCGGTCGCTGAAATCGAAGCTGGCGTTGACCGAAGCCGCAGTCGCATCCACGCGCGGGTCGCCGACGATGAAGGTCTTCTGGCCGATGCTCGGGAAGTTGCCGGTGTTCGGGGTGGCGCCGCGGTACGGGCCGGCGCGGTTGCTTTCGTCCTGCTGGCTGATCTGGCCGGCCACGTGCACGCGGCCACGGCCGTTGCCGAACTCGACGCCGGTATCGCCGGAGAGCTGGTACTTGTTGCCGTCACCGGCCGAGTACTGGCCGTAGTCCACCGCCAGGCTGCCGCCACTGCCGCTGCCCTTGAGCACGATGTTGATGACGCCGGCGATGGCGTCCGAGCCGTACTGCGCCGACGCACCGTCGCGCAGCACTTCCACGCGCTCGATGGCGGCGATCGGGATCGCATTGATGTCCACCGCCGACGAACCACGGCCGATGCTGCCGTTGACGTTGATCATCGCCGAGGTGTGGCGGCGCTTGCCGTCGACCAGCACCAGCACCTGGTCCGGTGACAGGCCGCGCAGCTGCGCCGGGCGCACGCCGCTGGTGCCATCGGTCAGCGCCGGGCGCGGGAAGTTCAGTGAGGGCAGGGCGCGCGACAGTGCGGTGGCCAGCTCGCTGGTGCCAGTGGACTGCAGGGCTTCTGGGGTGATGATGTCGATCGGCGACTGCGATTCGGCCACCGTGCGGTCGGCCACGCGGGTGCCGGTGACGATCACCGTGTCCAGGGTGTTGGCGGCGGTGCCGGCCTGCTGGGCAGCGGCAACGAACGGAGAGCCACCGAGTGCGACAGCGACGGCGGCGGCGATCAGGCTGGTCTTGCGGGTCATCGGGACGGAGCTCCGGTTGGCGGGGGCGGCACCGGAATCGACATCACGGGGGTGAGGCGGACGGCGGTTGTTGCGGTGCGCAAAGCAGGAATTAACGGGATATTCAGTGCGTGTCAAATGCCGGTCATCGGAAAAAACGTTGCAGCAGCAACCATTTAGCCCGGATCGGCACTGGCGGGGGAGGGAGCCCGGGACGCGCGCGGCAAGGACGTGGGAGAGAGGAACGCCGGCCGCCGCGCATCCCGGGACGCGTCAAGTATTCGTTAACGCTAGAATTGCGTCGCAGGAACAGTGCTCACCAGCACATTCCATCTGGTTATATGGACGCCTCCCCCGATGATTTCCCTTCGTAATTTCGCCTTGCGCCGCGGCGAGCGGCTGCTGTTGTCCAATGTCGACCTGACCCTGCACGCCGGTTACCGGGTGGGTGTGGTCGGCCGCAACGGTGCTGGCAAGTCCAGCCTGTTCGCGGCGGTGAAGGGCGAGCTGGAGGCGGACAAGGGCGATGTCGATCTGCCCGGCAAGGTGCGCATCGCCAGCGTCGCCCAGGAAACCCCGTCGCTGCCCGACCCGGCGCTGAGCTTTGTGCTGGGCGGGGATACCGATGTGGCTGCGGTACTGGCTGAAGAGGCTGAAGCAACCGCGCGCGAAGACTGGGAGGCGGTGGCCAACGCGCACACGAAGATGGCCGAGATGGGGGCCTACGACGCCGAAGCGCGCGCCGGCAAGCTGCTGCACGGCCTCGGTTTCCCGGCCGAGACCCACCACCGCGCGGTGTCCTCGTTCTCCGGCGGCTGGCGCGTGCGCCTGAACCTGGCCCGCGCGTTGATGATGCCCAGTGACCTGCTGCTGCTGGACGAACCGACCAACCACCTGGACCTGGACGCGGTGTACTGGCTGGAGCAGTGGCTGCTGAAGTACCCCGGCACCCTGCTGTTGATCTCGCATGACCGCGAGTTTCTCGACAACGTGGCCACCCACACCCTGCACCTGCACGGCGGCGGCGCCAAGCTCTACCCGGGCGGTTATACCGATTTCGAGCGCCAGCGCGCCGAACAGCTGCGCCAGCAGCAGATCGCGCACGAGAAGGAACAGGCCGAGCGTGCCCACCTGCAGAGCTTCATCGACCGCTTCAAGGCGCAGGCCAGCAAGGCCGCGCAGGCGCAGAGCCGCATGAAGCGCCTGGCCAAGCTGGCCGGCACCGAAGCGGTGCGTGCCGAGCGCGAGTTCCGCATCGAGTTCGCGCCGCCGGCCAAGCTGCCGTTCTCGCTGATCCGCCTGAACCACGTCGAGGCCGGCTACGGCAAGGACGCGGTGATCCTGCACAACGTCGGCTTCGGCCTGGAAGCGGGCCAGCGCATCGGCCTGCTCGGCCCCAACGGTGCCGGTAAGACCACCCTGGTGAAGACCCTGGTGGGCGAGCTGGCGCCGATCGTCGGCGAGCGCATGGCGCACCCTGACCTGAAGATCGGCTACTTCGCCCAGCACACGGTGGAGTCGCTGCACGAAGGCCAGTCGCCGATGGAGCACTTCCGCGAGATCGCCCCGGACGCACCGAACCAGTCGTTCCGCGACTTCCTCGGCAAGTGGAACTTCCCGGGTGACCGCGCGTTCGAGCCGGTCGATGGCTTCTCCGGTGGCGAGCGCGCACGCCTGGCGCTGGCGCTGATCGCCTGGCAGCAGCCGAACGTGCTGCTGCTGGACGAACCGACCAACCACCTTGACCTGGAAATGCGCGAAGCGCTGGCCGAAGCACTGGCCACCTTCGAAGGCGCGATCGTGATGGTCTCGCATGACCGCCATCTGATCGGCCTGGTCTGCGATACCTACTGGCGCGTGGCCGATGGCGTGGTCGAGCCGTTCGACGGCGACCTCGACGCCTACGCGGCCTGGCTGCGCACCCGTCCGCAGGCGCAGGGCACCAAGGCGCGCATGGAACAGGTGGAAGAGCCGGTGGTGGTTAAGACCGCGCCGGTGGCTCAGGTGGTGCAGAAGAAGCCGGTGAACCCGCACAAGCTGGCCGCCGCCGAAGCCAAGGTGGCCGAGCTGGAAAGCGCCCTGGCCGAGCTGGACCGCCAGCTGGCCGACCCGGCCAACTACGCCGATGCCACCCGCATGGCGGTGATCGGCCGTGACCGCGAAACCGCTGCCGCCCAGCTGGAAAAAGCCGAGGCAGCGTGGATGGAGCTGCTGGAGTCCTGATCACGCAAAAAAGGGGACGGAGGGGATTAAGTCGTTTGTGCCACAAACGACTTAATCCCCTCCGTCCCCTTTTTTGTTATGTGCCCTGTGCCTGCAGCCATTCGCGGAAGCGCCTGGCCGGCTCACGCTCGGCACGCGAGCGCAGTCGCGTGAGCCAGTAGCGCCCCAGCTCCAGCGTGGTGCTGAATGGCTGCAGCAGGCGACCCTCGGCCAGTTCCTGCTCGAACATGCGCAGCGGCAGCAGCGCCACGCCGGCACCACCCACCGCGGCCATCGCCACCGTCAACGACGAATCAAACACCGGCCCGCGGGCTTCCACGCCACTCACTCCTGCCGCCTGCAGCCAGCGCGGCCATTCGTCGCTGCGGTAGGAGCGCAGCAGGGGCAGGGTGCCCAGGTCGCGTGGCTGTTTGAGCCGCCGCGCCAATGCTGGTGCGCACAGTGGTGCAAACGGCGCGTCGAGGATCGCTGTGCAGGCCTGGCCCTGCCAGTCGCCATCACCGAAGCGGATCGCCAGGTCCAGGCCCTCGCCGGCCAGATCGATGCGATTGTTGTGGGTCTGCAGTCGCAGCTCGATGTCCGGGTGCGCGGCCTCGAACGCAGCCAGCCGTGGCAGCAGCCAACCGGTGGCGAAGGTGCCGACCACGCCCAGCGTCAGTACTTCACGGGCCGGGCCACCGGTGTAGCGCGCGATGCTGGCCGAGATACGCTCGAATGATTCGTTGAGCACCGGATACAGCGCCGCGCCCTCCTCGGTGAGCGCCACGCCGCGCGGTAGGCGATGGAACAGGCGGATGCCGAGCCGGTCCTCCAGCCCGCGGATCTGGTGGCTCAGCGCGGCCTGGCTGACGCACAGCTCCAGCGCGGCACGGGTGAAGTTCTGGTGGCGTGCGGCCGCCTCGAAGGCACGCAGGGCGTTCAGCGGCAGGGTAGGGTGCAGCATCAGAGTAGTCGTGAGCCAGGATGATGGCTGATCCTACCTTCCCAGTAGCCAGTTCAGAAGAATTAAAGGGTTGATTGCGACAGGCATTAATCCAGCTAATGCCTTCCGCTGATTTTTCGCGCTGGTCGCCTGCGTGCGAGGCTTCAATAATCGGGCGGTCCCCAGGAGAACCCCGCATGCTCGCCCGTCGCCGATTCCTGCAGTTCAGTGGTGCCGCCGTTGCTTCCTCGCTTGCCCTGCCGTTGCTGGCCCGTGCGGCGGGCAAGACCGCCGCCAGTGCACCGACCGATGCCGCCCTCACCGCCGCCACCGACTTCGCCGCACTGGAAAAGGCCTGTGCCGGCCGCCTCGGCGTGACCCTGCTTGATACCGCCAGCGGCCGCCGCATCGGTCATCGCCAGGACGAGCGTTTCCCGATGTGCAGCACGTTCAAGAGCGTGCTGGCCGCCAGCGTGCTCAGCCAGGCCGAGCGCAGGCCCGCGTTGCTGGACACGCGCGTGCCGGTGCGCGATGCCGACCTGCTCTCGCACGCGCCGGTCACCCGCCGCCACGCCGGCAAGGACATGACCGTGCGGGATCTGTGCCGTGCCACGATCATCACCAGCGACAACACTGCAGCCAACCTGCTGTTCGGCGTGGTCGGTGGCCCGCCCGCGGTGACTGCGTTCCTGCGCGCGAGCGGTGATGCGGTGAGCCGCAGTGATCGCCTGGAGCCGGAGCTGAACAGCTTTGCCAAGGGCGATCCGCGCGACACCACCACGCCGGCGGCGATGGCTGCGACCCTGCAGCGCGTGGTGCTGGGCGAGGTGCTGCAACCGGGCTCGCGGCAGCAGCTGGCCGACTGGCTGATCGACAACGAAACCGGCGATGCCTGCCTGCGCGCGGGCCTGGGCAAGCGTTGGCGGGTCGGCGACAAGACCGGCAGCAATGGCGAAGACGCGCGCAACGATATCGCCGTGTTGTGGCCGCTGGCCGGCGGCACGCCCTGGGTGCTGACCGCCTACCTGCAGGCGGGTGCGATCAGCAACGAACAGCGTGCCACGGTGCTGGCGCAGGTAGGCCGCATCGCCGATCGGCTGATCGGTTGAGGTAACCGGGGTCATTCAGAAGTGGCTTGCCGGATCGGTTCGGCGCGCGCATCCTGCGCGCGTTCGAATCACACGGAAGTCCCCCATGAGCCATGAACTGATCTACCTGCTGCTGATCTTTGCGCTGCTGGTGATCCCGCGCGCGCTGCAGCGTTTCAGCCTGCCCGCGCCGCTGACCTGCCTGCTGTTCGGCATCATCGGCATGCTCTGGCTGGGCGACCAGGCGCACGACGCAGTGATCGGTCTGTTGGCCACACTGGGCATTTCCTCGCTGTTCCTGTTCGCCGGCCTGGAAGTGGATCTGCAGGCGCTGCGCCGTGGCATGTGGCCGCTGCTGGCGCATCTGGTGATCCGTACCGGCACGCTGTTCGGTGTGGGCTGGCTGGCCTGGCGCTACGCGGGGCTGCCGTGGCAGGCCGCCGGCCTGCTGGCGCTGGCGCTGTTGACGCCGTCCACCGGCTTCATCATGGATTCGCTGTCGCGGCTGGGCCTGAGCGAGGACGAGCGGTTCTGGGTGACCAGCAAGGCCATCGCTGGCGAACTGCTGGCGCTGGCGGCGTTGTTCATCGTGCTGCAGGCCGGCGACCCGGGCCACATGGCGCTGTCCAGCCTGGCGCTGCTGGCGATGATGATCGGCCTGCCGCTGCTGTTCATCGCGCTGGGCCGCTGGGTGGCGCCGCATGCGCCGGGCTCGGAGTTCTCGCTGCTGGTGATGGTGGGCATGGTCGCGGCCTACATCACCTATCTGCTGGGCGTGTATTACCTGGTCGGTGCGTTCATCGCCGGTCTGGTCGCGCGCCTGCTGCACCAGCGCATGCCGCTGCTGGCCTCGCATGAGAACCTGCACGCGCTGCGCCTGTTCGCTTCGTTCTTCGTGCCGTTCTATTTCTTCAATGCCGGCACCAAGGTGCCCAGCGAAGCACTCAGTTTCGAGGCGCTGGGGCTGGGCATCGTGATCACCCTGGTGGTGCTGCCGCTGCGCATCGGCGTGGTCTGGCTGCAGCGCCGGGTGATGTTCGGCGAGAGCTTCCGCAGCAGCCTGAGGGTCTCGCTGGCGTTGGCCCCGACGCTGATTTTCACCCTGGTGCTGGCCGCGATCATGCGCGAGCGTTTCCAGATTCCGGCGGTGCTGTTCGGCGCGCTGCTGCTGTATGCCGCACTGACCACGCTGCTGCCGTCGCTGGTGTTCCGCACGCCGTTCGATGTCGATCCGGTTGAACAGGAACCTGCGGGTGAAGGCGAAGCCGCGCCGGTGGCGGCCACCGAAACGCTGCCAGCGGCATCTGCAGTCGATCGCTGAGCGGATGCTGCGCGTGCGGTTTGCGCACTTCGGCCATGGCCGTTAGGGTTGGGGCATGAAACTGCCTGCCGTTGTCACCGCTTCCGCCCTCCTGCTCAGCCTTGCTGCGTGTTCGCAGCGCTCCGATACGGTCGCCCATGATCTGGCGACCGCACCGGCCGATGCCTTCATGGCCGCCATCGCCGCGCATTGCGGCCAGGCTTATGCCGGCAAGGTAGTGGAGGACACGCCGGCACCGACCGGCAAGGATCCGTTCGCCGGGCAGCGCCTGGTCATGCATGTGCGCGGCTGTGCCGATCCGGCGCACGAGCTGCGCATCCCGTTCCATGTCGGCGATGACCACTCGCGGACCTGGGTGCTGACCCGTACGGAAACCGGCCTGCGCCTGAAGCACGACCATCGCCACGAAGACGGCAGCCCCGACGCGATCACCCTCTACGGTGGCGACAGCACGCCGCCGGGCACCGCCGAGCGCCAGCAGTTCCCCGCCGACGCCGATTCGGTGGCGATGTTCCGCCGCGCCGACATGCTGGCCTCCACGCACAACACCTGGGCGATGGAGATTGATCCCGACCAGACCTTTGTCTACGAGCTGACCCGCCCGGAGGGCCGCCGCTTCCGCGTGCAGTTCGACCTGAGCAAGCCGGTTGCCCTGCCGCCTGCACCGTGGGGCGACGATAAAGCGTCCGCCCCGTGATCACAGGGTCGGATCCCTCCTGCGGAGGGCCTCGACCCCAGAAAGGCCCTCAGTAGATCCACGCCATGCGTGGATGCGGGATACCGGACCGGGATCAGAGCCCTGGCCGTCGGCAAGGGATCCGACCGTGTGCTTACCGCGTACCGAAACGCGCGCGGCAGCCGTTGCTCACCCACACCTGGCCACGTGAGTAGCCCCAGCTGCGGCCTTCCTGGCAGGCACTGCCGGACAGCTGCTGCTGCAGCACCGGGCGGCCCTGGCGCTCATCCCAGTCGCAGGTCTGCGAGCGGTTGTTGTTGCTGCTGCAGGTAACCGAGTAATTGCTGTTGCCGCCGCCCCAGCCACCGCCACCACCGCCCCAGCCGCGGGCTTCGGCGAATTCGGCACGGCAGCCGCCACTGACCCAGACCGCGCCGTTGCGCACGCCCCAGGTACGCCCTTCGTTGCAGGGGCTGCCGGACAGCTGGCGGACCAGGCGGGCATTGCGCCAGCCGACCGGGCAGCTGCGCTCACGGTTGTTCTGGCTCTCGCAGCGGATGGTCTCGCCGGGCCGGCCGTTGTTGCCGCCCCAGCCACCGCCATTGCCGCCGCCCCAGCCACCGCGGGCCTCGACGAATTCCGCGCGGCAACCGTTGGTGACCCAGATGCTGCCGTTACGGCTGCCCCAGGTGCGTCCTTCATCGCAGTCCGAGCCGGACAGCTGGCGCACCAGCTGCGCATTGCGCCAGCCGGTGTTGCAGACCCGTTCGCGGTTGTTCTGGCTTTCGCAGCGGACCACGCCGCTCTGCGCATGCGCGGAAGGGGCGGGCAGGGCAAGGGTGCCCGCGGCACCCAGGCTGAGGGTTACGGCCAGGCTGGCCAGGGACAGCGGTTTCATGGCGGCATCCCATACGGTGGCAGGTGCCCGACTATAGGGAGGGGGGCGATCAAGCCGGTGTGACTGGCCGGATTTGCCCCGGCCGGGGCCTCGGCCGCAGAATACGAGGCTTTCCGGCCCCCATCCGGTGCCGGCGTTCTCCAGCGGAGCTTCCCCCCATGCGTACCCACTTCTGCGGCCTGGTCGATGAGACCCTGATTGGCCAGACTGTCACCCTCGCCGGCTGGACCGACGTGGCCCGTAACCAGGGCGGCGTCTGCTTCATCGATCTTCGAGATCATGAAGGCATCGTGCAGGTGACCGTGGAAGTCGACAACGCCGACGTGTTCGCCGTGGCCGCGTCGCTGGGCTACGAGGACGTGCTGCAGGTGGAAGGCGTGGTGCGTGCCCGCCACGCGGTGAACGACAAGATGCGCACCGGCAAGGTGGAAGTGATCGCCACCGCCATCACCGTGCTGAACAAGGCCGCGCCGCTGCCGTTCCACGCCCACGAGAATCCGGGCGAGGAAACCCGCCTGAAGTACCGCTACCTGGATCTGCGCCGCCCGGAAATGCAGCGCATGCAGCGCACCCGCATCAAGCTGGTGCAGGCCCTGCGCCGCCATCTGGACGAAAAGGGCTTCCAGGACATCGAGACCCCGATCCTGACCAAGGCCACCCCGGAAGGCGCGCGTGACTTCCTGGTGCCGGCGCGCATGCACCCGGGCGAGTTCTACGCCCTGCCGCAGAGCCCGCAGCTGTTCAAGCAGATCCTGATGGTGGCCGGCTTCGACCGCTACTACCAGATCGCGCGCTGCTTCCGCGACGAGGCCCTGCGTGCCGACCGCCAGCTGGAATTCACCCAGCTGGACATGGAATTCGCCTTCGTCCGCGAGCGCGACGTGCAGGACTTCGTCGAGGACATGATCCGCGCCATCTTCAAGGAAGTGGTCGACGTCCAGCTGGATGCCAGCTTCCCGCGCATGACCTGGGCCGAGGCAATGCGTCGCTACGGCTCGGACAAGCCGGACCTGCGCATCGCGCTGGAGCTGGTCGACGTGGCCGAGCTGGTCAAGGACAGCGAGTTCGCCGTGTTCACCGGCCCGGCCAATGACGCCGAAGGCCGCGTCGCCGCGCTGCGCATCCCGGGCGGTGCAGCGCTCAGCCGCAAGCAGATCGACGAATACGCAGCGCATGCCGCCAAGTACGGCGCCAAGGGCCTGGCCTACATCAAGATCGCCGACAACGGCGAAGTCAGCTCGCCGATCCAGAAGTTCTTCAGCGAGGAATCCTTCGCCGCGCTGGTCGCCCATGTCGGCGCCGGTAACGGTGACATCGTGTTCTTCGGCGCCGGTGGCTACAACAAGGTCTCCGACTTCATGGGCGCGCTGCGCCTGAAGGCCGGCAAGGACTTCGGCCTGGTCGCCGACGGCTGGGCACCGCTGTGGGTCACCGACTTCCCGATGTTCGAGTGGGACGAGGAAGAACAGCGCTACGTCGCCCTGCATCACCCCTTCACCGCACCGGCTGTGGACGACATCGCCGACCTGCGCGCCAATGCCCGTACCGCCGTTTCGCGCGGTTACGACATGGTGCTCAACGGCAATGAAATCGGCGGCGGTTCGATCCGTATCCATCGTCCGGACATGCAGAGCGCGGTGTTCGAACTGCTCGGCATCGGTGCCGAAGAGGCCCGCGCCAAGTTCGGCTTCCTGCTCGACGCGCTGAACTACGGCGCGCCGCCGCACGGTGGCATCGCCTTCGGTATCGACCGCATCGCCGCGCTGATGGCCGGCACCGAGTCGATCCGCGACGTCATCCCGTTCCCGAAGACCACTGGTGCACAGGATCTGATGACCGACGCGCCGTCGCCGATCGTCGACGCGCAACTGGCCGAAGTGCACATCCAGGTTCGCCCCAAGACCAACTGATCAGGAGATCCAGGCAATGACCGAGTTTGCGTTTTCGCTGGAGTGGGAAAAGCTGGGCAATGAAGGCTCCGAGGCCACCCTGGTCACCGAGCGTGCGCGCGTGTTCGGTGGTTGGCTGGTTCGCGTCGGAACCAACCCGGCGGCGATGGCCCTGACCTTCGTCGCCGACGGCGAAGGCCGTTGGGACGGTGAAGACTTCGGCGTCGAGGATTACGAGGACGACGAAGAGGAAGAGTACGACGAGGACGAGGAAGGCGAAGAAGAGGACGAGGACGAAGAGGAATACGAGGAAGAGGACGAGGAAGAAGAAGCGGAATCGGAATCGGAATCGCCTGAAAAGGCTTGACCCGCGCTTCGCCCTGACGTCAACTTCCTGCATGTATTCGATCCGCCGCGCCACCGTGGACGACGCGCCGACCCTGTCGGCGCTGGCTGCCCGCACGTTCACCGAAACCTTCGGCCATCTGTATCCGCCGCAGGACCTGCAGGCCTTCCTCGAGGAGGCCTACACGGTCGAGCGCCAGCGCGTGATCCTGGCCCACCCGGATTACGCGGTGTGGCTGCTGGAGCTGGACGGGGAGGCGGTCGGCCATGCCGCCGCCGGCCCCTGTGGCCTGCCGCACCCGGACGTGAAGCCCGGTGACGGCGAACTCAAGCGGCTGTACCTGATCAAGACGCAGCAGAGCTGCGGCTGGGGCAGCCGCCTGCTGGAAACCGCGCTGGCCTGGCTGGAACACGAAGGCCCGCGCACGCTGTGGCTGGGCGTGTGGTCGGAGAACTTCGGCGCACAGCGTTTCTACGCCCGCTATGGATTCGAGAAGGCCGGCGAGTACCTGTTCCCGGTCGGTGATACCCAGGACCTCGAGTTCATCCTGCGCCGCGCACCGCGCGCGACCTGACGTTCACCGCCGCTTGCTGCGCGCGCGTGTTCAATCACCGTACGTTTCCGCCCCGCTGACCGCCAGGCTGTTTGCATGACTCCCCCCGTATTGCTGCTGCATGGCATCTGGAATGCCCGTGCCTGGGTCGGGCCGCTGGCCTGGCGCCTGCGCGCGCGTGGTTTCCAGGTGCACGCGTTCGGTTACTCCTCGGTGTTCGGTGGCCCCGACGTGGCCGTGCCGCAGCTGCTGGAGCGGCTGGCCGATGCCGGCCCGTTGTCGCTGGTCGGCCACAGCCTGGGGGGATTGCTGGCGCTGGAGGCCTTGCGCCGCCAGCCGCAGCTGGATGTGCAGCGCGTGGTCTGCCTGGGCTCGCCGCTGCGCGGCAGTGGCACTGCGCGTTCGCTGTCCGAGCACGGCTGGGGCCTGGCGTTGGGGCGCAGCAGCGATCTGCTGCTCGATGGCCTGCCGGACTGGCAGGGCAGGGCCGAGGTTGGCCTGATCGCCGGTTCGGTGCCGCACGGCCTGGGCAGCCTGCTGGGCGCCATCGACGACGCCTCCGACGGTACCGTGGCCCTGGCCGAGACACGCCTGCCGGGCCTGGCCGACCATTGCGTGGTACGTACCAGCCACAGTGGCCTGGTGGTATCGCCCGATGCCGCGCGGCAGACCGCGCATTTCCTGCGCCACGGCCAGTTCGATCACAGCCGCGACGCCGCCGCCGCATGATTGAGTAGGTGCGACCGGCCTGCCTCGGTGGGTGCGAACCGTTGGTTCGCACGCTCTCCGCCGGGCATGACCTGGCGGCATCCCTCCGCCCTAGACACGGTTGCCGCCCCCGATCAGGTAGAATCCGCGCCTTGATCCTGAAGCAGCCAGACGGTAGCACCCATGGGTAGAGGCCCCTCCATCGAAGCCCGCAAGAACGCGTCCGACGCGAAGCGCGGCAAGATTTTCACCAAGATCATCCGCGAGATCGGCGTTGCCGCGCGCGGCGGTGGAGGCGACCCCAACAACAATCCGCGCCTGCGCGTGGCCGTGGACAAGGGCCTGGCCGTGAACATGTCCAAGGACGTGATCGAGCGCGCCATCAAGAAGGCTACCGGTGAACTGGAAGGCGTCGATTACGAGGAAATCCGCTACGAGGGCTACGCCCCGGGTGGCGTGGCCGTGATCGTCGACTGCCTGACCGACAACCGCGTGCGCACGGTGGCCGATGTCCGCCATGCGTTCAGCAAGTGCGGCGGCAACATGGGCACCGAAGGCTCGGTCGCCTTCATGTTCAAGCGCCTGGGCGTGCTCAGCTTCGCCCCGGGAGCCGACGAGGAAGCCATCACCGAAGCGGCCATCGAGGCCGGCGCCGATGACATCGTGGTCTACCCGGACGACGGCTCGATCGACGTGGTCACCAGCCCTGACGCGTTCAACGCGGTCAAGGATGCGATGGCCGCCGCTGGCCATGTCGCCGACCACGCCGAAATCACCTTCCGCGCGGACAACGACATCAAGGTCGAGGGCGAGGTTGCCCTGCAGGTCAAGAAGCTGCTGGACATGCTTGAAGACCTGGACGACGTGCAGGACGTGTACTCCAACGCCGAACTCGGCGCCGACGCCTACGCCTGAGCCGTCCTCGACGGCCTGGGCGCGGGCCGTTGAACGGTCACCGCGGACAGTCATGAGCCCATACGCCTGCCAGCGCCTCCCGTTCCGCCCCGCCAGGAGTGCAGCATGACCCGCATCCTCGGCATCGACCCCGGTTCGCAGCGGACCGGGGTCGGCATCATTGATGTCGACGCCACCGGCCGCGTCAGCCACGTGCACCACCAGCCGCTGGTGCTGCTCGGCGCCGACGATTTCCCGCAGCGCATGAAGCTGCTGGTGCTGGGCCTGGCTGACCTGTGCCGCGAGTACCAGCCGCAGGAAGTGGCCATCGAACGCGTGTTCATGGCCCGCAACCCCGATTCGGCGCTGAAGCTGGGCCAGGCCCGTGGCGCGGCCATTTCCGCCGTGGTGCTGCGTGACCTGCCGGTGCACGAATACGCCGCCAGCGAGATCAAGCTGGCGGTGGTCGGGCGCGGTGGCGCCGAAAAGCAACAGGTTCAACACATGGTCGGGCTCATGCTCAACCTGAAAACCAAGCTGCAGGCCGACGCGGCCGACGCGTTGGCAGTGGCGATCACCCATGCCCACGTAAGGGCAACGGCCAACCGCCTGGGGCTCAGTGCCCGCCAGGCGTGGGGCCGCAAATGAGGAGCTGCACGCAATGATCGGTCGACTGCGCGGCATCGTCGCCTACAAGGCGCCGCCGTGGCTGGTGGTGGACGTGAACGGAGTGGGCTACGAGCTGGAGGCGCCGATGAGCACCTTCTACGACCTGCCCGAGCTCGGCCGCGAGGTTACCCTGTACACCCATTACTCGCAGAAGGAAGACAGCGTCTCGCTGTACGGCTTCCTGCGCGAAGGTGAGCGGCGCCTGTTCCGCGACGTGCAGAAGGTCAGTGGCATCGGCGCGAAGATCGCGCTGGCCGTGCTGTCCGGCGTCACCGTCGAGGAATTCGCGCGCATGGTCCAGGCCGGTGACATCACCGCGCTGACCCGCATTCCGGGCATCGGCAAGAAGACCGCCGAGCGCATGGTGCTGGAGCTGCGTGACCGCGCGGCGCAGTTCGGTGCCGGCGGCGCGCTGCCGACCGGCAGCGGCCCGGCCCCGGCCGATCCGCTGTCCGATGCCACCGTGGCCCTGCAGCAGCTGGGCTACAAGCCGGCCGAAGCGGCGCGCATGGCCCGCGATGCCTTCAACGAAGGTGACGAAGTGGCCACCGTGATCCGCAAGGCGCTGCAGTCGGCACTGCGCTGACCCGCCTTCCTTTCCCCAACCCACCGCCTGAGCTTCGCCAGGAGTCCCATGTCCAGCAGTCAAACCCCGCACGCGGCCGCCCCAGGCGGTCATGGTCACGCCCCTCCAGCCGGAGGCCTCGCGCTGATCATCGGTGCGATCGGCGTGGTCTTCGGCGATATCGGTACCAGCCCGCTGTACACCCTGAAGGAGGCGTTCTCGCCGCACTACGGGCTCAACAGTGACCACGACACCGTTCTGGGCGTGCTGTCGCTGGCGTTCTGGGCGTTGAACATCGTGGTCACGCTGAAGTACGTGACCATCATCATGCGCGCCGACAACGACGGCGAGGGCGGCATCATGGCGCTGATGGCGCTGACCCAGCGCACGCTGCGCAACGGGTCGCGCTCGGCCTATGTGGTCGGCATCCTCGGCATCTTCGGTGCCTCGCTGTTCTTCGGTGATGGCGTGATCACCCCGGCGATCTCCGTGCTTGGCGCGGTCGAGGGCCTGGAGGTGGCCGCGCCCGGCCTGCATGCCTTCATCGTGCCGATCACCGTGGTGGTGCTGCTGATGGTGTTTGCCGCGCAGCGCTTCGGTACCGAAAAAATCGGCAAGGCATTCGGCCCGATCACCTCGGTCTGGTTCATCTCGCTGGCGGCGATCGGCATCTACAACATCGTCGACGCACCGGAAGTGCTGAAAGCCTTCAACCCGTGGTGGGCGATCCGCTTCTTCATGGAACACAGCTGGCACGGCATCTTCATCCTTGGCGCGGTGGTGCTGGCGGTGACCGGTGGCGAGGCGCTGTACGCCGACATGGGTCACTTCGGCGCCAAACCCATCCGCCACGCCTGGTATTTCTTCGTGCTGCCGTGCCTGGTGCTGAACTACCTGGGGCAGGGCGCACTGGTGCTCAACCACCCCGAGGCGCTGAAGAACCCGTTCTTCGAGGCGGTGCCGCCGTGGGCGCTGTACCCGATGATCATCCTGGCCACGATGGCGGCGGTGATCGCGTCGCAGTCGGTCATCACCGGTGCGTTCTCGGTCTCGCGCCAGGCCATGCAGCTGGGTTACATCCCGCGCATGCGCATCAAGCACACCTCGCACGACACCATCGGCCAGATCTACATCCCGGGCATCAACTGGGGTATCGCGGTGATGGTGATCGGCCTGGTGCTGGCCTTCCGCAGCTCGTCGAACCTGGCCGTGGCCTACGGCATCTCGGTGTCGGCCACGATGCTGATCGATACCCTGCTGCTGGCCTTGGTCGCCCGCTCGCTGTGGCCGAAGGCGCGCGCCTGGCTGCTGCCGCTGTGCGTGGTGTTCTTCATCATCGACCTCGGCTTCGTCATCGCCAACGGCGCCAAGCTGCTGCAGGGTGCATGGTTCCCGGTGGTGCTGGGCATCTTCCTGTTCACCATGATGCGCACCTGGCGCCGTGGCCGCGAGCTGCTGCGCGATGAGATCCGCAAGGACGGCATCCGCCTGGACACCTTCCTGCCAGGCCTGATGCTGGCGCCGCCGGTACGCGTGCCGGGCACCGCCGTGTTCCTCACTGCCGACCCGACCGTGGCCCCGCATGCGCTGATGCACAACCTCAAGCACAACAAGGTGCTGCACGAGCGCAACGTGTTCCTGCACGTGGAAACCCTGCCCATTCCCTATGCGATGGAAGGGCAGCGGCTGAAGATCGAATCGGTGGGCGACGAGTTCTACCGCGTCTACGTGCGCTTCGGTTTCATGGAGACCCCGGACGTGCCGCTGGCGCTGATGCGCTCGTGCGACCACGGCGGCATCTACTTCGACCCGATGGACACCACCTTCTTCGCCAGCCGCGAAACCATCGTCGCCACCGCCAACCGTGGCATGCCGATCTGGCGTGACAAGCTGTTCGCCCTGATGCATCGAAACGCCGCGCCGGCGACGGGCTTCTTCCGGATCCCGGGCAACAGATTGGTGGAACTGGGCGCGCAGGTGGAGATCTAATCTCCACCTGCGCTACGTCCCACGATTTGCTGCGCAAACCGTGGGTCCCGCGCGCATTCCACCTTATCCCCGCGCCTGTCGGCGCGCCCCCTTGAAACGCAGGCGCCTTGGGCGCTGGCGTTCCGCGCATTCCACCTTATCCCCCCCGCCTGTCGGCGCGCCCCCTTGAACAACAAGGGGGCTCCACTTGCGGAGATGCCGCGCGCTTGAAGCTTGGCCCACTCTGCTCTCCAGTTTCCTCCACGCCTGGATCTATCGTGTCGACCAAGGTCGGCACCTACCAAAGCAGAATGCCGTTCCGACAGGCCGCAGGAAACTGTCGAAGGCGGGGTGGGTCCGGTTGCGGGGGCGTGAGCCGCATGGGCCCGAGGCATGCCTCGGGCGGGTTGGGCAGGACGCCCAACCCCGGTCTTGCCGTGTGCGCAGGATTGCGCACACGAGCAAGCGGCGACCGAGCTCACATGGGTGAGGGCGCTTTGCTTGCGAAGCACTGCTTCGCAAGCGCCCGAACGCCCAGCCGCCAGCGGCTGGGCCGGGCCCCGGAGGGGTACTTGCAGCGTCCCCCGCAAGCGGACCCACCCCGCCATTCCCCAGGAAGCCCGCTTCGGCTGTTGCTCTGGATGTTGCCGTTGCCGTTGCCTCTGCGGGTGCCGGGCGCAGACCGGCCGAAACCCGCGCTTTTGCCGCATAATCAGCACATGACCGACGACCGCATCATCGGCGCCGGCGCCACCCGCGAGGATGACGCCGCCGACGCCAGCATCCGCCCCAAGCGCCTTGCCGACTACCTCGGCCAGGTGCCGGTGCGCGAGCAGATGGAGATCTACATCCAGGCGGCCAAGGGGCGCGGCGACGCGCTCGACCATGTGCTGATCTTCGGGCCGCCCGGTCTGGGCAAGACCACCCTCAGCCATGTCATCGCCAACGAGCTGGGCGTGGCCCTGCGGGTCACCTCCGGCCCGGTGATCGAGAAGGCCGGCGACCTCGCCGCGCTGCTGACCAACCTGCAGCCGCACGATGTGCTGTTCATCGACGAGATCCATCGCCTGTCGCCGGTGGTGGAGGAAGTGCTGTACCCGGCGATGGAAGATTTCCAGATCGACATCATGATCGGCGAGGGCCCTGCCGCCCGCTCGATCAAGATCGACCTGCCGCCGTTCACCCTGATCGGTGCCACCACCCGTGCTGGCCTTCTGACCGCGCCGTTGCGCGACCGCTTCGGCATCGTCCAGCGCCTGGAGTTCTACAGCGTCGAGGAGCTGACCCGGATCGTGCGCCGCTCGGCAGCCATCCTGGCCATCGACTGCACCGCCGATGGCGCCGGCGAGATCGCACGCCGCGCGCGTGGCACCCCGCGTATCGCCAACCGCCTGCTGCGCCGCGTGCGCGACTATGCGCAGGTGAAGGCCGGCGGCCACATCGACGAGGCCGTGGCCCAAGCCGCGATGAAGATGCTCAAGGTCGACCCGGAGGGCTTCGACGAGCTTGACCGGCGCCTGCTCAAGACCATGGTCGACTACTTCGACGGCGGCCCGGTCGGCATCGAATCGCTGGCGGCGGCGCTGTCTGAAGAGCGCGGCACGCTGGAAGACGTGGTCGAGCCGTACCTGATCCAGCAGGGCTTCCTGGTGCGCACCGCGCGTGGCCGCATGGCCACCCACAAGGCCTACCGGCACATGGGCCTGAAGCCGAAGAACCCGCCGCAGGACCTGTTCGCGGAGGTTCCCGATGTCGGTTGAGCCCCGATTCAGTTGGCCGACACGCATTTACTGGGAAGATACCGACGCAGGTGGCGTGGTCTACCACGCCCGCTACGTGGCCTTCATGGAACGGGCCCGGACCGAATGGATGCGTGCGCTGGGCTACGGCCAGGAGCGCATGCGCGCCGAGCACGGGATGGTCTTCGCGGTGCGCTCGATGCAGATGGATTTCATCAAGCCGGCACGGCTGGATGACACCCTGCAGGTGAGTGCCCGCCTGGTCCAGCTGAAGAAGGCCAGCATGGTCTTCGACCAGCAGATCCTGCGCGACGGCGAGCTGCTGCTGTCGGCGCAGGTCCGCATCGCCGCACTGGAAGCGGCCAGTTTCCGCCCGCGTGGCATGGACGAGGCCGTCCTTGCCGTGCTGCAACCCCACCTCCACCCCGAATCCGAACACTGAGGAACAACGGATGATCGCAACGCTCCTGGCCCTGCAGGCCACGGTCACCGAGGCACTGCCGGCCGATGTCAGCAATGCCGCGACACAGACCCTTGCCCAGGCCACCACTGGCGGCGGCATCAACTACCTCGAACTGATGGCCAAGGCCAGCCTGCCGGTGAAGATCATCGTGCTGCTGCTGCTGGTCGGCTCGTTCGTCAGCTGGGTGATCATTTTCCGCAAGGCCCGCGTGTTCAAGCAGGCCACCCGCGAAGCCGACGAGTTCGAGAACCGCTTCTGGTCCGGTGCGGACCTGGGCAAGCTGTACAGCTCGGCCACCGACCGCAGCCGCAATGTCGGCGGCCTGGAAGCCATCTTCGAAGCCGGCTTCCGCGAGTACACCCGCCTGCGCGACAAGCGCCGCCTGGACGGTCGTGCCCAGCTGGAAGGCGCACAGCGTGCCATGCGCACCACTTACACCCGCGAAGTGGACCAGCTTGAGCGCAACCTGGAACTGCTGGCCAACATCGGCTCGACCGCGCCTTACGTGGGCCTGGTCGGTACCGTGTTCGGCATCATGGTGACCATGCACGACATGATCAGCAGCGGTGCGCAGGCCGGCATCGCCGCCGTCGCGCCGGGCATCTCCGAGGCACTGTTCGCCACCGCCATCGGCCTGTTCGTGGCGATCCCGGCGGTGTGGGCCTACAACCGCTTCACCACGCGCGTGGAGCGCATGTCGGTGCGGTTCGAGACCTTCGCCGAAGAGTTCAGCTCCATCCTGCAGCGCCAGAGCGCTGGCGACGAGTAAGCGCCTGACCCGGGAGTCCAAGCCATGTCCGCTGCCATCGGTCGCCGCAAGCGCCGCAAGCTGAAATCGGAAATCAACGTCGTTCCCTACATCGACGTCATGCTGGTGCTGCTGATCATCTTCATGGTCACCGCACCGCTGCTCACCCTGAGCTTCGACGTCGACCTGCCGCAGTCCAACGCCAAGGCGCTGGAGAGCAAGCAGGATCCGGTGATCGTCTCGGTGCGCCAGGACGGCCAGCTCAGCCTGAAGCTGCCCGACGCCAAGGACCCGACCGCCGTGTCGGCCGAGGAACTGGAAGGCCGTCTGGCCGGCATCGCCGCCCAGGACAAGGGCGTGCGCGTGATCGTCGCCGCCGACCGCGCCGTGGCCTATGAAAAGGTCATTGCTGCGATGGATGTGATCAAGCGCGCCAAGGTAGACAAGGTAGGCCTGGCCACCGATGCACGCTGACGCCCTGCCACCCCCGCATCAGCGCGAACCCGGCTGGGGCCTGCCCCTGGCGCTGGCGTTGCTGGTGCACCTGCTGGTCGCGCTGGTGTTCATCGTGGCCTGGTTCTGGTCGCCCGAGCGCAACACCGATGCCGCCGCCGGCGACCCCTCGGTCGAGGCCAGCCTGGCGCTGTCCGCGTCCGAGGCCTCCGCCGCGCGCCAGGCCCTGCGCCAGTCGGAGAAGCTGGAAGACCTGCCGCCGCCGGTGGCCGAGCCGATCCCGGTGCCGGAAGACACCATCCCGCCGCCGCAGCCGATTCCCGAGCCGCGCCCGCAGGACGCCCCTACGCCGCAGCAGCAACAGGCGCAGGAGCGTGTCGCGCAGCCGGACACCAAGGACCAGGAAGCGGTGAGCGCGCTGGCCATCTCGCAGGAGAAGGCCAAGCAGGAACAGGAAGCCAAGCGCCGCCAGGAACAGATCGACCTGACCGAACGCAAGCGCCAGGAAGAAGCGGAGCAGAAGCTGCGCCTGGCCAAGCAGCAGGAAGCGGACGAAAAGAAGAAGCAGGCCGAGCAGGAGCGCGTGGCGGCTGACAAGGCCGAGGCCGAGAAGCAGAAGAAGATCGCCGAGATCCGTGCCCGCCGCGAGCAGGCCGAGAAGGAAGCCAAGCTGGCCGAGCAGAAGCTGCGCCAGGTGGCAGCCGCGCGTAATGCTGCCGGCAGTGCCGCTGCCGGTTCCAGCGGTGCCTCCCAGCCGGCCGCCGGTGGCGGTGGCAACAGCGATGATCTTTCGGCCAAGTACGCGGCCGCGATCCAGGCCAAGGTGCTGTCGCAGTGGGTGCGCCCGGATACGGTGCCGCTCGGCCAGCGTTGCCAGATCACCATCACCCAGATTCCGGGGGGCACGGTGATGCAGGCCAAGGTCAGCCCGAACTGCCCGTACGACGAGGCCGGCAAGCGTTCGATCGAGGCCGCCGTGCTCAACGCGCAGCCGCTGCCGTACCGCGGCTTCGAGTCTGTGTTCGCACGCACGCTCAACTTCACCTTTACTGCCCAGGATCGCTGAGGCGGGCAGGGCAAGGTGGCTCTCGGGTCACCTCCGCCCACGGATGTCGCGCTTGCCTCTGGCGGGCCCGGTTTCAGCCGGGCAGGCTGGGGGCTGCTGTGGAATACCACCCTGCGGGGCGGTGTGGCCGGGGCAGGCGGTGCGATGTTAGCCACGACGTTAACGGTGCGTGAGAGGACGGGCTGGAACTGACCCGGAATTCACGTACCCTTGGTTCATGATTGCGAAGCGGTTCACTCCCGCTTTGTTATCCCTCGTTCCGGTTTCCCCCTATTGAGCGCTCCATGAAAAAGATGCCTCGCTGGCTTGCCGTGTTTGCGGCCCTGTTGCTGCCCTTTGCTGCCGTCGCGCAGCAGAAGGGGCTGGATATCGACATCATCGGCGGCAATGCCTCCGCGCTGCCGATCACCATCGTGCCGATGCCCTACCAGGGTTCGGCGGCTGCACCGCAGACCGACGTCGCCGGCGTGGTCCGCGCCGACCTCGAGCGTTCGGGCCAGTTCCGCACGCTGCCGGAAGCACAGATCGTCGAAAAGCCCGTGCGGGGCGGCGACATCCAGTTCGCCACCTGGCGCGCGCTGAAGCAGAACTACATCGTGGTCGGCCGCGTGCTCGACGCTGGTGCCGGCGCCTACCGTGTCGAGTACGAACTGTTCGACGTACCGAAGGGCGAGCGCCTGCTGGGCCTGGCGATGACCGCCCGTGGCAACGCCATGCGTGACGTCGCCCACCAGATGGCCGACGCCATCTACGAGAAGATCACCGGTGTCCGTGGCGCCTTCTGGACCCGCATCGCCTACGTGACCGCCAGCGGCAAGGGCGACGCCATGCGCTACGCGCTGATGGTGGCCGACTCCGATGGCTACAACCCGCAGACCATCGTGCGTTCGGCGGAGCCGCTGCTGTCGCCGTCGTGGAGCCCGGATGGCAGCAAGCTGGCCTACGTCAGCTTCGAGCGTGGCAATTCGGCCATCTACATCCAGAACATCGGCACCGGTGCGCGTGAGCTGGTCACCAGCTTCCGCGGCATCAACAGCGCCCCGGCGTTCTCGCCGGACGGCCGCAAGCTGGCCCTGACCCTGTCGCGTTCGGGTAACCCGGAAATCTACGTGATGGACCTGGGCAGCAAGCAGCTGACCCAGCTGACCAACCACTTCGCCATCGATACCGAGCCGACCTGGGCACCGGACGGCAGCGCGGTGTACTTCACCTCCGACCGCGGCGGCCGTCCGCAGGTCTACAAGGTCGGTGCGGGCGGCGGCAGCGCCGAGCGCGTGACCTTCCAGGGCAACTACAATGCCAAGCCCTCGGTGTCCTACGATGGCAAGAAGATCGCCGTCGCCCAGGGCTCGGGCAACAGCTACAAGATCGCGATGATGGACAGCTCGCTGGGTTCGCCCCGCTGGAGCACGCTGTCCCCGGGTTCGCTGGATGAATCTCCGAGCTTTGCGCCCAACGCAAGCATGGTGTTGTACGCCGCCCGCGAGGGTGGCCGTGGTGTGCTGTACGCCGTTTCTGCCGATGCGCGCGTGCGCCAGCGGTTGGTTCTGGCTGACGGAGATGTGCGCGAACCGGCATGGTCCCCATACCGTACCCAGCGCTAAAAGAGTGTTAATATTTTCGCTGTCTTGAACCCCTCATCGGCCTAGGAGCCACAAAGGTATCGCCATGAACAAGTCCACCCGCGTTCTGCTTGTTTCCCTGCTGTCTGTGGCCGTCCTGGCCGGTTGCTCGAAGAAGGTGAAGGAAGAGCCGGCAGCCCCGGTTGACACCGGCACCTCGACCACCACCCCGACCGCTCCGTCGACCTCCGGCCTGTACGGCCCGGGCGACCTGGACACCGACGCTTGCCTGCGCCAGCGCGTTGTCTACTTCGACCTGGACAAGGAAGACGTGAAGCCGGAATTCCAGGCCATCATGGCGTGCCACGCCAAGTACCTGCGTGACCGTCCGTCCTCGCGCATCACCCTGCAGGGCCACACCGACGAGCGCGGTTCGCGCGCGTACAACCAGGCCCTGGGCGAGCGTCGTGGCAACGGCGTCAACTCGGCCCTGCAGGCCAACGGTGGCTCGGCTTCGCAGCTGACCGTCGTGTCCTACGGTGAAGAGCGTCCGGTCTGCACCGAGTCGAACGAGTCCTGCTGGTCGCAGAACCGTCGCGTCGAAATCGTCTACACCGCGCAGTAATCCATGCGTATTGGCATCAAACTGATGCTGGTCGTTGCGGCAGCCCTCGTGGCTGCCGCACCGGCGCATGCACAGCGACAGAGCCTGGCCGACCGCGTTGGCGCGATCGAGCAGCAGATGTACAACAACAGTGCCAACCAGGACCTGTTGAACCAGATCAATCAGCTGCGGCAGCAGGTCACCAGCCTGCAGGCCTCGATCGAGCAGTTGCAGCACGACAACGCCCAGCTCAAGCAGTCCGCCCAGGACCAGTACCTGGATCTGGACAGCCGCCTGAACCGGTTGGAAGGGGGCAATGCCGCCCCGGCCCTGCCGCCCGTTCCGGCGAGCGCGCCGAAGGCCGCCCCGGCCCCGGCAAAACCCGCAGCGGCGGCCACTTCCGAGCGGCCGCCTTCCGTCCATGGTGATGCCGGCAGCCTTGCCGCCACCGGCGACGAGCGCACCTCCTACAACGTCGCCTTCGATTCGCTGAAGGCCGGCAAGTACGATGATTCGGCGCAGCTGTTCCTGAGCTTCCTGCAGCTGTACCCGAACGGCGTCTACGCGCCGAACGCGCTGTACTGGCTGGGCGAGAGCTACTACGCCACCCGCAATTTCCCGATGGCGGAGGCCCAGTTCCGTGAACTGCTCTCGCGCTATCCGACCCACGACAAGGCCGCTGGCGGCCTGCTCAAGGTCGGCCTCTCGCAGTATGGCGAGGGCAAGGTCGACCAGGCCCAGCAGACGCTGGAGACCGTCGTGGCGCAGTACCCTGGCTCGGACGCCGCGCGCACCGCGCAGGACCGCCTGCAGTCGATCCGCCTCGGCAAGCAGATCCGCTGATCCGCTGACCGGGCGTACAATACGTGTCCTGTAGAGCCGAGCCCACGCTCGGCTGCTTTCGTTTCCGGACCGGCAAACCCGCCCGGATCCGGTAGCGCCGGGCCATGCCCGGCGGCTTGCATTACCGGCTGGGCCACACCCGACCGGCTTCAGTTGTAGAGCCGAGCCATGCTCGGCTGCTTTCGTTACCGGCCACGGTAGCCCACCCGCCACGTGTCCCACCAAGAAGTCCCCGCCATGACCGCCGTTACCTCGTCCAGCGCCGCCGCCACGCCCAGTGAGATCGTGCAGTCGCCCCTGCCACGCCTGAAGATCACCGAGATCTTCACCTCGCTGCAGGGCGAAGCCGATACCGCCGGCTGGCCGACCGTGTTCGTGCGCCTGACCGGCTGCCCGCTGCGTTGCCAGTACTGCGACACCGCCTATGCCTTCCATGGCGGCACCTGGTGGGACATCGACGACATCGTGGCCGAGGTGCTGGCCCAGGGCGTGCGCCACGTCTGCGTGACCGGTGGCGAGCCGCTGGCGCAGAAGCGCTGCCTGGTGCTGCTGCAGAAGCTGTGCGATGCCGGCATGGACGTCTCGCTGGAAACCTCCGGCGCGCTGGACGTGAGCGCCGTGGACCCACGCGTATCGCGGGTAGTCGACATCAAGACGCCGGGCTCGGCCGAAGCCGCCCGCAACCGCCTGGAAAACCTGCCGCTGCTGACCGCGCGCGACCAGATCAAGTTCGTCATCTGCAACCGCGAGGATTACGACTGGGCCAAGGCGATGGTGGCCGAGCACGATCTGGTGAAGCGTTGCACCGTGTTCTTCTCGCCGAGCAAGGGTGAGATCACCGCGCGCCAGCTGGCCGACTGGATCGTCGAGGACCGGCTGCCGGTGCGCTTCCAGATGCAGTTGCATAAAATCCTGTGGAACGATGAGCCGGGCCGATGAGCCCAGGCAGCGTTCCCTGATGTAGCTCCGGCGCGGGACAGCGTGCTGGCTTTCCCCTCCCAACCGGATGTTTTACCCATGAAGAAGGCAGTCGTGCTTCTCTCCGGCGGCATGGATTCAGCCGCCGTCATCGCCATGGCCCAGGAACAGGGCTTCGCCGTGCATGCCCTGAGCGTGCGCTACGGCCAGCGCCATACTTCCGAACTGGATGCTGCCGCCCGCGTGGCCAAGGCCCAGGGCGTTATCGCGCACAAGACCGTGGACGTGGACCTGCGCAGCATCGGCGGCTCGGCGCTGACCGACGACATCGACGTGCCCGAGGCCGGCGGTGCCGGCATTCCGGTCACCTACGTGCCGGCGCGCAACACCATCATGCTGTCGCTGGCGTTGGGCTGGGCCGAAGTGCTCGGTGCCAACGACATCTTCTGCGGCGTCAACGCCGTGGACTACTCTGGCTACCCGGACTGCCGTCCCGAGTTCGTGGCCGCGTTCCAAGCGCTGGCCAACCTGGCCACCAAGTCGGGCGTGGAAGGCGCGGGCATCAAGGTGCACGCACCGCTGCAGTTCCTCAGCAAGGGCCAGATCGTCAGCGAAGGCGTGCGCCTGGGCGTGGACTTCGGCCTGACCGTGTCCTGCTACAACGCCGACGCCAACGGCGCCGCCTGCGGCCACTGCGATGCCTGCCGCCTGCGCGCGCAGGGCTTCACCGAAGCCGGCGTAGCCGACCCGACGCTGTACGCCTGACCGCGCAATCACTCTCTCGGTGGGTGCGAACCGTTGGTTCGCACTCCTTGGCCTACCGCTGCCGCAACCACCCCGACGCGTCAATAAACGCCCGCACTTCCTCCGGATCGGCATAGTCCAGTTCGATCATCCGCGCGATCGCCGCCTTCTCATCGGCCTGCTGCCGCATGTACCCCTGCGCGATGCGATACCCGGCGTAGTACCCCACATCACTCACCCCGAACGGATTGCGGGCGCTGTTGTAGAGCCAGTTGTCGAGATTTTCCCCGTTCATCTCAGCAATGAAGCGCGTGCGGATTTCCGCTTCGTGTGTTGCGCCGTAGTCGTAGAAGGGTAATGCCGGCCGGCGCCCACTGATGCGCTCCGCTACATACTCGGCCACACCCTCGCGCACCGCGTACTGGGCCAGGCTGCCGGTGGTCTCGCGCTGCTGCGTATGCACGTACTCGTGCAGGTTGTTCTGCGCGTTGTTCGCCCCCGGGCGGCTGTCGTAGAAGATCCGCAGGCGGCTGCGCATCGGCTCCGGCAGCTCGCTCACGTCCACGCGCTCATCGCCCAGCGCCATCTCCGCTCCGATCAGCACCTTGTCACCCAGCGTCGTGCCGCCGGTACGCAGAACACCGACCGCATAGGTGATGTTGGCGGGGCGCAGGGCGGGGTAAAGCTCCCGGAACGCAGCCAGGTCCCGTTCCAGGGTGGTGCTGGCCTGCTGCGCGTTGGCGGTCAATGGCCGTACCGACGTCCAGAAGCGCGGCCACGTACGCATGGCCGTGGCGTATTCGCGGGCGGTGTAGTTGCGCACCTGCATCAGCGCATGCAGGCCGGGGCTGCCTGGATCGATGTAGCGCTCCTGCACCAGTGCGACCTGGCGTTCAACGTCGGGCTCGGTGCGCACGGCGTCATAGGTAGCCCAGAAGCGGCCGATATCATCAGTGACGACCTGCGGCGGGGCGGCCAGTGCTGCGCAGGGCACCAGCAGGGCGGCAATGAGGCAGAAGGGCAGGCGCATCCGTGGCTCCGGGGAAGGATCACAGATGGGATGCGACGGAGGCCCGGAAGGTTTAAGCCGGCGGCCCAGATCGGGGTAGTGCCGGCCGCTGGCCGGCAACCTCGACGCACCAGGGTTTCACCCGGCCCGGCAAAGTAGGGTAGAATGCCCACCCCGCCGAAAGGCTGGGGCAGTGCAATGGGCCGTTAGCTCAGTCGGTAGAGCAGAAGACTTTTAATCTTTTGGTCGAAGGTTCGAATCCTTCACGGCCCACCATTGCATCCAATGACCCAGGTCATTCAGAAAGGCACCGCAATGCGGTGCCTTTTTTGTGGCGCTCGTCCAGGTCAACTACTTCGTCCGCGCATTCTTCGCTTTAGCCGCCGCCGCGTCGGCAGCCTCCTGTGCGGCCGTTGCTGCCGCATTCGCAGAACGTGCCGCCTCCGCTCTTGCCGCCTCGAAATAGGTGAGCCGCTGCAGACTGGTTCTGCGTTCCAGTTCCATTGCTGCGGCGAAGCTCTCCGGATGCTTTGCAGCACAGGCCTCCTGCACCAGTTGCACGGCACGATCAGACAGCCCGGGCTGGATGTTGCCGAGCAGGCAATCGGCATACGGTACGGGCGCGGCCGGGCTGGCGGCCAGCGCGGCGATGAGCACGGCACTCAACATGCAAACCTCCTTGTAGGTTTCGAAGGGACTGGCGACCAGCCCGTCCCAAGTATGGACCGGTTCTGGGTACAACGGCGGGTACGCCGGCCGGATATCCCGGCACACCCGTTCCGCCAGCCTGCGGCAGGCGAAGAACAACCCATCGCCCCCCCTTCATCCAGATGGCAGTCGGGCGTGGCCATCGACCGGCAGCGCTCAGTGGCGTGCAGCATTTCCGCCACGGTCAGCATGCCAACGGCGGCACGCTTCGCGCGTGCCATCGCGGATGCGCTTGAGGCATCCCCAGAATGCGCATCCACGCATGGCGTGGATCTACTTTCGCCTGAGAACAATCGCTGCGATGACGGCTGCGATGCCGACCGGGATCAGGACGACCGCCAGAAGAATGATCCAGTGCCAAATGCTGAAGCCCCCCATGTCCCAACTCCTTGTAGGAAACGACGAATGCTAGCAAACCCGATTGCAGTCATTTCCCGATACAGTTCAAGCATCGCGCAGCGCCGTAGCATACGTACAGGCTTGCCGAATCGGCCGACGCCTTGGCCTTGGCGTTATGCTCGGCACTTTCCCAGGATGGGCCGCTCCATGCGCTTGATCGTGCTGTCGCTGTTGTTGTCCGCCATCTCCGCCGCACCCTTGATGGCCGCCGAGCCGGCGCCGTCCGCACAGGCCGCCGCCGCAACCCCGCTGGTCATCGGCGAGACCTTCACCATTGAATCGAAGGCGCTGGGCGAAACCCGCCGCATCAATGTCTACCGCCCGCAACCCTGGGGTCTGGACCCGAAGGCACCATTGCCGGTGCTGTACATGGCCGATGGCGGCATCGGCGAGGACTTCCTGCATGTGGCAGGGCTGGTGCAGGTGCTGAGCGGCAACGGCAGCATGCGTCCGTTCCTGCTGGTAGGCATCGAGAACACCGAACGCCGCCGCGACATGACGGGCCCCAGCAGCGACCCGCAGGACCAGAAGATCGCACCCCGCATCGGCGGTTCAGCGGCCTACCGCAGCTTCCTGCGCGATGAACTGATGCCGCAGGTGCGCCAACGCTACCCGACCACCGACGAGCGCGCGCTGATCGGTGAATCGCTGGCCGGCCTGTTCGTGGTCGAGACGTTGCTGCAGGAGCCGACACTGTTCAACAGCTACATCGCGCTGGACCCCAGCCTGTGGTGGAACCGGGGCGCGATGTTGGCCGCTGCGGCCAAGCAGTTGCCGGCGGTGACGCGTGCGCAGCCGCGCGTATTCCTGGCCAGCAGTGGGCAGCCGGAGCTGGCTGCGTCCGCCGCGCAGTTGGCCACGCTGCTGCAGCAGGCGTCGCCGTCGCCGCTGGTGAAGTACCTGCCACTGCCGGAGGAAACCCACGCGACGATCTATCATCCGGCCGCCTTGCAGGCGCTGCGCACGCTGTTCCCGGCACCGCCGCCGGCCTCGCCCTGATCCGGCGTGGCACTGCACCGCACGACGTGTGAGGATGCGGTAGCGGCGCCACCTGGGGGCGCCGCCCGCAACGGGAGAGCGTGGATGCAGCGTGTGCGTGGATGGAGTGTGGCGGCCTGCCTGGCCGTGAGTGGCTGTGCGATGTCGGTGGCACCACCGGCAACGCAGAGTGAAGTGAAGGAGAGCGCGGCAGCCGCTGCGCCAGGCGTGGTGCTGCCGGATACGGAAGCGTTGCGCATACATGACCCCGTGGGCCGCGACTATCCGATCTGGGTGGCGCTGCCGGCCGACTATGCGGCGCATCCGGAAAAGCACTATCCGGTGCTGTACGTGACCGATGCGCTGTACAGCTTCCCGCTGGTGCGCAGCGTGCGCAATCTGGTGGGGCAGCAGGGCGTCAACATCGAGAATTTCATCCTGGTCGGTTTGCCGCCGCAGGAAGGCCTGACTTCAAAGCAGAGCCGCTCGCGCGACTACACGCCCAGCAATCCGGCGCGCACGGTCGATGGCTATTACAGTGATGACGTCACCTACGGCGGTGCCGCGCACTACCGTGATTTCCTGGCGACACAGGTGCTGCCGATGGTCGATGCGCGTTATCGCACCGATCCCGCCCGGCGCATGTTCGCCGGTCATTCCTATGGCGCGCTGTTCGGCGCCTATGTGCTGACCACTCAACCGGACATGTTCAGCACCTACATCCTGTCCAGTCCTTCGCTGTGGTTCGACCAGCTTCTGCTGCCGCGCATGCAGGATGGCGCCGTCATCCCTGCGCAGCCTACGCGCGTGCTGCTGTCGGTGGGCAGTTACGAGACGGACAAGCCAGGGCCGCGTTATTCAACCGGCAACGACATGCTGAGGCAGACCGCGGACTTCACTGCCCAGCTGAAGCGCACGGGTCGCAAGTTGAATGTGGACAACGTGGTGATTGACGGCGAGGACCATCTCACGGTTTACCCGCGGGTGATCACTCGCGCACTGCTGGAGGTGATGCCGGGTGAAGGGCCGTACACCGGCGGCTGATGGGGGGCTGCATCCACGCATGGCGTGGATCTACCGGTGGTGTTGACGCGGATCCATGCCGAAGAGAAACGGAATCAGTAGATCCACGCCAGGCGTGGATGATTGCCTCAGGCCGCGCTGGCCTGCGGCGGCGGTATCAAGGTGGCATCTGCTGCATGGCGGAAACAAAGGCGGATGGCATCGAGCAGCTCGCTCATGCTGTACGGCTTGGGCAGGAAGTGGATGCCGGCGCGCAGCTGCGGCAGCACGCGGTGCTGGTCCATGCCGGAGGTGACCAGGATCGGCAGCTGCGGCAGGTGCTCGCGCACGCGGTTGGCGGTTTCGATGCCGCTGATGCCGCCCAGGCAGACGTCGGTGAACAGCAGGTCGAACGGTTCGCCGGCGTTGAGCAGGCCCAGTGCGGCCTCGGCGCTGCTGACAGCGGTGACCTGGCAGGCCTGGCTTTCCAGGGCGAGGCGACTGAGTTCCTGGGTTTCCTCGGCGTCCTCGATCAGCAGGACGCGCGGTTCCACAAAGCGCTTGGACAGCAACATGACGCGGCAACTCCGGACAACAGGGGGAGCGAAAGGCGCGCAAGTATGCGCAAGCCGGTAGTGAGCCCGGCGTGCACGGCAAGCTAAGTGGGCGTTACAGCTGTCCGCGTCGCTGGCGGCGCACGTGCCAGGCCAGCATCGCCACCGCCAGCAGCGCGGTGCCGATGCGCAGGCTGGTGGCCTGCCAGCCGAGCGCGACGGCGTCGTCAAGGCTGAACACATTCCAGGCCAGGTTCATCGAAACATGCAGGACCAAGCCGCACCACAGAGTGTCGCCGTCGAGGTGGTCAAGCCAGGCGAAGATGAAGCCGCCCACGGCGATCACTGCGCCGACGAACAGCGCGATGCCGCCACCGTCGAACCCACCGAAGCCGAGCCAGTGCACCATGCCGAACAGCAGCGCCTGCGGCAGCGCGAGCAGCGGCCACGGACCACGCACGATCTTCACCAGCAGCACGAAGCCCAGGCCGCGGAACAGCACTTCCTCGGCCAGTGGGAACAGCACGGCCAGCATGGTGGCGTCCAGCGCGGTCAGCGCGGTGTTCGGGGTGCCGAGCATCGCCAGGCCCAGCCAGCACGGCAGGCTGGCCAGCAACACCCACATCGGGCCGCCCCAACCATTCCCGCGCAGCCCGAGGCTGCCCAGCAGGCCCATGCCACGGGGCCGCAGCAGCGTGGCCAGCAGTAGTACCACCAGCACCGCCAGCGCGTTGTCCAGCAGGCTGCCGCCGTAGGGTATGGGCAGGGCGGGAATCGGAGTCCCTGCGGCCGCAGCGATATCGCGCAGATTCAGGCCCAGGCCAACGCCCAGCAGGACCAGCAGCAGGCGCGCGGCGGTGGGCAGGCGGGACAACGCGGTCATGTACGCACTCCCTGCGGAACAGGGGCCCAGTGTGTGCGACTGCCGCCGCATCGGCACGCGTCGGAAGTCCCTGTGCCATCGGTCATGCGTTGCCGCACAGTCATCACCGCACAGGTACAGTCGATGCAGGACCGACAGGAGCAATGCCGATGCTGTGCCCCGTGTGCAAGACCCAGACCCTGCAGATGGCCGAACGCCATGGCATCGAGATCGACTATTGCCCCGGCTGCCGGGGCGTGTGGTTGGATCGTGGTGAACTGGACAAGATCATCGAGCGTGCCGGTGCCGGTGCGGCCGTGCCGCCGCCCGCGCCTGTACAGCAGCATCCGGCATCCTCTCCGCCGCCGGTGATGCACCGTGATACCCGCCACTTGGGCCAGCGCTACGAGGACAATCGGGGCCACGGATACAAGAAAAAGAAGAAGGACAGCTTCCTGTCGGAGCTGTTCGACTTCTGAGGCGTTGTAGAGTCGAGCTTGCTCGACTGGCTCTTGTTACCAATAGTCGAGCAAGCTTGTATGTTCCTCCCGGCTCCTACGCGGTATGTAGGAGCCAGGGTGGAGGGACCGTCAAGCATGCATCTGCGGATACTAGCCGACAGACGAGTCGAGCGATCCCCATCCCGCACACGAACGTCGATAAAGGATCGTACGGCCCCCAAAGGGGAACGTCGATAAAGGATCGTACGGCCCCCAAAGGGGATCGTCGATGTAGGCAAGCTAACGTCGGTGCGGTACCACCCCAGCCCCTTAAAGATAGCTGGGAGCCGTACAAATGTCTGATTCTCTCGATATTGGCGTGGACGTGGACTCCAAGGAGTTCGTACCGGCAGTGGCCGACCGCAAGGCCGGCGACAGGATCGCCAACACCCGGGCCGGCATAGCCCAGTGGCTCAACACCTTGCCCCAGCGATGCCGGATTGGCATGGAGGCGACGGGGCGGTACTACGAGTTGTTGGCTCGGATGGCTGGCCAGGCAGGCCACGTTGTCTATGTGATCAATCCACGTCTGATCAAGCACTACGGCCGGGCGACGGGCTCGCGTGGCAAGACGGACGCCATGGACGCCGAAGCGATCGCCCGATACGTGAAGAAGGAGAACGATCGCCTGCGTGAATACGTACCGCGTACCGATGAGCAGCAGCAGATGCACGATTTGCTGCGCAAGCGGCAGACGCTGGTAAAGACACGCGCGCGCCTGGAGCAATCCTTCGGGGTAAGCAAAAGTGCCCCCGGGGAGCTGTCAGATCTGTTCTGCGCTCTGGCTGGGACGCTGTCCGAGCTGGAAAGCGAACTGCAGCGCTTGGGTCGCGATGGAGAGCATGGCACGCTCTACAAGCGCCTGTTGACCATCCCTGGTATCGGCCCCGCTGTCGCCGCTCACCTGATCTACTACATGACGCGCTGGCCGTTGGCCAACGCCAACGCGTGGATCGCCTGCACCGGCCTGGATCCCCGGCCCAACGAGTCTGGCGGAAGAACGGGACGGCGTCGGCTGTCCAAACAGGGCGCGCCAGTGCTGCGCCAGATGCTCTACATGGCCGCCATGGGGCTCAAGCGGTGTCGTCGGGGGCAACCGCTCTACGACGAGCTGTCAAAACGCGGTCACCCCAGCACCGCCGTCTTCAACATCCTGGCCAGAAAGCTGGCCAGGATCGCCTGGGGTGTCTTCAAAAGCGGCCGGGACTTCGATCCGGCCATGCTGAAGGTGGGTCAAGCCTGCTTCCAGCAGGCTTGACCACGAACATAGGATCTCGACTCTACGGATCAGGTGCAGTCGAGCATGGCTCGACTCTACATGGAGCGCGTGATCACGGCCGCCGCAGGATGAACTCGCGGTCGTGGGTGTCGCCGACGATGAAGTCGTACTCGCCAACCTTGCTGCAGCCGTAACGCGCATAGAAGCGCTGTGCGCCGAAATTCTCTTCCCACACGCCCACCCACAGGGTGCGGCGCTGCGGCTGGTCCAGCCAGGCCATGAACGCGTCCATCAGGCGTGCACCGTGGCCGCCGTTCTGGTGTGTGGCCAGGATGTAGAACCGCTTCAGTTCGATGTCGCCCTCGCGTGCATCCGTGTGCGGCAGGGTGTTGGCACCGGCGGCCAGATAGCCGACCACGGCGTCACCGTCCATCAACAGCCAGATGGCACTGCGTGGATCGGACAGTTCGATGCGCTGCGGCTCGCTGCTGTAGTGCGCCTGCAGGAAATCGTGCAGCTCCTGCGGCGGATAGGAATCGCCCCAGGTTTCGTTGTAGGTGGCAATCGCGATGGCCGACAGCGCGTCGACGTCGGCAAGGGTGGCGCGGCGGATCTGCAACGACATGGCGGTGCCTGCATTGGAACGTGGCGCAGTGTAGCCGGCCCCGGCGGCTGCCGGGGCTGGCCATTGCTCACGAACTGCTGCTCAGAACCACATGCGTACGCCGGCCACCCAGCGTGTGTCGCGTGCGTGGTCACCGGCGTAGTCGGCGGTGTCACCAAACGTGCGTTCGTGGCTGATGCCGATGTAGGGCGCGAAGCGGCGGCTGAACTCATAGCGCAGTCGCAGCCCGGCTTCGACCTTGTTCAGGCCACGGCCGATGCCGTACTCCTTTTCGTCCTTGGCCGCGACGGTGGCTTCCAGCAGCGGCTGCAGGATCAGGCGGTTGGTCAGCAGCACGTCGTACTCGACCTCGGCCTTGGCCAGCACCTGGCCGCCGGAGCCCATGTACAGCGTGGCCGAGCTCTCGAACTTGTACGGCGCCAGGCCCTGGATGCCGACGGCCGCCCAGGTGCGCGAGTCGGCCGGGCGGAAGTCCTGGCGCACGCCGACCAGCACGTCCCACCACGGCGACACGCTTCGGCCATAAAGCGCTTCCAGCGACGACGATTCGGTGCGGCCACGGCTGCGTTCGCCATCGGTGCGCAACCACAGGCGGTTGATGTTGCCGCCGATCCAGCCAGTGGCCTCCCAGGCCTGGCCATTGCTGCTCTTTCCATCCCAATGTTCCAGACGGTCGATCAGCAGCAGGCTGTTGATCTCTGGCGCATGCTCCATCGCACCGTGGGCGATGGGCGGGAAGGCCGCGGCGCGGTCGGCGTCGGTCGGCACCGGGATGGGTTCGCGCGGCTCGGTCGGTGCAGGCGATCCGTGGTCCATCGCGGCGTGGTCCATCGTGGAATGGTCCATCGTCGCCGGCTGCCTCGCGCCATGGTCCATCTTCGAGTGATCCATGGCTGAGTGGTCCATCGCGCCCGAATCCATCTTCGAATGATCCATCTTCGAATGATCGACCGGTTCGACCGGTGCCTTCACGGTCTTCGCGGGCGGATCCATCGCGGCCATGTCGTGACCAGCGTGCGACTGCGCGAACACGGGCAATGCAGCGGCCAGGCCCAGGGCCAGCAGGCTGGGGGAAAGCAGTGAGCGGCTCATTCTTCGATCCTCACTTCGCGCATCATGCCCGCTTCCATGTGGTACAGCAGATGGCAGTGGTAGGCCCAGCGGCCGAGTGCATCGGCGCGCACGCGATAGCTGCGGCGGGTGCCCGGCGGCATGTCGATGGTGTGCTTGCGCAGCTGGAACTCGCCCTGTGCGTTTTCCAGATCGCTCCACACGCCGTGCAGGTGGATCGGGTGCTGCATCATGGTGTCGTTGACCAGCACGATGCGCATGCGCTCGCCGTAGTTCAGCCGCAGTGGTTCGGCGCTGGCAAACGGGATGCCATCGAACGACCAGGAGAACTTCTCCATGTGTCCGGTCAGGTGCAGTTCGATCTCGCGGTTCGGCTCGCGGCCATCCGGGTCTTCGAACAGGCTGCGCATCGCACCGTAGGTCAGCACCTGGCGGCCGTTATCGCGCAGGCCGATGCCGGGGTCGTCCAGCTTCGGTTCGGAGGCCGAGCTCTGCATGTCCACCAGCGGGTTGTTGCGTTCGCTGGCGGGGTGCTTCGGTGCCTTGCTGGCGGCATCGCCGCCGCCGTGCGCGCCGTGGCCCATGCTGGCGCCGCAGCCACCTTCCATGCTCTTCATCGCGGCCATGTCGTGACCGCCGTGGCCACCACTGCCCATGTCGTGACCCATGTCGCTCATCGTCAGCAACGGACGTGGGTCGCGCGCGGGAATCGGTGCCAGCAGGCCATGGCGAACCGCCAGTGTTCCGGCGGCGTAGCCGGTGCGGCCCATGTCCTGGCAGAAGATGGTGAAGGCGTCCTGGCCGCTCGGTTCGACGATCACATCGTAGGTTTCGGCCGGGGCGATGCGGAACTCATCAATGCTCACCGGGTGGATGTACTGGCCGTCGGCAGCGACCACGGTCATCTTCAGGCCAGGAATGCGTACGTCGAAGTAGGTCATCGACCCGCCATTGATGAAGCGCAGCAGCACCTTCTCGCCGCTGCGGAACAGGCCGGTCCAGTTGCCGGCCGGGGCGGTGCCGTTCATCAGGTAGGTATAGGTGTGCGCGTTGATATCGGAGATATCAGTGGGCGTCATCCGCATCCGGCCCCACATGCCACGGTCGGACAGCGCCGCCGACCAGCCGTCGCGTTTCGCGTCGCGCAGGAAGTCGGGCAGGGTGCGCTTGTAGTAGTTGTCGTGCTCGGCCAGCTTCTTCATGCGGCGGAACAGCGCGCCCGGGTCCATGTCAGTCCAGTCCGACAGCATGATCACGTGCTCGCGGTCGTGGTGGTACGGCGCCGGTTCGGCCGGGTCGATGATCAGCGCGCCGTACAGACCAGCCTGCTCCTGGAACATGGAGTGGCTGTGGTACCAGTAGGTGCCCGACTGCTTCAGCTCGAAGTGGTAGTGGTAGGTCTCGCCGGGGCCGATGCCGTTGAAGCTCAGGCCGGGCACGCCGTCCATGTTGGCCGGCAGCAGGATGCCGTGCCAGTGGATCGAGGTCGGATGGCGTTCCAGCGTATTGCGCACGAACAGATCCACGGTCTGGCCTTCGCGCCAGCGCAGGATCGGTGCCGGCAGCGAGCCGTTGACGGTGATCGCCGGGCGGGTGCGTCCGGTGAAATTGGCGAGCGATTCGCCGATGGCCAGTTCGATGCGGGTGTCGCTGAGCACGGCGGGGGCGCCGGCCAGCCGTGGGGCGGCCGTGGCGGCGGCGAGCGCGCGCTGCGGCACGCCGACAGCGGCGATGCCGGCAACCACGCCGCCGGCGGCCAGGCCCTGCACGAACAGGCGGCGCGACGGCATGGGCACAGCGCCCGGACCGGGGGGAATGCGGGTATTCATGGTGGTGACTCCAGACACGTAAAGACGCCGGCAGGCGGCCGGCTGCGGTGCGCAGGGCGCACGGTGCGTGTGGAATCAGCCGATGGGAGGACGCGAAATCGGCGGCAGCGGCGGCGCCGGACGGCCAGTGGCCGGCATCGGCTGCGGGGCCAGCGATAACGTCGGACCGGCCATGAACGGCAACGGCTGCACCACCAGAAGCGGGTGCTGGGCGCAGCTGCGCACGCAGTCCTTGATCTGGCAGTGGGCGTCGTGGGCGGGGGCCTTGGCCTGCGGAGCCTCGTCGGCCTGCATGCCGGCGTGGTGGTGGCAGTCGGCGGTGCCGCCATCAACGGCAGCGGCTGCGGCGTGGGCCATCCGGCCCATTTCCTCGTGACCGCTGGCCATGGCCGCGTTCAGCCCGTTGAGCAACAGGCTGAGCATGAGCACGACACGGAGCAGGGTCGAGGCCAGGGACATGACGCTAATCTAGCTGCAAGCGGGCGCGGATGCACTTCCGGCTGAATGGCCGGTTCAAGGTTGGACCAGCACCAATGTAGAGCCGCTACCCTTCTTCGCGCACGATCTCGACCAGGCGCGGGCCGTAACGGCTCAGCTTGGTGCCGCCGATGCCGCCGACCCGGGCCAGTTCGTCCAGGCTGGTCGGGCGCTGTTCGGCGATGTTGCGCAGAGTGCTGTCGTGGAAGATCACGAAGGCCGGCACGTTCTGTTCGCGGGCCAGTTCGGCACGCAGGCCGCGCAGCGCGTTGAACAGCGCCAGATCCTGCGGCAGCACCGACAGGCCGGTGCGCTGCGCGCTGCGCTCGCGCCCGCTGGTGCTGCTGGCCGGGTCGCGGCGCATGCTGATCTGGCGGCGGCCGGTCAGCACGTCGCGGCTTGCATCGGTCAGGCGCAGGCCACCGTGGCCCTCGCTGTCCACTTCCAGCAGGCTGGCGGCGACCAGTTGGCGGAATACGCTGCGCCAGGTGCGCGCGTCGAGGTCGCGGCCGATCGCATAGGTGCTGAGCTTGTCGTGGCCCTGTTGCTTCACCTTTTCGTTCTCGCTGCCGCGCAGGACGTCGATCAGGTGACCGACGCCGAAGCGCTGGCCGCTGCGATAGACACAGCTCAGCGCCTTCTGCGCCGGAATGGTCGCGTCCCAGGAGGCGGGCGGGGTCAGGCAGTTGTCGCAGTTGCCGCAGGGCTGGGGATAGGTCTCGCCGAAACCGGCCAGCAGCACCTGGCGACGGCACTGCATCGACTCGCAGTAGCCCAGCAGGTGGTCCAGCTTGGACCGCTCCAGCTGCTTGCGCTCTTCGCCGGCTTCGGACTGCTCGATCATCTGCTTGAGCAGCACCACGTCGCCCAGGCCGTAGCACAGCCAGGCCTCGGCGGCCTCGCCATCGCGGCCGGCGCGACCGGTTTCCTGGTAGTAGCCTTCCATCGACTTGGGCAGGTCGGTATGCGCGACGAAGCGCACGTCCGGCTTGTCGATGCCCATGCCGAAGGCGATGGTGGCGCACATCACGATGCCATCCTCGCGCAGGAAGCGGCGCTGGTTGCTGGCGCGTACTTCCGGTGGCAGGCCGGCATGGTAGGGCAGGGCGTTGAAGCCCTGTCCGCAGAGGAATTCGGCGGTCTCTTCGACCTTGCGCCGCGACATGCAGTAGACGATGCCCGCCTCGCCGCGGTGGCCGCGCAGGAAATCGGTCAGCTGCTTGCGGGCGTTGTCCTTCTGCACCACGGTGTAGCGGATGTTGGGGCGGTCGAAGGAGCTGACGAAGTGGCGTGCTTCCTGCAGATCGAGGCGCTCGGCGATCTCGCGCTGGGTCGGCGGATCGGCGGTGGCGGTGAGCGCGATCCGCGGGATCTGTGGCCAGCGCTCGTGCAGCACGGTCAGCTGGCGGTATTCCGGGCGGAAATCATGGCCCCACTGCGACACGCAGTGTGCTTCGTCGATGGCAAACAGGGCGATGCGGCTGCGCGACAGCAGCGACAGGAAGCGGCCGGTCAGCAGGCGCTCGGGGGCGACATAGAGCATGTCCAGCTCGCCAGCGAGCAGTTCGCGCTCGACGCGGCCGGCGGTCTCGGCGTCCAGGGTCGAGTTCAGGTACTCGGCACGCACGCCGAGCTGGCGCAGGGCTTCGACCTGGTCCTGCATCAGCGCGATCAGCGGCGAGATGACGATGCCACAACCGTCACGCAGCAGGGCCGGCACCTGGTAGCAGAGCGACTTGCCACCGCCGGTGGGCATCAGCACCAGGGCATCATGACCGGCAGCCACATGCTCCACGATGTCCTGCTGGGGACCACGGAAATCGTCGTAACCAAAGACGCGTTGGAGCAGGTCGTGCGCGGGACGGGAAGCCATCCGGCTAGTTTACCCCGGCGGGGGTGTCTCGGCAGGGCTGCGCCCTGCACCTGCAGAAGCCTTCAAGCCAGAGCAACGTCAAAGGCAACAGCCGGCTCTGGGGTGATCCGTGGGTTGGCGGGGCGGTGTCGGATTGCGGGGACGCCGCAAGTACGTCCCTGTAGGCTTGGCAGCCGCATCCATGCGGCTGACACCCCGCAATCCGACACCGCCCCGCCCTCGACAGGTTCACGCGGCTGTTGGTAGGTGTCGACCTTGGTCGACACATCTGTCAGATATCGAATGAATTCATCCGCGTCGACCAAGGTCGACACCTACCAGAGCGGACCCACCCCGCCTACCCACAGGAAACCAGCTTTTGACGTTGATGTTGACGTTGATTCGGCGGGTGCAGGGCTGCAAGCCCTGCCCCCCCCCTCAATCCTTACTGGAGCAGCGAGCGCAGCATCCAGGCGTACTTCTCGTGGGTCTGCAGGCGCTGGGTCATCAGATCCTCGGTCGGGGCGTCGTCACCCTTGGCCGCCACGTCCAGCACTTCACGTGCCGTACGGCAGACCGCTTCGTTGGCGACCACCAACTGGCGTACCATTTCACGCCAGTCCGCACTGTCGGTCAGGCCCGGTTCCTCGGCGATCGAGGTCAGCGCAGCGAATTCCCGGTAGGAGCCCGGGGCATTGAAGCCCAGCGCGCGGATGCGCTCGGCCACGTCGTCCAGTGCCGCCCACTGCTCGGTGTACTGCGTCTCGAACATGGTGTGCAGCGAGTTGAACATCGACCCGGTCACGTTCCAGTGGAAGTTGTGCGTTTTCAGGTAGAGCGTGAACGCATCGGCCTGGAAGCGCGACAGACCGTCGGCGATCTTCTTGCGGTCGCCCTGGGTGATCCCGATATCGATGTTCGGCGCCGACGGTGCCGCCGCTGCAAGCTTCTGCTTGCCGGTCTTGGCCTTGGTCGTGCTCTTGGTCTTCGCCATGGGGTTCCTCCTTGTGGAATCGTTGGCCTTCACAATAAACCGGTCGTGATGACTGGTCGCTTTCAAAGTTTTGAACGAACCGATTGATGAACTCTATCGATAAAAATCCATCGCCCCGCCTGCGCCAACAGCGCGCCGCCATCGACGGCGCCATGAGCCGCGACCGGGGCCGTTTGCTGGGGATGCTCTCGCGTTGCCAGGCCAAGCCACAGGATGCGGCATTGGCCGCCACTTTCGAGCAGGCCTTGCAGGCGTCGGTGCAGCGCCGGATGACACGGGCGCAGCAGCAGCCGTCCATTACTCTGGACCCGCAGCTGCCGATTGCGCGTGAAGCCGACGCCATCATCGGGCTGATCCGCGACCACCAGGTCGTGGTGATCGCTGGTGAAACCGGCTCGGGCAAGACCACCCAGCTGCCGAAACTGTGCCTGGCCGCAGGCCGTGGCCAGGCCGGCATGATCGGCTGCACCCAGCCGCGACGGATTGCCGCACGTGCGGTGGCCAGCCGCGTGGCGCAGGAACTGCAGAGCGAACTGGGACAGCTGGTCGGTTACCAGGTGCGCTTCAACGACAAGGTCGGCGAAGACACCCGCATCAAGTTCATGACCGACGGCATCCTGCTGGCGGAAATTGCCAGTGACCGCTGGTTGTCGAACTACGACACGATCATCGTCGACGAGGCGCACGAACGCAGCCTCAACATCGACTTCCTGCTGGGCTACCTGAAGCAGCTGCTGCGCAAGCGCCCGGACCTGAAGCTGATCGTCACTTCGGCCACCATCGACACCGAACGCTTCGCCCAGCATTTCGACAATGCGCCGGTGATCAGCGTCGAAGGCCGCACCTACCCGGTGGAAGTGCGCTATCGCGCGCTGGAAGGCGAGGGCGAAGACCAGGGCGAACGTACCGTCAATGACGCCATCGTGTCGGCCATCGACGAAATCACCCGCCTGGATGCGCGCGGCGACGTGCTGATCTTCCTGCCGGGTGAGCGCGAGATCCGCGATGCGCACCAGTCGCTGGAACGCCGCAAGTACCGCAATACCGAGGTGCTGCCGCTGTACGCGCGCCTGTCCAACCAGGACCAGGACCGGGTGTTCAACCCCGGGCCGAACCGGCGCATCGTGCTGGCCACCAACGTGGCGGAAACCTCGCTGACGGTGCCGCGCATCCGCTACGTGGTCGATCCGGGCTTTGCCCGCGTCAAGCGCTACAGCCCGCGCAACAAGCTGGACCGCCTGCACATCGAGCCGATCTCGCAGGCCAGCGCCAACCAGCGCAAAGGTCGCTGCGGACGTATCGCCGAAGGTATCTGCTACCGCCTGTACGCCGAAGCCGATTTCCAGGCGCGGCCCGAGTTCACCGATCCGGAAATCCGCCGCTCCAGCCTGGCCGGGGTGATCCTGCGCATGCTGCAGCTGGGCCTGGGCCGCATCGAGGAGTTCCCGTTCCTGGAAGCGCCGGACGAACGCGCGGTGGCCGATGGCTGGCAGCAGCTGACCGAACTGGGCGCGATCGACGCCGAGCGGCGCATGACTACCATCGGCAAGCAGATGGCACGCCTGCCGGTGGACGTGAAGCTGGCGCGCATGCTGGTCGCCGCGCAGGCCGCCGGCTGCCTGCGGCCGATGCTGGTGATCGCCTCGTTCCTGGGCATCCAGGACCCGCGCGAGCGCCCGCCCGAAGCGCGTGGCGCGGCCGACAGCGCGCATGCGCAGTTCGCCGATGGGCGGTCAGAGTTCGTCGGTGTACTGCGCCTGTGGGATGCCTACCGGCAGGCCCATGAAGACCTGACCCAATCGAAGCTGCGTGACTGGTGCGGCCGCCACTTCCTTGGCTTCCTGCGCATGCGCGAGTGGCGCGAGCTGCATCGACAGCTACGCCTGCTGTGCGAGGAACTGGGCTGGAAGGAAGAGGCCAACGAGGCCTCGATGGCGCCGTTGCTGGCTGGCAGCAGTGCACCGGCTCCGGCGCGCGATGACGCCGCTGCAGTGAAGGCCACCCGTGGCCAGCTGCACCGTGCCGCGCGCCTGGCCCGCGAAGGCAAGGCCGAGGCGGCCCCGGCGCCAGTGCCCGTGCGTGCGCAGAAGGAACAGTCACCGGTTGGCGGCGGTTTCAGCGAACGCGTGCGTGCCGCTGCGTACCAGACACTGCATCGGGCGCTGGTGGCGGGCCTGCCGACGCAGATCGGCCACCGCACCGAGAAGGGTGACTTCCAGGCGCCACGCCAGCGCCGCTTCCTGCCGTTCCCGGGTTCGGCGCTGTCCAAGCGGCCGCCGCCGTGGCTGCTGGTGGCCAACCTGCTGGATACGCAGAAGGTGTGGGGCATGACCCTGGCGACGATCGAGCCGGACTGGGTGATCGCCGAACTGCCGCACCTGCTGCTGCGCAAGCACTTCGATCCGCACTGGTCGCGCGCGCAGGGCCAGGTGCTGGCCTCCGAGCAGATCAGCCTGTTCGGCCTGGTGCTGGCGCCGAAGAAGCCGGTGCACTACGGTCGCATCGCGCCGGGCGAAGCGCACGACATCTTCGTGCGCCAGGCACTGGTGACCGGTGAGATCAACACCCGCGCCAGCTTCGTGGCCGACAACCAGAAAGTGCTGGAGATCGCCCGCGAGGAAGAAGCCAAGCTGCGCCGTGCTGGCATCGTTGCCGACGAGGACTGGCAGGCGCGCTGGTACCTGGACCGGGTGCCGCCGCAGATCCATTCGGCGGCGGGTCTGGATACCTGGTGGAAGGGGCTGGCACCGGAACAGCGCAAGACCCTGCACTGGTCGCTGATCGATCTGTTGCCGGGTGAGGGCAGCGAACAGGAGCGTTACCCGAAGTACCTGCCGCTGGGCCAGGCGCGCCTGCCGCTGCATTACCGCTTCGAACCGGGTGCCGACGACGATGGCGTGACCCTGGACGTACCGCTGCACCTGCTCAACGCACTGGACCCGGTGCAACTGGGCTGGCTGGCGCCGGGTTTCGTCGCCGACAAGGCCTCGGCACTGATCCGCAGCCTGCCCAAGGCGATGCGCCGCAACTACGTGCCGGCACCGGACTTCGGCCGCGCGTTCTACGAGGCGTTCCCGCAGCCCAGCGCCGATGCCATTACCGGCGAACTGGCGCGCTTCCTGTCACGTGCGACCGGCGCAACGGTGACCGCGCTCGATTTCGAGCCTGGTTCGATCGAACCGCACCTGCACATGAACCTGCGGCTGCGCGACGAGCAGGGCAAGGTGCTGGCGACCTCGCGCGATCTGGACGCACTGCGCGCGAAATTCGGTGGTCGTGCCGGCGATGCGTTCGCTGCACGCGCTGGGCGCGAGATGGCCGCCGATGGCCTTCGCACGTTCCCGGCCACGCCGATTCCGCTGCAGGTACCCGGTGAAGCGGGCGTGCCGGCTTATCCGGCGCTGCTGGACGAGGGCGACAGCGTGGCGCTGCGCATCTTCGCCGATCGCCAGCAGGCGCTGGAGGCCCATCCGCTGGGCGTGCGCCGTCTGCTGGAGATTGCCCTGGCCGAGAAGGTGAAGCAGGCACGCAAGCAGCTGCCGGTCGGTGCCAAGACCGGCCTGTTGTATGCGGCGATCGAGTCGCAGGAGCGCCTGCGTGGTGACCTGGTCGATGCGGCGATGAACGCGGTGCTGGCCGAGGGGCTGGAAGACATCCGCGATGCGGCAGCCTTCGAGCAGCGTCGTGAGCATGCGGCCAAGGCGCTGTTCGGCGAGGCCATGTCGCGGCTGAAGCTGGCCGAAACCATCCTGGCGCTGGTGGCGGAACTGAAGCCGATGCTGGAAGCACCGTTGATGGGTTGGGCGCGCGGCAATCTGGACGACATGGAAGCGCAGCTTGTCGGGCTGATCCATCCCGGCTTCCTGCGTGACACGCCGGCCGACGCGCTGGCACAGTACCCGCGCTATCTGAAGGCCATGATTCTGCGCACCGAGCGCGCCAAGCGTGATCCGCCGCGTGACCAGGCGCGCATGCTGGAACTGCACCCATTCCTGGAAGCGCTGGACGTGGGGGAGCAGCAGGGACTGCGCGAGCGCCCGCAATGGCAGGCCCTGCGCTGGGACCTGGAAGAGCTGCGCGTATCGCTGTTCGCGCAGGAGCTGGGTGCGCGCACCGGCATCTCTGCGAAGAAGCTGGCGCAGCGGGTGACCGCATTGCGCCAGGCGTGACGTCGTTGCTGCAGAGCCGAGCCCTCGCTCGGCTCTGCAGCAACGTCACGGCGTTACTTGGTTCGGCGCACCTTCGGCTGGGTGTTCACGCCGTCGACCTTCAGGTACCACACGCCCATCACACCGGGCTTGATGCTGACGGCGGGGGACTGCTTGCGCACACCGGCCAGGGTGCTTGCATCGGTCTGCTCCCATTCCTGGCCGTTGTCCAGCACGTAGACGCGGCCCTTGCCGAAGCCGCGGAACTCGCCCTGCAGCACGCCGGTGATCGGCTCGCTGCTGCCGAAATCGAAGAAGCCGCGATTCTTCACGATCACTTCCTGACGGCCTTCCTCGCGCGCCGTTTCCCGTACGGCCGCAACCGCCTGGGTGGTGGCCGCTTCGACCTTGCCCTGCAGCCAGCGGTTCAGCGTGGCCAGTTCCTGCGCGTTGAGCTTGTCCAGGCCGGCCGCCTTGAACTCGGCCGGTGACATCTGCTGCTGCAGGTCACCCTCCACCACGCGCTGGGCCAGCGCAGGCGCCGACAGGGACAGCAACAGTGCGGCACAGGCCAGCAGCCGTAGGCGGAAACGCGGGACGATCGAGGACATGTCGGGACTCTCCTGGGTTTGCCCGCGAGTGTAGCGGCATGTCTTCATGCCGGGTGATGGTGGCCGCGGTGATTGTCCCTGAACGGCGCCGGCGCTAGTGTAGGGGCCTCTGTCTTGCCTGCTCGATGCTGTGAACCGCGCTTCCGTCCCCGGCCTGGATGCCTTGTTGAACCGCCCCTCGGCAGCCGTGCTGCCTGCTCCGCTGCGCCAGGCCCTGCGCGGGCACTGGGAAGCGCCGGACTGCGACCATCAGATGCGCGCCAGCTGGTCGGTGCTGGGCGACACCCTCGACGCACTGGCGATGCTCTCGGCCGACGAAGGCGCGGTGGTCGCGGCCCTGCTGTTCGATCTGCCCGGCCTGCGCGCCAGCCTGGAGCAACTGCCGCTGGGCAACCACAAGGCCGCAGTGATCGGCCTGCTGGATGGCCAGGATGCGGCCGATCCGGTGTGGGCGCTGCACGCCGGCCGCGAGGCCGGGCGCAACAGCGAGGGCCTGCGCCGCCTGCTGCTGGCGATCATCCGTGACCTGCGCGTGGTGCCCATCCTGCTGGCGCGGCAGCTGGCGCGCATGCGCGCGGCCGACAAGCTGGACGACGAGCAACGCCGCGCGCTGGCGCAGCTGACCCGCGACATCCATGCGCCGTTGGCCAACCGTCTGGGCATCTGGCAGCTGAAGTGGGAGCTGGAGGACCTGGCGTTCCGCCACCTGGAACAGGAGACCTACCGGCGCATTGCGCGGGAGGTGGACGAAACCCGCATCGCCCGCGAGCGTTACGTCGAGAACGTCAAGAAGGTGCTGTCGCGCGAACTGGTCGCGCAGGGCATCAAGGCCGAGGTCAGTGGCCGCCCGAAGCACATCTACAGCATCTGGCGGAAGATGCAGAAGAAGCGGCTGGCGTTCGACCAGCTGTACGACATCCGTGCGGTGCGCGTCATGGTCGACGATGTCGCCGCCTGCTACGCCGCGCTGGGCGTGGTGCATGCACTGTGGGCGCCGGTGCCCAGCGAGTTCGACGACTACATCGCCCGGCCCAAGGCCAACGACTATCGCTCGTTGCATACCGCCGTGGTCGGCCCGGAAGGGCGCACCATCGAAGTGCAGATTCGTACCCACGAGATGCATTCGCAGGCCGAGCTGGGCGTGGCCGCGCACTGGAAGTACAAGGAAGGCGGCAAGGGCGCGGAGAAGTCCTTCGACCGCAAGATCACCTGGATGCGCCAGCTGCTGGAGCAGGCGCAGGACGGGCAGGGCAATGAACTGGCCGGGGCGCTCGATGCCGAGCTGACCGAGGACCGGGTCTATGCACTGAGCCCGAAGGACGAGGTGCTGGACCTGCCGCAGGGCGCCACGCCGCTCGATTTCGCCTACCAGGTGCATACGATGGTGGGCCACCGCTGCCGTGGTGCGAAGGTCAATGGCCGTATCGTGCCGCTGACCTACCGCCTGCGCAGCGGCGACCGCGTCGAGATCCTGACCGGCAAGGAGGCCGATCCGCGCCGCGACTGGCTGATGCCGGCCAACGGCTTCCTGGCCAGCAACCGCTCGCGCGAAAAAGTACGCAGCTGGTTCCACAAGCTGGACCGCGCGCGCAACGTGCAGGCCGGGCGCGAACTGCTCGAGCGCGAGCTGAAGCGTCTGGGCCTGCAGCATTCTGATCTGGCGGTGGCGGCGAAGAAGTTCCATGCCGACAGCGTTGACGACCTCTACATCCAGGTGGCGCTGGGTGACACCGGCCCGAACCAGGTCAGTCGTACCCTGCTGGAAGCCGAGCGTGCAGCGAGCCAGCCGGCGCCCGCGCCAGCCCTGCCGCGGCCGACCGCGCGCCGCGAGAACCTGGGCAAGTCCAAGTTCACCGTGCAGGGCGTGGGCAACCTGCTGGTGCAGCTGGCGCGTTGCTGCCAGCCAGTGGCCGGTGAACCGATCGTCGGCTACCTGACCCGTAGCCGGGGTGTCACCGTGCATCGTGCAGACTGTGCCGCGCTGGCCCGGCTGGCAGCCACCAGCCCGCAGCGCATCCTGCCTGTGGAGTGGGGCCAGGCCGGTGGCGGCTACGAAGTGGACGTGGTGGTCACTGCAGTCGACCGCCGCTGGCTGCTGAAGGACATCACCAACCTGATCGCCCAGGAAGACGCCTACGTGCTCGACATCCACAGTGACAACGTGCGCAACAGTGGCCGTGCCCACCTGCGCCTGCGCCTGAAGGTGAGCGACTACGGCCAGCTGTCGACCCTGCTGGGCAAGCTGGATGCGCTGCCCGGCGTGAGCGAGGCGCGTCGCCTCGGCTGAGCTTCACGCTGCCCCGGCTACCCTGCACGCATGGAACGCGAGCCTCCGCATCGCCCGCATGGCGCTGAACATCCTGCGCTGGACCGCGTCCGCCGCGAAGGCCGTTGGTGGTGGCTGCAGGCACGTCACGCGCGCCGGGTGTGGCGCTGGGCGTTGGTCGCCGCGCTGGCGGTGTTCGTGCTGCTGGTGCTGCTGCGCAAGCCGCTGGCCGACTGGTTCTGGGATGAGCCTCAGATTGAACAGTTGCTGGCCGAAGGCGATCGCGCACTGGCGGCCGGTCGGCTGAGTGCCGCCGATGGCAGTGGTGCGCGTGAGCGCTACCAGGCCGTGCTGGCGCTGGATGGTGATCGTCCGCAGGCCCGTGAGGGGCTGGCCCGTACCGGCGCCGCGGCCCTGCAGCAGGCCAGCGAAAAACTGCAGGCCAACGACCTCGAAGGCAGCGCGCAGGCGCTGGCACTGGCCCGGGAACTGCAGGTGCCGCAGGGCGATGCGGACGCCGTGGCACGCCAGCTGCAGGCCCGGCGCAGCGCAGGCGCCGGCATCGGTGCACTGCTGGCGCAGGCGCGCAACGCCTTTGCAGCGGGCCGGCTGGACGACGGTGACAGCAGCGCGCTGCCCCTGTTCCAGCGCATCCTGGTACTGCAGCCGGACAATCTGCCGGCGCTGGAAGGTCGCGAGGACGCACTGAGCGATCTGCTGCAGCAGGCCCGCATCCTGGCCGGACGCGGCGAGCTGGCCGAGGCAGCCGCGATACTGCATCGTGCGCGCCAGTTCGATGCCGGCCACGCCGATCTGCCCGCCAGCCAGGAAGCATTGGCACAGGCCGTCGACCAGCGCCTGCGCCAGGCCCAGCGCGCCTTGCAGCGTCGGCAGCTGGAATCCGCAGCGAAGGGATTCCTCGCCGTGCTGGCAGTGGCGGTTGATGATTCCAGTGCCCAGCGCGGCCGCGAACAGACCTTGCAGGCGGTGCTGGCACGCAGCCAGAAGCAGGCCGACGATTTCCAGTTCGAAGCGGCGCAGGCCGATGCCGCACTGGCAGCGGAACTGGGTGCTTCGCCGGCGGCGCAACAGCAGCTCGCGCAACGCCTGCAGCGCGCCCAACAGGCGCAGAAGGCGCTGCAGCAGCCGGCGGTCAGCAACACGCAGCGCGAGCGCCAACTGCGCGACCACCTGCGCAGGATCGAGCGCGCCGAACGTGCCGGGCAATGGATCAGCCCCCCCGGGCACAGTGCGTTCGACGCGTTGCGCGAAGCGCAGTCACTGGCGCCACGCGATGCACGGGTGAAGGCTGCCGCAGCGCGGCTGCTGCCCGCCAGTCGCCGCTGCTTCGACGACAACCTGCGGCAGAATCGCGTGCAGGCGGCCGGTGCCTGCCTGCAGGCGTGGCAGACTCTATCGCCGACCGCGGCCGGGCTTCCCTCGGCACGCCTGCGCCTGGCCCAGCGCTGGCTGGCGATCGGCAGCGAACGGCTCGGCAACGGCGATCTGGCTTTCGCGGCACACGCCGCCGAACAGGCCCGGTTGCTGCAACCGGACCTGGCCGAGCTGCCGGCGTTCGAAGACCGCCTGCGCCGGGCAGGCGGTGAATCGCAGAGACGCTGAAGTTGTTGCGATTCGTGTAGAGCGGGCGGGTGGGGTATAGTCCACCCGCTCCGGCCGCTCCTGTGAACATGCCCAGCGTCACAACCACCGTCTCTGTTGCTTTATGTACCTGGCAGGGGGAGCGCTACATTGCCGCCCAGCTGCGCACCATCGGTGCCCAGACCGTACTGCCTACGCAAGTAGTGATAGTCGACGACGCCTCAGCTGATGGTACATGGGGTGTTCTCGAACAGGAGGTGGCGAACTTGCGTGCGAGGGGTATCGAAGTGGTGCTCAGACAGCAGCAGCAGAACGTCGGATACGTCCGCAATTTCGAAAGCGCATTGTCGCAGTGCTGCGGCGACATCGTATTCCTGTGCGACCAGGATGACCTCTGGCGCGAGGACAAGATCGAGACCTTCCTGAGGATCTTCGATGCGCGTCCAGGTTTGCGGCTCCTGCACAGCAATGCGCAGTTGGTCGACGGTGACGGTGTCCCTCTGCAGGCGACCTTGTTTCAGGCCTTGGCAATTGGTCGCCGGGACATCGAACGTGAGCATTGCGGTGAAGGATTTGAAGTCCTCCTCGGCCGGAACATCGTAACCGGTGCGGTCACAGCGCTGCGCCGCGATCTCATCGCCGAGGCGCTGCCAGTGGCTGATGGCTGGATCCACGACGAATGGTTGGCGATGGTGGCAGCAGCCAGCGGTGGACTGGACTGTATTGAGGCCATCACCACCGATTACCGTCAGCACGACAGGAACCAGGTGGGGGCGCAAAGGCGGGGTGTGCTTGAACGTGCATTGAGAAGTGCCGTGGTACGTCGCAACTATCTGGTGGCGGCATTGCAGCGCCTCTACGCTTTGCAGTTGCGCGCGCAGCAGGGACGGCCGCTGCTTGATGCTGTGCAGACCGAGATTCTCGAGCAGCGCCTGAAGCATGCACAGGCACGTACCGGACTTGCTATGTCGTTGTCCGCACGTTTGCTGCAGGTCTTCAGGGAAGTGGCCAGTGGCCGCTACCATCGCTTTTCAAATGGCTTGCGGTCCGCAGCCAGTGATCTGATGCCATGAGTCCAGTGATTCTGCAGAACCCCGACTCCGGGTCTGTCTTCGACACCAAGCGTGTCTGCGCCGTGATCGTTACCTACAGGCCCAATCCCGTCTTGCTGCGGAATGTGGTTGACAGCGTGCTGCAGCAGGTCGGGCATCTGGTGGTGTTCGACAATGGCAGCAGCGCTGTTGACGTTGCTGAACTGCTGGGTGATCAAGAGGGGATAAGCGTTTTTGCTTCACCAATCAATGTTGGTCTTGGCAGTGCCTTGAATCGAGCCTATGAGCGTGCACGGGCGCTGGAATTCGACTATGTGTTGCTTATGGACCAAGACAGCATACTGGCCCCGGGAATGGTCGTTCTGCTGGGAAACGCACTGGTCGAATTGGCCCAGAATGAGAGTGTGGCGGCTGTCGGCCCGCAGTTTCGGGATTCGCGCAATGGCATGCTTGCTCCGTTCGTTCGCTTTGGATTCCCATTCAATTTCAAGCTGCGCGGTGGGCCAGGTCAGCGCATCTCTTGTGATTTCCTCATTACATCCGGTTCGCTGATACCAATGACTGCCTTGCGGGAGATCGGCGCAATGGATGAATCCTTGTTCATTGACAATCTGGACATGGACTGGTGCTTCCGCGCCAAGCGCAGTGGCCATGCCCTGTACGGCATTTGCGATGCGCAGATGACCCACAGCATCGGCGAGGAACTACTGCCTTCACGCGCAAAACCCGACGGTGTGATTGTGCACAAGCCCTTCCGGCTCTACTACATCATGCGCAATCGGGTCCTGCTCTATGGGCGTGCCTATACGCCTTGGATTTGGATTGCTCAGGATGTGCCGCGGCTGCTGCTGAAGTTGATGGGAAACAGCTTGTTCCTAGCCCCTCGCTGGGTTCGGTTGAGGTTCATGTTAAAGGGGTTGTGGGATGGAATTCGAGGCAAGTCCGGGGCGCTACCACCGGTAGGTCGCTGAACAGGCGGTTTCAAGGAACTGCCTTGGGGAAATGTGCTGGGGTAGACTCCGCTGACGCCACCGCTATGCTTCTCCCGTGCCCCGACGCTACGATTCCGACGACATCGACGATTTCGACGACGACGACCAGCAGGACAACGGCCCGCTGTGGCGGCGCCGGCTGATCACCTGGAGCATGGCTGCGGTCGCGTTGGGATTGGGTTTCCTCATTCCCTATACGCTGTACCTGAACCAGCAGGTGACCCAGCGTTTCGGCGAGCTGCGCTGGCAGATCCCGACGCGCGTCTACGCGCGCCCGCTGGTGCTCACCCCCGGCAAGGCGATGGATGCGTCCACGCTGAAGACCGAGCTGGCCGCCTCCGCCTACCGCGATGACGGCCAGGGCAAGGAGCCGGCCACCTATGCGGTGAACGGCGGGCGCTTCGTCATCTCCAGCCGCGGCTACAACGACGTCGATGGCCGGGTTGCCCCGCGCCGGCTCGAGCTGTCACTGGCCGATGGTGCGGTCGCCTCGCTGCGCGACGCCGACAACCGCAAGGCCTTGAAGGCCGCGCGGTTGGACCCGGCCCGCATCGCCACCCTGTACGGCCAGAAGCAGGAAGAACGCCGCCTGATCCGCATGGACGAGGCGCCGGACCTGCTGGTGACCGGCCTGCAGGCGGTGGAGGACAAGGACTTCAACCGCCACCACGGCATCGACCTGTCCGGCATCGCCCGTGCGGTGTGGGTGACCATCCGCTCCGGTGGCCAGAGCCGCCAGGGCGCCTCTACGCTGACCCAGCAGCTGGCCCGCAGCGGCCTGCTCGGCATCGGCAAGGAGCAGACGGTTACCCGCAAATTCAACGAAGTGCTCTACGCGCTGATCATGGAAGCGCGCTACGACAAGCGCACCATCTTCGAGGCCTACCTCAACCAGGTGTACCTGGGCCAGCGTGGCAGCCAGGCCATCCATGGCATGTCCTCTGGCGCCGAGTTCTGGTTCGGTCGCGACCTGCAGTCGCTGGAGACCGAGCAGATCGCGCTGCTGATCGGCCTGGTCAAGGGCCCGTCCTTCTACGACCCGCGG